>JAGAOB010000022.1 GCA_017623895.1 Clostridia bacterium
TCCACCAATATGTCCAAGGAAGACGTGGAAAAGGCCGTTCAGGACGCAGAAAAATTCGCAGAAGAAGACAAGAAGCGTCGGGAAGAGGTCGAGATCCGCAACAACGCAGATCAAATGATCTATCAATGCGAAAAATCGATGAACGATATGGGCGACAAGCTGAACGATGCGGACAAAGCACCTGTCAACGAACAAATCGAAACTTTGAAGCAGGCCGTCAAGGGCAACGATACCGAGACGATCAAAAAAGAAACCGAAGAGCTGCAACAAAGATTCTATAAGATTGCAGAAAAGATCTACGCTCAGCAACAGCCTCAAGGCAATGTTGCCCCCGACGGTGCAGCCGCAGACGGAGCCGCCGCAGACGGAAACGTTACCGTGGACGACTTCAAGGTTGACGACAACGACTAATTCATAAAAAACCGCATATCAAGGGGAGATCGTTCCCCTTGATATGTTATGTAAGAGGAACACAATGGCTGACAAACGTGATTTTTACGAGGTACTTGGGGTAGAAAAAACCGCAAGCGCAGACGAGCTGAAGCGGGCCTACCGCCAAATGGCAAAAAAGTACCACCCCGACCTCAATCCGGGACACAAAGAAGCGGAGCAGAAATTCAAGGAAGTCAACGAGGCGTACGAGGTGCTGTCCGATACGGAAAAGCGGTCCCGATACGACCAATTCGGGCATGCGGGCGTTGACCCAAATTTCGGAGCCGGCGCAGGCGGCGGCTACGGGGGCTACGGCGGAGCTTATACAAACGTAGACCTTGGCGACATTTTCGGCGACGTATTCGGAAATTTCTTTGGTGGTGGAGGTTCTTCCCGCAGGCGCTCATCGGCAATCCCCGGCGACGACGTGGATACGAAGCTGACACTAACCTTTGAAGAGGCACTGTTCGGATGCAAAAAGTCCGTAACCATCACCCGAAAGGAAAACTGCAGTGAGTGTAACGGAACGGGTGCCGCAAAGGGAACGACGGCAGAAACCTGTCCTACCTGTCGCGGAACGGGACGCGTCCGAACGGTTCAACAGACGATGTTCGGCGCAATGCAAAGCGAGCGAACCTGCACCAACTGCTACGGAACGGGGAAAATCATTAAAACACCCTGCAAAAACTGTAACGGAACAGGGCAGGAACGAAAGCAAAGAACCATTACGGTAAACATCCCCGCAGGCATTGCAAACGGACAGGTCATTACGTTGAACGGACAAGGATGTGCGGGTATCAAGGGCGGCCCTGCGGGAGACCTGAACATCTCCGTTTCCGTCCGTCCCCACGCGATATTTGAACGGAAAAACTTTGATTTGTTCTGCGATTTTCCCGTTACCTTCCCGCAGGCTGCATTGGGCTGCGAAATTGAAGTCCCCCTGCCCGACGGTACGAAGACGGTGCAAAAGGTGGAGACGGGAATCCAAAGCGGAACGGTATTGAACCTGAAGGGAAAGGGTGTCCCCTATCTGAATTCCAAAGGAAAGGGAAATCTGTACCTGCGCATCGTAGTGGAAACACCGAAAAATCTCAATTCCCGACAAAAGGAATTGCTGAAGGAATTTGATGCCATCGAAAACAAACGCACCTACGAAAAAAAGAGCTCCTTTGCCGATAAGGTAAAGAAATTTTTAGGTGCAGACGATTGACTTTATAAAAACAGAAGCGTCGGAATTTTCCGACGCTTCTTTATTACATTAACGGAGCAAAAATACGAAGAAAAGCGAGAAACATCCGCTTCCAGGCAGGAATTCGTCGAATGCTGTTGGCAGTGACCTGAAGACATTTTGCCTGGGTTTTCAAAAAGTCGTCCCGAATATCCTTTACACATTCCGTTCCATACATCCACACGGCACATTCCTGATGCAGATAAAGGCTACGGTAGTCTAAATTAATCGTCCCTACCACCGCGGTATTATCGTCGGAAACAGCGGATTTCGCGTGAATAAAGCCTGGGGTATATTCGTAAATTTTAACCCCTGCCTCCAGCAATACGGGATAGTACGAACGGGTAAGAAAGTAAACTACCTTCTTATCGGGGATGCCGGGAGTAATAATCCGAACGTCGATCCCTGCCTTCGCGGAAACGGTAAGGGCTTTGATCATATTGCTGTCGATGATCAGGTAAGGGGTCGTAATGTAAACGTATTTTTGCGCTTTATTCAAGAAATTAATATACATATTCTCCCCCACGGTTTCGGGGGAATCGGGAGAAGAACCGAAGGGCTGCACATATCCCTCCGCGCAAACCTTCTGCGTGGGTGCATATTGGGAGAAATCGGAAAAATCCCCACGGTAGAATTCCCAAACGGACAGAAACATTCTCGTTAAGCCGAAAACACCGTTTCCCCGAAGACGAACGGCGGTGTCCTTCCAATGACCGTGTTTTTTGACGCGATTGATGTATTCGTCGGAAAGATTAATTCCCCCCGTATAACCGATGTTTCCGTCGATAACGCAAATCTTGCGATGATCTCTATTATTGAAACGAGAGTTAAAAATATGACGAAACCGATTAAAGGGACAACAACGAATTCCCTTTTTCTCCATCTGTTGAGGAAAGTCTCCGGGAAGAAGGAATACGCATCCCAAATCATCGTACATCAATCGAACGTCCACACCCTCCCGTGCTTTTTCCTCCAGAATCGAGAGAATCTTGGACCACATCTCCCCTTCGCTTATAATGAAATACTCAAGAAAGATGAATTGCTTTGCAGATTTCAGATCGTCGAGCAAGGATTCAAACATCAATTCTCCCACAGGGAAATACTGTACATCGGTCTCGTCGTATAGCGTGGCGCTTGCGTGATTTTCAAGATAACGCGCTTGAAACGCTGCCGCGGAACTGACCTTCTCCAACTGCTCTACGGAGGAATTTTTCTCCCACCGATCTTCGTTGAGCCGCTTTGAAATCACTGAAATGCGACGACGTGCCCGCTTACTCAAAACCTTGTGTCCGAAGATGAGATACAGCCCTCCTCCAAACACGGGAAAAACCAAAATAGGGATAATCCACGCGATCTTGTATTCGGGACATCCGTCCTTCAAAACGATGCGCATCACCGCAATAGCGGAGAGTATCGTACAGAACAGCAAAAACCAGCTTCCGTAATCGGAAAAGAACAAAAACAACGCAACGTAGATACCGATTTGCAAAAGTACCGTAAGGGCAAGCGCTGCGATGCGAAACCATACCGTACCGAAAATACGTTTCATAGTACCATCCTCTCCATATCGGTATTTGACTTAATTATATCAGAAAAAGCATTCATTTGTCAAGAAATTCTTTCAATTTCCGAAAAAAGGTTGCTTTTCCGAAAAAAATGTGCTATAATAAATTCGATTATAATGCACAACGATTGTTTTCCTGAAAGGATGAAGGGTATGGATCCGAAATTTCTTGAGGAATTGCAAAAACTGAAGGAAGAAAAAAACGCATCCCAAGAGAAGATTGATCTTGGGCAATTTGCCATCCCCGATTTTGATGACGTTGAAGTGCCCGACGATGATCTGGGAGCAAAAACCGAAGCGGAAATTGCGGGCGGCACCATTAAGTTCGAACGAGTCACCCCCGATACAAAGCCTCAGACTCCGCCGTCCCCCGGAGGACGCCGCGGAAAAAATCCGACGCGTCCCGTAATTGACGAAAAAACGCGGAAAAGGCGGGCCAAAACACGTAAGACCATATTGATCTCCCTTTCCTCCTCATTGGCGGTGATCGGGATTCTTTTGGTGGTCTTTTTTGGGGTACGGAATGCAAATATGAAGAATTACACCTATCCGTACCTTGGGATGGGTATCGCCATTGACAACGGGGAAAACCAATATTCTTTCTTTGGGAATCTGAAGGAAATCACCCAATACGGCACCATCGGGCAGGTAGAAGCAATTGCGGAATTCAAGAATGGAAACTGCGTCAAGGAAACTGCCTACACCCCCGAAGGAGACGTAAAATATTACTACTCCCACGAATACGACGGAAAAACTCGTATTCTTTCCTCCTATTACGAGGACGGTCAGATGGTTACTTCGGTAAAATACACCGAGAGTGAAAACGGGACCATTCAAGCAGAGACCACGTACTATTTGGAAGAAGCACGCGTGGAAACTGCGATTTTGACCTTGACAGAGGCGGGAGACGTTGCCCTTGCGGAGTATTATAGCGGAACGCTTTTGACTCACAAAAAGAAGTACGATGGAACGTTGGTAACGGAAGAAACCGCTTACAAGGAAGACGGTGCGACCGTTCTTTCCCGTATTACCTACGAGTATAATGCAAAAAAGCAGCTCTTGACTCGGACTGAATACGATGCAAACAATGCCATTCAAGGAAGAACCTCAAACCAATACAACGAAAAGAATCTTCTGACCAAAACCATTTACTACGATGGAAACGCAGAGATTATCGAGTACGAAACCTTTAACTACGATCTGAACAACAACCCCATCAAGCAGGTAAAATATACCGGAGATGGGACGATGAAGTATCAAATTTTGAAGGTATTCAACGATAAGGGCAGAGTGACGAAGGAAACTTCCCTGAAGACCGACGGCTCCATCGATTATTGCTACGGATACGATTACGACAAGGACGGATACGTTTCCAAATCCATCGTCTATAACACAGAAAACGCGGTCCTCGTAGATCGATATACGTTATACACCCGCAATAAGATCGGATCTGTCACCCGAAGTGACACCTACAATTCCTCCAACGTTCTCATTGAAAAAACGTCCTTTAACGAATTTGGCTTTGCAACCTCGTCTTCAAAATTCAACGACAATGGGATTCTCATCCTGGAGCAAAAAACAAAATACGACGGAAAGCAGCGCATCAACCAACGGGAGGAAACGATCTTTGATGACCGAGGCAGCAAACTCTCGTATTTAAACGAGCAGCTCAACGAAAAAGGGCTTGTCACCGTTCGCATTATAGAAAACGTGACGGAAGCGACCTACGAGCAATTCCTGTTCGTTTATCACAACGACGGGTGGAAGCTGCAGGAAACGCTGTTCGACAAATCGGGAAAAACGATCTGCGACAAAATCTTCGATCAAGAACAGAACGTCCTTTCCGAATCCTTGTTTGAGGATGGAAAACAAATCACCTATAACGAATACACGTACGATACCAAAGGACAGATCCTGCTGAAAACTTCCCTTGACATCGCCACCGGAACCCATCGGAAGTATCATCACACCTACGATGAAAAGAACATTCTGGTCTCTGTTTTGGAAACGGATTTCTCCGACGTGCCCTTGCGATTGGATATGCTGAACGAAAAAGGCCTCGTTTCGATCCGAACCAACTACGACGAGATAGGCGAGGAAAAGGACTATTATCGCTACGAATATGACGAAATGGATCGCGTCATCGTTTCGGAATACTATATGCCCGACGGGTCTTTGATTGAAAAAACCGTGTATTACTACCGCGAAAACGGCGAATACGACTATACAGTCTACGATCAATTCGGCCTCGTGATTGAAGACACCCGATTCCCGGAACTCAACTCGGATTTAGAGGATGACAAACCGACGGCCGACGATGAAGACCAAGAAAATTCCTAAAAGAATTTCTCCCCTTGAAAAATTCAAGGGGAGTTTTTTTATAAAATCGTTTCGGTCTCCTGAAGAAATTCCTCTCGGGTACGCAGTAAATTAAGAATTTCCAAAAATTTGCGGGGAGAAAGGTGAGCAGGAAGTCCGAGGACATTTTGATAGGCGGCACGGCGTTTTTTGCTGTCTGAAGCGCCGAGCAGTCCTGCATTATACAGGTCTGTATTGGTAACGGGGTCTCTCGTTTCCTTCTTGGGAGATGAGGCAAATTCCAAAATCGAAGAAAGAACGGATTCTTCCATTCCTTCTACCCCAAGCTTTCCTTCGGAAGAGAAATGCTGCTTGCGCTTTTCCTTCCCAAAGCGGTCGGGAATATAAGCGTTTTGAATGTATTCGGGACCGATCGCCCCAATCAGATAATTGCGGATCGCCATCCCGGAACGATCGGAATCGGTCAAAAGGATCAGGCCCTTTTCCTTTGCGAGGGTGCGCAACGTTTCCAGCGTTTCATCATCCGAAAAAATTCCAAAGCCGCCCGTTTCCACGATGACACCGTCCACGACCTTGGAAAGGGCAATGCGATCTTATTTCCCCTCTACTACAATGACGCGGTCAACGTGAATCATAAAACCTCCATCGCTTTGGTTAAAAGCTGAACAACCAAGAGATCAGGGTCCGCGGAGGAGGATTTGGACGCGACGTCGATTTGGGAACAAAACTCCATCAATTCATCCAGGCGCTCCGATGGAATCTGATGCAAAAATCTCTCGTATCGCCGAACGAGAAAGGGCATACACCCTGTTTCGTCGGCACGGACCGATTCGGGACAAGATTCCAACGCCTTCAGCTTATATAGGGCGGCAAAGCAGGAGAACAAGGACCCCAAAATCATTTGAGGAGGGGTGCGCAGGGCTCTCAGGTCGTTCAAGACCTCGAAAACGCGATCAGATTTCTTTTCCAGAATCAAATCGTTCAATTCATACGCCCGTGCCTGCACGGTCTTTACACACAGCATTTCCAAAGCGTCCCGCGTCACGGAGCCGTGGCAATAGGCTGATATCTTCTCGATCTCGGTAAGCATAAACTCCATATTCCGCTCTTCCACGGAAAGGAAGTACGCCACGTCTTCCGAAGAAATGGAACAACCTCTCCGACGAAACTGCTGGGTGACCCATCGAGCGAGCGTGGCGTCATCCACCGTTTTAATCTCCAAATAAAGACCGTCCCGCTTCACGCGGGCTTTCAAGTCCTGAAAGGATTTGGTACGGGCATCGGGAGACTCGGTTTGCTGATAAATAATAACCACCGTATCCTCGGGAATCTCGCAATCCTCCCCCGCCAAAAACTCTGCAACCGCAGAAGAAGCGGGAAGATCCGAAATCAATAGAACTTTGTACTCGCCCATAGGACAAAGCCAAAGCTCCTCGGAAAAGGACTCCGACGGCAGGGTCTTTCCTTCGTAGCGGTGCAGATCGGTATCCGTGTTGTCGGGCAGAATCGCAGTGATCAACGACTGCAGATAAAACCGCTTCAGATAAGGCTCACTTCCGCAAAAATAGTACAAACGGCGAAAGCTCCTGCTTTGAATATCCTGCGTTAACCGTTCAAGACTCATTGGCAGACAGTACCTCCATTTTTTCTCCGTCGGTGCGGACGGTTACCGTAGACGATTCATCGGTACGAAGAATGATGGCACCAACCTTTGAAAGACGCCCCAAGGCTTCCTGGGTGGGGTGTCCGTAGGAATTCTTCGATCCGACGGATACCACGGCGTAGATGGGAGAACACGCAACCAAAAAGCTGTCGCAGGACGAGGATTTAGATCCGTGATGAGGCACGGAAAGAACGTCACAATTTAAGGCACTGCCGTACGCAGAAACCAAGCGCTTTTCCGCCCGCGAGGTGATATCACCCGTAAACATTCCTCGATAGTTTCCGTATTCGGAGATTCCTACGATGGAATTTTCATTCTGGTCGTCGGAGGTCGGATCCAAATGCTTCGACAAAAGATGAAGAGTAGAACCACCCAAGGTACGTCGGGTATCTTCTTCAACTACAGTCAACGTTGCATCTTCCTCTGCAGCAAGCGTTACGATCTGGGCATACAGTCCCGCATCACCCTCCGTATAAGGAATGATGATTTCCAGCACCTCTTTTTCGGCACAAAGATCCTTTAACCCGTTGGCGTGATCGTCGTGAAGATGGGAGATCAGAACAAATTTAACCGTTTCGATTCCCGCGGCAGTAAGATAATCGGAGGCAACGATGCCCGCCTTTTTCGTTCCGCCGCAATCCACAACGTAAGCCTCTTCATTCAGAATGGAGACAACGCAATTCCCTTGCCCTACGTCAAGAAATGCCGTTTGCAGCACCCCCGTTGCGGGAGCAGCCTCTCCAACAGAGAGGCGAGAGGAAAGGGATTCCGACGCCTGATATACCGTAAGAAGGGAGATGATAAGCAGGACTAAGGCAAACCCCCGTTTTATCATCCTTCGATTCTTTTTGGACGTTTTTTTGATGGGAAGAAAGTACAAAAGTCCTGCAAGGATCAGAAATACTCCCGCAATTAGCCATTTAAGTGCATTCGGGACGGATTCCACCATATCCATCACAGAAACGGCAAAGGAAGAAAGGTAGGTCATAAAATTCACCCCATATCGAATAAAAAATCCAAGGACGGCGCAAACCGAAGAAAGAAACGGAAACAGCGACAAGATCAGTAAAAGCAAGGCTGCAAAAAAGCAGATTTGAAGCACGGGCAAAATCGCGGGAGAAAGGTACAGGGACCATACCGAATAGGTATCCAGGCGAAGCCAAAGCAAGGGAAGGGTAAATAAAAACGCGGCAACGGAAACACAAAACAGCGAGATCAGGTTTCGAAGCACTCTCCCGCAGATTACGTGGCAACGGACGAAGAGCCATTGAAGGACGCTTTGCGTAAAGGGTTGGGAAAACAAAAGAATCCCAAGGGTTGCAGAAAAAGACAACTGAAACGCCAAAGAAAACACGGCGTATGGCTCCGCGAACAAAATAACCGCGGCGGCAATACCCAATCGATTCAACGGATCGGTCCTTGCACTGAACCATTCTCCACCGAAAACGATGAGGTTCATAATAACGGCACGCAGGACCGAAGCCGTAATCCCCGAAAAGAGAAGAATGATCCCCAAAGACAAGACCGAAAGAAGGATCTTCAGCCGAAGATTGCGAAGCTTTTTGAGGAAGAACAAAACGAAGGTAACAAAAATCGAAACGTGTAAGCCCGATACGGCAACGATATGCAGCATTCCCGTATGCTTCAGCACCGAATAATCGTTTCCCGAAAGGGCTTCCTTGTTTCCCGTCAGAACCGCCGTCATAAAGCCGCCTTCCGAGTCTCCAATAAAGCGAAGGAAGGTTTTCCTGACATAACGCCGCATTTTTTGAGAGACAGAAAGCAGAGCCGACTCATCGTGGACAACTTCCACATCCTCGGGCAGGGTGTTGAGATGTGCGGTAAAGGCCACGCCCTCGGACAGATTTTCATAGGCATATTCGTCCGTGGGCTTCGAAAAGGTGAACGAAGCGGTCAGCTCGTCTCCACCATCTGCGGAATACATCGGACTGAAGAAGATAAACCTTTGAGAGAACAACGACGAATCGGGACGGACGGTATAGCGATACATCCCCGTAGACGTCAGAACGGGGTCTTCGGTAAGCGTCACCGTAGCGGTGACGGTAGACCCGTCGTATACTGCCTGTGTATCATAATAATCCGAGACGGGAAACCACAGAAGCAACGAGGAAACCAGCAAGCAACTAAGGGAAAACAACAGATCCCTCAACCAAATATTGCGAAAGCGAAGAAACAGAACGACGAAGAGAAGGACAAACACAATCAAAACCGATACGACAGGGATAAAGGCGTTGGGAAATGACCAGAGAAAGAGTGCCGCGATGCAAAGAGAAGCGGCGGCGGTAAAGGAAGCGTGCTTCATCCCTGCTTCAGGGTAACGATGGTAACCCCCGTCTCCCCCTCACCATACACGCCGAGGCGGAAGGATTCCACGGATTTATCCTTGCGAAGCATCGAATGAACGCCTTGGCGTAACGTTCCCGTTCCTTTTCCGTGAATAATACTGACGGTAGTAAGCCCCGTCATACGGCAGCGGTCGAGAAAGCCTTCGACGACAGGCTCTGCTTCAAGAATACTCATCCCTCGAATATCGATCTCGTTGGAAACGTCGCGGGTATCACGGTTCAGTGAATAGACCGATTTTCCTTGGGGTGCCTGCGGAACCTTTGTTTTTTGCTCCACCAATTCCAGATCGTCCAGCTTTATTTTCATTTTAATAATACCCACTTGAACGGAAACCTGTTTTTTATTGTCGGGAAGCGCTAAAACCGTGGCTTGCTTGCCCAAGGACAGAACCTTTACCGTATCGCCCACGCGTAAGGGGCGGGGTAAGGGCTTTTTCTCTTTTTTGGGGGTAACCGCGGACTCCATTTGATCCAAGGCTTGAGCGGTGGATTTTTTGACGGCGCCAACACGTTCCCGAAAATCTGCCCGATCCTTTTCTTTACGCAATTCGTCGATCTCGTCCAGCAAACGGTCGGTGTCCCGCCGTGTCTGATCCACGATGTCGGCCGCCTTTCGCTTTGCCTCATCCAGCCGAGCTTGGGCTTGAGCCTCCAATTCGGCCCGCTCTGCCTTTGCGCGATTTAAGGCGCACTGCGCTTCAAAACGAAGCTCTTCCGCCTGTTTTTTGTCATATTCCAACGTTTTTCGGGTGGTTTCCAGATCTGCCAGAACCCGTTCCAGCTTGACAGTTTCGTGATCGAGATGGTACTTTGCTCCCTCAATGACAAGGTCGTCCATTCCCAGCTTTTGTACGATAGCAAACGCGTTGGATTTTCCGGGGATCCCCGTGATCAGGCGATACGTAGGCCGCAGGGTAGAAACGTCAAACTCACAGGAGGCATTTTCCACGTCGGGAGTCT
The DNA here is from genome assembly GCA_017623895.1 of Clostridia bacterium. Taxonomy (GTDB): domain Bacteria; phylum Bacillota; class Clostridia; order Oscillospirales; family UBA644; genus RGIG995. Next base: position 10,533 of record JAGAOB010000022.1, read on the forward strand.
GCAGTGCATAGAGCTTCAGCTCCGCGTAATGGGTGGTACACATCACCTTTGCACCCATCGATTGAATGGACTCAATAATGGACATCGCAAGCGCCGCCCCCTCGGAGGGGTCTGTACCGCTTCCCAATTCATCCAAAAGAACCAAGGAACGGTCCGTGATCTGTCCCAAAATCGATATGATATGCGTCATATGAGCAGAAAACGTAGACAGGGATTGCTCGATACTCTGTTCGTCTCCGATGTCTGCAAAGATACGGTCATAAAACGCAACGCAGGATCCTTCCTTCGCGCAGACAAACAAGCCCGACTTTGCCATCAGACAGGCAAGCCCCAAGGTTTTCAGGGAAACGGTCTTTCCTCCCGTATTCGGACCTGTAACGATGAGAACGGAATAGTCCTTCCCAATGGAAATATCGATAGGAACCACGGTATCCTTGGAGATTAGAGGATGGCGTGCGGCGGTCAGTAGCGTGATACCGTCCTCCGTAAGATTGGGCAAAAAGGCGGATATTTCCGTAGCGTATCGAGCTTTTGCAAAGCAAAAATCAAAGAAACAAACGGTATTAAAGTCACAAACCAACCAATCGGCACGATCTCCCACTTGTTGGGAAAAGGACATCAAAATCTTATCGATCTCCCGACGCTCCTCTGCGACGAGAACCGCAATTTCATTGTTCGCGTTGACGACTGCCATCGGCTCAATAAAAACCGTAGCTCCGCTTGAGGAGGTATCGTGAACCAGCCCGGGGACGTCGTTGCGACATTCGGCGCGGACAGGCAATACGTAACGATCGTTGCGGATGGTAACGATGGCATCCTGCAGATATTGTCCCGCCGAACGGAGATAACCGTCCAGAACGTTACGGATCCTGGCACGGGCGGCAGATTGTTTTCTGCGGATATCCCGCAATGCCGAAGAAGCCCCATCGGAGACCTCCTCGGGAGAGGGAAACGCGGAATGAATACTGTTTTCCAAGGACACATCGGAAACGAGAATATCGAAGGATTCGGTCAAGGCTCCACTTTCCGAGGGTCTGTTTTCCCGCAGTCCCCGCACGATACGCAACAGATCTGCAATAGCGATCAGCTCTGAAATGGCAAGAGTCGCGCCGTTTTGCGCGCGACGGGCCGAGGATACGATATTTTTCAAATCAGAAAAGGAGGGAGCACCGTACCGCTGTAGAATCTGCATCGCGGCATCGGTCTGCTCCAAGGCCTTTTGTGCGTCCTTGCAGGTATTATAGGGCTTCAATCCGCGACACATTTCCTTTCCCGGATCGGAAACCGCGTGAACCGCAAGACGGTCGAGAATCTTATGATATTCCAGAGGAATCAGTTCGTCCATAATCAGAGAGCCTTTCAGAGTGTAATTCGAAGCGAACGGTAGTATTCAAGGGACAGGAAGTCCGTATCGGTGACAAAGGAAACGTAATCGGACAAAAGCTTGGATAAATAGTGTACGGAATCGTCATTCATCGAAAATAAGTACGCCTTTTTTCCCTCATTTTGGGAAATGTGCCGCAGGGCGGAAATCATTCCTTGGGTTATGGGATAACCGTTTCCGCATTCCTCGCAGCAGAATCCATCCCGAAAGGACCACTTGGCCGGTTGCTTCCCGCAGCGGGCGCAGGTAACCTCGGGGAAAACGCCCTCGATGATGCAATATTTCGTTTCGTAGACCAGCTTGATCAGCCGTTCGTCGAGATCGGTAGAGCTTAACAGATAGAGAGAATTAAGAAGCAGAGAGCATAGCGCGGCGGCATCGGTCTCCGCTCCGCTTTTCGCGGCAACGTCGACAAAATACTGTGCCAAGGCAAGACGAGAAAGGTCTTGACGAAGCCCATAAAACGCTTCGTGTACGTCGGCGGAATTGACCACGTACATTCCCTTGCCCTTAAAAAGAACGAAATGAGAAAAGACGAAATTTTGGGCATACAACACCGATTGCTTCTTGTTCTTCCCCACAGAACGGGCAAGGACGGTAATCCTGCCGTGCTCGGGAGTCAGAAGCGTCAAGATCATATCCCGCTCACCGTAAGGCCGTGCTTTCAGGACAATGCCGTCGGTAGACACTTCCATAGAGGTCTGCTCCTTAAAACTCGTTGTATTCGTTGATCAGAGATTCGTTGTTGCGCCAATCTTCCTTTACCTTGACGCGACATTCCAGATACACCTTACGTCCAAGCATCGCTTCGATCTCGCCCCGAGCCTCGGTGGCAATCTTTTTCAACATCGTGCCTTGCTTGCCGATAATAATACCCTTGTGAGATTCCCGTTCACAGATGATGTTGACGTAGATCTCCGTAAGATTTCCGTCCTCGCGGTCCTTAAACAAAACCGTTTCCACGGCAGTGCCGTGAGGAACCTCTTCCCGAAGATTACGCAACAGCTTTTCCCGCACCAATTCGCTTGCCAGATACCGTTCGGAACGATCGGTGGCGGCATCGGTGGGATAATAGACGACGGGAGATTCCTCCATGTGCTTCAAAATTTCATCCAATACGATCTTTACTCCGTCCCGCTGCAGAGCACTGATGGGAACGATGGAATCAAATTCGTGCAATTCTGCATAGGCAGAAATCACCTTAAGGATCTCATCCTTACGGATCTTGTCAATTTTATTCAACACAAGGATGCAAGGAAGTCCGGAGACATGGATCTTTTTGATGACCTCTCGCTCCATCGCGGCAGGGGGCCGACATTCGGCAACGAAAAGAATCAGATCCACATCGCCGATGGATTCCTCGGCGACCTCGATCATCCGTGCGCCAAGCTTGTTTTCTGGGCGATGAAATCCGGGCGTGTCAAGGAACGCGATCTGTACGTCTTGCGCATTATAAACCCCAACGATACGGCTTCGGGTGGTTTGGGGCTTATCGGAAATAATAGAGATCTTCTCTCCCAATATGGCATTCAGCAAGGTGGATTTTCCCACGTTGGTGCGTCCGATAATAGAAACGAATGCGGTTTTCATAAAATACCTCTCAAAAAAATTAGTTCGGGTGTAATATCAAAAGAAATCATTTGAAGAGAATTGCCAGAATTGCTTACGGACAAATTCCCGCTTGAAAATCAGCTGCGGGGTCTTCCCCGAACGAAAAACAGGGAAAGAATGACGAATAAAATTGAGAGAACCAATCCCGCGGGAGTTTTTATATTTTCGAAGACGAACGCCCAATGGGCAGGATCGCGAAAAATGAAGATTGCAACAAAAACAGCGGAAACGGCGGAAACGAGCACCGCCGTAGCAGAGGCGTCCTTCGCCTTTTTTGCTCCGTCACAGCGTTGGGACGTAGCAAGATCCACCGCCTTCTCTACTGCGGTGTTGATCAATTCTAAGGATAACACCGAGCAACACGTGACGGTAAGCATTACGGCTTGTCCTTCGGTCACCTTATAGAGAATCGAAAGAATCGTGACAAAGCAGACGGCGACCAAATGGATCCGAAAATTCCGCTCTTCGCGAATCGTACAGAACAAGCCCTGAAACGCATAAGAAAAGGATCGGGCGATCCCTTTGAACATCTGAATCATCGGTGTAACCCCATTCCCTGAAGAATCGCTTCCTGGCGAGAAAACATTTCTTTCTCTTGCTCAGGCCCGTCAACGTGATCGTAGCCCAGACAGTGCAGCACCGAGTGGGCAGTAAGAAACGCCACCTCGCGCTCGTATGTATGGCCGTACTCCCGAGCCTGCTTTCTTGCACGCTCCAAGGAAAGTGCCATATCCCCTACGTAAATGAACTCCGTACCGTTCTCGGCGGGATATTCTCCCGACGGAAAGGACAACACGTCGGTGGGACGGTCCACGTCGCGGAAGGTCCGATTCAATTCCCAAATTTTCTTATCGTCCACCAAAAGGACCGACATTTCACATTCTGCCGTAACGCCCTCGTAATCCAGAACGGCGTTGACGACGGAACGAATCAGATCCTTCAATGCTTTGGGGGTTCGTTCCTTGCGCTGTTGGTTGGTAATGCTGACGTAACAATGGCTCATAACGCACTCATTTCTTTCGGAGCTTGTCCGAATGGATGTTGACACGACATTGATTCATATTATTTTCTTCAGAGCTTGTCCGAATGGATGTTGACACAACACTGACTTATATTATTTTTTTCGGAGATTGTCCGAATTGGATTGCTTCTCGGAAAAAACATCGTAGGCACGAATGATCTTCTGTACCAGCGCGTGGCGGACTACGTCCTTGGGGGAAAGCGTTTGAATGGAGATATCATCAATGCTTTCCAGGACCCTCATTGCCTGCTTCAGACCGCTTTGCTTGCCGTCGGGCAGATCAATCTGGGTGATATCTCCCGTAATGACGATTTTGGAACGGAATCCAAGACGGGTCAGAAACATTTTCATTTGCTCGCAGGTAGTATTTTGGGCTTCGTCCAAAATGATGAACGAATCATCCAGCGTGCGTCCCCGCATATAAGCAAGGGGGGCTACCTCGATGATATTTTTTTCCAGATAGCTTTGATACGTATCCACGCCAAGGAAATCAAACAACGCGTCGTGCAACGGCCGCAGATAAGGGTCTACCTTGTCCTGCAGATCCCCGGGCAAAAAGCCCAGCTTTTCTCCTGCTTCCACCGCAGGGCGGGTCAACACGATCCGATCTACCAGCTTATTTCGTAACGCCGTAACCGCCATAGCGTCGGCAAGATAGGTTTTCCCCGTACCCGCAGGTCCGACGCCGAGGGTGATGGTGTTGGAGCGAATGGCAGAAACGTACTCCTTTTGCCCCAAGGTCTTGGGCTTTACGGGCTTTCCTCGGGACGTAATGCAGATACAGTCTCCCCCCAAATCGGAAAGAGACTCTTCCTTTCCCTCCCGAACGGAGAGAATAAAATACGCCACGGTCTGCCCGTCGATCAATTCTCCTTTTTGCGCAAGATCGGAAAGCAATTCGATTACCTTTTTGGCATCGGCAACGTTTTCTGCCTCGCCCGAAATCTTCAGTTCGTCTCCTCGATTGGTCACGGAAACCCGCAACTCCGATTCGATACGGCGAATATTTTCGTCCAGATGACCAAACAGGTTAGAGAGCAGATCGAGAGATTCAAATTTCAAAATTTCTTCCACGTTTTTTTATCCTTTAATCTTCGAAATAAAAAGTTTTATCTTCACAAATATCGGTAATCACGCTTCGCACGCGGGTAACGGTAACGGACCTGTCGGTCACGGAAACGGTCTCGTTGACCGACTCCACCTCCACACCGTAAAACCGAAGTCGGTCGATCTCGTCGAGGCGTGCACGGGCAAGCTCCTCCGCTTCCTCGGGCGTGATGCTTTCCTCTTGGGAATACGTCTCGTAATAATAGGTTTCGGTCAACGCAATGGGCACGTTCTCTCCGTCACCAAAGGAGAGGTATTTAGTTTCGGTAACCACGTCGTATTCATCGTAAGGGCAAGAAAACCAAGGGGTCGCGTTTACGGTTTTATCGAAAAACCGCCACTCCCGTCGAATCACGCGTCGACCCGTGCGTTGTGAAATCCTGCGGGTGAGAGACTCGGTCTGGCTTTGAACATCGGTGACTCTTGCCAAAATTTTTGCCTTAGCGTGGACTACGTAATACCCCAATCGGGTATCCATAATTCCGCCTACCAGAAGATCTCCCTTTTGTACGGTCTGCCCTTTTTTTGCATAACGCATCCCCGTTTGCACCAGCATCGATACGATTTGTCCGTCTCTGGAAGCCACGATATTACAGGGAGTTCCGTCATCCACGGAAGGGGGCGCCGTTTCCGAAAAACGAACTTCGACCATCGCACGGCAACCGTTCATATTCACGGAAACGAAGGAAATATCATCTTCTTTCAGCATTAACTGATAGCGGAGATTCTTGTAATCCACCCACGGGATAAAGGATCCGATGCCAAACCCCTCGTCCAGCAAAACCGAGCGAATCCGTTTTTCCTGCACGGGGTTAACGTTAGGGATCTCCACCGACCAAACGATACGGGAAAACAGAAGCAACAAAAGCAAGTACAGCCCGATCCCGAGAAAAAGTCCGATGCGCAGGCGGTATCGCTTCAAGGTAACGGGCAACCCGATTTCCTCTTTATATTCCAGCGTAACTCCGCTTTTTCTTGCCAAGACGTCGAAGCGTTTTTTGGAAAAAAGAAAGGTTTTAACCCGAATAATTCCGGGACAGACCCGACGGATCTCCCAAAGGTCGATCTCGTTTTTCATACAGAGAGTGATAAACCGTTCACCGTAAGCGCCCTGAATCTCCAAAACCGCGTATCCGAAAAGCCAGCGAAGCCAACTCCACAAAAACGTCATCGCTCAGCCCTCAAATTCCACGGAAATCACCGTTCCGCGTATCACCACAGTGCTTTCGGAAAGGTTGCAAAGGTCTAAGCACCTGCCGTTAATACGAACAAGTCGCTTTCCTGCCCGAAGCTTCACCGTTTCCGGCTCATACTCCAGAATGCCGTCGCAGGCTCCCACAAGGATACGGGAATTCCCCGCCAATTCAATGGGCGGCAGCTCCGACCGTCCGCAGAGACTCTCTTTCATACGCTATCACTCCTTCGGTGAAAGATATTCACGCGAAGGAGAAAATATGCGAAAATCGACGCTTTAATATTATAAATATATATTTTCTTCATTATACCACAGAACAAAAATTTTGTCAATACAAAAACCCGTCTGGTGACGGGTTTTCCAAGCGGTCAATGGATTGATGGCATATTCAAACAAGGGAAAAGCATACCATTCTTTCGGTGGTAGGTATGGTGAAAAAAGAGTTTGTCAAAAACGCAATCGCCGTCTGCGCGGTGTCTCTTGTAATGAGCACGGTGGGCATTCTGTTCCGCGCATACGCGTCCAATCGGGCGGGCTCGGAGGTGATGGGCCTTTTACAGCTGGTGTTATCGGTCTATTATCCCGCCTGCACCTTGGCGTCCTCCGGGGTCTACGTTGCATCCACAAGGCTCTGCTCCGAGACCTTGGCTCGAAAAGACCGAAGTATTGAGTCCGTCTTGAACCGTTGTCTGATGTACGGGGCATTTTTCGGAATTGGCGCGTTCCTTCTTTTGTTTTTTTCGGCAGAGCTGATTGCCACCCGTTGGCTTTCCTTTCCCGAAGCGGAAATCCCGTTAAAGATCTTGTCCTTTGGACTTCCCTTTTTATCGGCGGCAAACGCTCTGCAGGGATTCTTTTTATCCTTGCGCAGCGCAGGATATTCCACCGTTCTTCAGGTAACGGAGGATCTGTCCAAAATTGGGGCGACCATCCTGCTGTTTGCATTATATCTGGATGAGGGACCCCAAGCGGCCCTTTGCGCTATGGTTGCGGGAATGGCTATCGGAGAAACGCTGTCCTGCCTATTCGGGTACCTTCTCTATCTTCGAAAGAAAAATATGGGAATCCATTCCGCGAAAAGTGCAAATCGCGGATTGTTTGCAGAAATCGTAAAAATCGCGCTTCCCTGCGCGTTTAGCGGATATTTGCGATCGGGAATCGGAATGGTTGAGAGCATTCTCGTTCCTCGCGGGCTTGAAGCCTCGGGATTGACGCCGGAGCAAACCTTAGCCGCGATGGGAAAGTTCGAGGGGATGGCGCTGCCCATTCTGATCTTCCCTGCAAGCTTTCTTGCCGTCGTTTCAAAATTGTTGGTTCCCGAAATCACTGCAGAAAACGCTTTGGGCCATTCAGAAAGCAACATAAAGACAACGCAATCCATCTTAAAATACACGTTATCCTACGGGGTATTCATCGGAACATTCGCATTGCTTTTTGGTCGCGAATTGGGAATGTCAATCTACCACGATTCCACCTGCGGAACCTATTTGATCTATCTTGCACCCCTCGTTCCGATCTTGTACGCAGACCGCGTCATCGACGGCGTAATGAAGGGATATAACCGTCAACTGACCACAATGAAGATCAACCTGGCAGACGCACTGTTCCAAACGGCGGGTGCGTGGCTTTTCATCCCGAAAACAGGGATTATCGGATACGTTTCGTTGTTCTGCGTAGGATCGTTTTTCAATTTTGCACTTTCTTTTTTATCATTGCGAAAGACCTGCGGCATCCGATTTCCCCTTCGGGAGGGTGTGCTCCGCCCGATCCTTGCCTCCCTGGGCGCAATCCTGCCACTGAAGCTCCTGCATACGCTCTTTCCCCTTTCGGTCTGGGTATGGGCAGGCGCCTCTGTTCCGCTATATCTTATATTTCACAGACTGTGTTCGGATTCAACAAAAAAGACGAGGTTGATCACGAGAAATTTCGAGAGATCGAATCCAAATACTCCAAAGCAAAAGATTCTGTCTCGGAGATGATTCTCCCTGCGGGATCTTCCACGACGGCTTCTGCTATAAGCAGGTTCAAGGCAGGGAATTTCAGGGTAACCGCCACGTTCCCATTCGTCCGTTGCTCCACCGTAAGCTGTCCCTCCGCCATCTCTACGCGGCGACGAACCGAGAACATTCCGATATCGATTCCGTCCGCATCCTCCTCGACGGGTGTGTCGATGGGGATATCCAACGGACCCGAAACGAAGGTAATGGTAACCCACTGAGAATCACAAGCGGTGGATACGGAAACTGAGGGGTCTTTCTGTCGGAAATACAAATTGGTCAGAATGTCCGTATACATCAGAATCTGAGACTCCCGAGGAACGTGGAGGTAACAGGGCTTGGAGGGCTTGTACTTCATAATCTTAAAATGTTGACTGCAATCAAGCAAAGCCGATACGGCATCGGAAACCACACCCGATTCTGTCTTCTCGGGAACGCAATCGGAGATGCGAGCGAAGAAGACGCTCATTCGCAACAGCCGGCGCCGAATTAAATAAAAGATCTGCAGGCTCTTTTCATAATCGCCCTCCCGCATCATCCGTTCCATCAACCGAAATTGACGATGTACAAAATTCATCGGGTCGGCAATATAATTCTTCATATAACGAAGTAGCTCTCCGTCGGAGAGTATGGGAAAAATATCTTTCGGATCGGACGTCTGCGAAACAAGGAAAACATAGGCGTACCGAAATTTGCCGTCTGCCCCGAGCTCGGGCTCAAACAAAAGTGATAAATGCAACATTTCGTCATATTTAAGTGTTTCGGGTTGTCCTTGTTGCAAGGACGTTAGTACCGCCCGCAGTTCGTCCTCTCCATACCTGGAACGCAAGGATTCGGAAGAAGCCAAAACGGGAAACGTGCGTCTTGCGTAAGGATTTGCGTAAACAACCTCCATCTCGGACGACACTACGAGAATCGGCGCTACAACACCGTCAAAGCGAGAATATTCCGTCAGCATAAACAAATACCCCTCTGTTATCGAATTCAGGGGTATTATAGCACGCTTCCCGACCGATTGTCAAGGGGTCTTTCCTTGTATTTCTTGCAAAATGCGGTATTTTTCTCTCGTTGCAAAGCCTCCGCGAAGATGCCGCTCCGATTTGTTGCGCTCCAATACGTCCCTCACCTGCTCGTACATTCCCCTGTTATATTCCTTCAGTCTGCAGGTCACGTCTTTATGTACCGTGGACTTTGAAACGCCGAATCGTTTTGCGGCGTCACGCACCGTGGCTCCGTTTTCCGAAATATAAGAAGCAAGGGTCAGCACCCGTTGGCGAAGTTCATCCATAACCGTGAGTCCTCCAATCGTATTTCTACTGAAATCTATGATTTCAAACGAGCTGATATTCCGAAAAAATGTACTTGACATTTTTGGCGGAATAATGTATAATATCCTTTAGAGATATAAACGGTCAAAAAGAAGAAACGGGTATACAAAATGAAACGATTTTTTTCACTTCTGCTTTCGCTGGTCCTCGCAGGGACGCTGCTTTGCTTCCCTGCCTCGGCAGAGCAGCAAAACAACGACGCCACGGACTCTCCTCAGATTGAGCCTCAAATCACATCCGAGGCCGCAATCGTTATGGATGCAGATACGGGTGCCGTTCTGTACCAAAAGAATATGACGGAAAAGCTTTCCCCTGCAGACACGGCACAAATTCTGACCGTGCTTTTGGGGATCGAATCCGGTATGGGAGAAGAAACGGTAACGGTAACGAAGGAAACGGTGGACAGCGTTGACCGAGAAGGAACCCATATCTCCCTTGCGGCGAACGAAACGGTCAAAATGAAGGATTTGTTTTACGCCACGATGCTTGCCTCGGCCTCTGACGCTGCAAAGACCATTGCAGCGGCCGTCAGCGGGACGGAAGGAGATTTCGCGGAGGCGATGAATCTTCGGATGAAGGAGCTGGGCGGAGTAAATTCTTCTTTTGCAAACGCCGACGGAGCCTATGCAGAAAACAATTATACCACGGCGCAGGATTTGGCCCTTTTGACAAAGAGTGCATTGGAAAACGAGACCTTCCGATCTGTTTTTGGTCAGGTCTCCTACACGATGGAAGGGACCAATGAAAACGCTACGAGCCGTTCCTTTACCACGCTGTGCCTTCTGATGAAGAACAGCGATATGAACGTGAAATACGAAAACGCCGTAGGCGGAAAAACGGGATGGAACAGCAAATCGGGCTACAATCTCGTCTCCGCGGCGAAACAAGACGGAAGAACGCTGATCTGCGTGATCCTTGACGCAGAAACGTCAAAGCAACGATACGAGGAAACCGTTGCGTTGTTTGAGTACGCCTTTTCCGCGTTTCGGAACGTTCCCGTTCCCACGACACTTCTTGCACCCACCGAGATCCCCGTGATGAGAAACGGAATCATCGTCCGCAGGATCACCGTATCCATCCCAGAAGGAACGTTCCTATCTACGAGCGTCGATTTTCAAGAAGGGACGATGACCGTATCCTCTCTTCCGAATCACGTAACCGAGGGAGAAACGAATCTTCGACTCACCGTTTCGGCAAAGGACGGACAAAACAATACTGTGGTATTGGGCACGGTCATTTTGGAAATTGAAACGGAAGACGTAAAATTAGAGGCCACCCCCGGAGGGGAAAAGCTCGTACCTCTTTCCTTTTGGGCAAAGCTTTGGAAGGTAATCGGAACGATCCTGCTGATCCTGCTCTGCATCGCAGGCGGAATCATTCTGATTGCCGCATTGCTCTTCCTCGTCTCTTATCTTCAAAGAAAAAAGCGTCGGGCACTCCGCCGCAGACGGATCGAGGAGCAGCAGCGCGAGGAGGAAGCAGAGCAGGCAAAGGCAAGCCTCTACAGCGGACGCCGTCATCGGAAGAATAAAGATTAAATTTGCGAACCACATTTTGATATACGAATAGGAGAATTACTATGATTTTGGTTACCGGAGGCGCAGGTTACATCGGAAGTCACACCTGCGTAGAATTGCTTGAACGGAATTATGAAATTGTTATTATGGACAATTTCAGTAATTCCAAGCCCGATGCGTTGGATAAGATTCGCAAGATCACGGGTAAGGATTTCAAATTTTACGAAGCGGATATGTGCGATCGGGAAGCAATGGATCGCATCTTTGCTGAAAATCAGATTGACGCCGTACTTCACTTTGCGGGCGATAAGGCCGTAGGGGAATCGGTACAAAAGCCCTTGATGTATTATTACAACAATTTGATGGGAACCATCGTTCTTTGCGAGGCGATGAAAAAATACGGCTGTAAAAAAATGCTGTTCTCCTCCTCTGCCACCGTTTACGGAAATCCCAAAACGGTTCCCATCAAGGAGGATTTCCCCCTCTCTACGACAAACCCCTACGGAACAACGAAGCTGATGATTGAGCAGATCCTACAGGACGTTGTGACCGCAAATCCCGATTGGAGCGTGGTTCTGCTTCGTTACTTTAACCCCATCGGTGCCCACAAAAGCGGTATGATCGGCGAAAATCCCAACGGGATCCCCAACAATTTGGTGCCTTACGTTGCCCGCGTTGCCTGCGGAAAATACGAAGCGGTTCACGTGTTCGGAAACGATTATCCCACCCCCGACGGAACGGGCGTTCGTGACTATATTCACGTCGTTGATTTGGCGATGGGCCACGTGAAGGCAATGGAAAAGGCGATGACCTGTACGGGAGTCAACGTGTACAATCTGGGAACGGGCAAAGGATACAGCGTTCTTGACATCATTAAAGCATACGAAAAGGCTTGCGGGAAGAAGATCCCCTACGTCATCGATCCCCGACGCCCCGGAGATATTCCCACCTGCTACGCCGACCCTGCGAAATCCTTTGAGGAATTGGGTTGGAAAGCAACGATGGGAATCGAAGAAATGTGTGAAGATTCCTGGAGATTTACCGAAAATAATCAAGATTGATGCGGAAAGGATCCGCTATGAACAAAAAATTCATCATCACCATCGCCCGTCAATTCGGATCGGGCGGCAGCGAAATCGGATACCGCCTGGCACAAGAGTTGGGCATCCAATACTATGATAAAGAATTGGTAACACAGGCCGCAAAGGAAAGCGGAATGTGTGAGCACGTTATGGCGCAGGAGGAGGAAAAGACGGCGGGAAGTTTCCTGTACTCGATGGTTCTTTCGCCTCACGCCGCCGCGGCACAATTTCTAAACTGGACGGAGGATTCCCTGAACGACCGAATTTATAAGGCACAGGCGAGCTTCATCCGAAAAACTGCGGCAGAGACCTCCTGCGTATTCATCGGAAGATGTGCGGACTATCTTCTTTGGGACGAGCCAAACGTACTACGGATCTTCATTCAAGCAGAAATGGAAGACCGCAAGGCACGCATTGCCGCGCGAGGAGACCTTTCTCCGGAGCAAGCGGCGGACGTCATCAAGAAAAAGGACAAAATCCGCGGAAACTATTACAATTTCCACACGGGAAACCGTTGGAACAACCTTGAGAATTACGATCTGTGCGTCAACGTCTCCAAAATCGGAGGGGTTGACAACGCAGTACAACTGATCAAGGAAGCGATAGCCCTTCGCCTAAAGGACTGAAAAAAAGGGGCAATTTTCCATTGCCCCTTCGTTATGCCCTCATAGTTAAATGGATATAACAAGCCCCTCCTAAGGGCTAGTTATGGGTTCGATTCCCGTTGGGGGTGCCAGAAAGTGCCGTAAACACAACGTTTTCGGCACTTTTGCTTTTCTTTGATTGCTCATTTTCTTGAGTGAATTTTCTTGTTTTGGGAGAGTAAAACAAATTCAAACATTTAACTTATTCCGATTAGCTGGAAATTATCAGAAAATCTCCGTTTTGCTAATTGTCTGCTAATCAAATTTTAGCAAAATTCTGCTAATTTGAGCAGGCGTATGTTACATCCATAGACTTTTTAAATTTTTGAAGAAAATATGTTATAATTTTTGTAACGTTTTGTGAGTTTCCAAATCTAATAGTTGAAAGGACGGTGAAAATGTGACTGATTTTGAAAAGCTTTTCAATGAAAACCGAGAATTCATTTTCAAATATCTTATGAAAATGACACGGGATATTACGCTATCCGAAGAGTTGACACAAGAAACCTTTTTTCGTGCATATATGAACTATGCTTCTCTTAAAAACAAGGAAAAGGCTTCCGTGTGGCTGTGCCAAATCGCAAAGAATACATATTTTGCGTGGTATAACGAACAAAAGAAAAAAGATTCTATCGACGATCTCGAAGTGGCAAGCAGCGATGTAAGCATAGAAGATGCCTTTGTTCAAAAAGAACTTTCCAAAAAAGCACTACATTACTTGCACGAATTAGAAGAGCCGTATAAAGAAGTTTTTATGCTTTCTGTGTTTGGCGGTTTCTCGCTAAAAGACATTAGCTCGATCTTCGGAAAAAGTGAAAGTTGGGCACGAGTTACATTTTACCGTGCCAAACAAAAACTATCAGAAAGAATGAGGTAACGATATGAATTGTAATATTGTTAAAGATTTGATCCCACTGTACATTGACGGATGTTGCAGCGAGGAAAGCGAAAAGATTGTTGAAGAACATATTAGAGATTGCGACGATTGCAAGAAACTTCTTGAAGATATGAAATCGCCCTCCGATATTGTTACTGTTTCGGAATCACCAAAAACATTTAGTAAGCTCAATGATTGGAAGGCTTCTGTTTTACAGTCGGTTTTGTTGTTCCTTTCGTTTGCGCTGATTACGCTCGGCGTTGCATTAGAGGCAAGAACACCATCGGGTTTTGGAAATGGCTTTTGGGCATTGAATCTCGTTATTCCGGCAACCGGATTTATGCTTTCTTTGGCAAACTGGTATTTTGTAAAAGTCTATAAAAACAGAAAAAGTTTTTCCAATTATTCTTTAATTGCAACACTTGGTGCTACACTATGCGCTTATATATGGTCTGGATTCCATTATGAAATGAATCTTATCGACCTATTTGCAGGAAATGATTTTGCTAATGTTTTAGAAATTCTACACGCATTATTACTTCTCAACGGAATCGGCATATTGTTGACGGTTGTATTTTGCACCTTATCCAAGACACTCTCAAATCAATACGCAAAGATGTTGGGGAAAGAGTTAAGGTGATATGTATGAAAAAAGCAATATCAATTTTGATATGCTTACTATTTTCACTGACAATACTGTATCCTGCAGGCGTAATAATAACGGCGTGTTTCGGATATAGCTTTGAGCTTATCAGTGTTTCGGCTTTTGCAATCGCTATTGCTGTATTATCAGTTTGTATTGTTATACTCGACCTTGTTTTCAAAAACCAACTTGAAAGCAAAATGGTACAGATTCTACTGGCTATTATAACGCCATTATCTTTAATCAACGCTGTGTTTTATATTTTTGAGTGTCCGCAAATTTGGGTAATAGCAAGCGTATTGCTTTCTGCAGGTTGTTGCTGTTACTTAACGGTTAAATACGGAAAACCCTTGACACTCAAAGTTGTCACATTGGTTTTGTCTGCACTAATGATTTTGCCGATTGGTTTCTTCAGTTTTATTGCCTTGATTTTTGGCAACATTGGTCAAAACACAGTTGTACAAACTGTTGAATCTCCGAGTGGAAAATACTACGCTCAAGTTATTGACAGCGACCAAGGCGCCCTTGGTGGAGATACCCTAGTTGATGTTTATAAGAAAAGCGGAATCAACTTAATTCTTTTCAAAATTGAAAAGAAACCTCAACGAGTTTATTTCGGTGAGTGGGGAGAATTTGAAAATATGCAGATTCATTGGAAAGATGATAATTGTTTAGTGATTAACTCCGTTGAATATGAAATAGAATAACACGAGAGAACACCGTAAGTAATTTCGGAGTAATCTGTAGTAATATTACCTTTGCCCTAATTCAATCGTCCTTGCTAATTACTTGCTAATCGGACAAGGTAAAACAGCATAATATCAGCGATAAA
>JAGAOB010000023.1 GCA_017623895.1 Clostridia bacterium
GAGGCTTGAGATCGGGATGCGACAGATAGTTTGATGCAACGTGACCCCGCAGATGATGTACGGGAATCAAGGGAACTCCCAGGGTGTAGGCAAGGCTTTTTGCATAATTTACTCCCACGAGCAAGGCTCCGATCAGACCGGGAGCGTAGGTCACCGCGACCGCATTGGGGATCTGCCCCTGCAGTGCTCGTTCTACCAGGGGCTCAATGGCTTCGATATGGCACCGCGACGCGATTTCGGGTACTACCCCGCCGTAGCGTTCGTGGATGGGGATTTGGGAAACGACCTGGTTGCTTATGATCCTGCGTCCGTCCTCTACCAAGGCGGCGGCGGTTTCGTCACAGGAGCTTTCAATAGCTAAAATTTTCATAACGCGTTCCTTTTCGCAATCTATCTATGATGACGTTACAGGAGCTTTTTATGGCTGAAATCCTTGTAATACGTTCCTTTTCGTAATCTATCTATGATGATAACACATTCTTCGCCCTTTGTCAAGACTTTGTCAAAAAAGCGACTTCAAAAATATAATGGAGTAAGACATTTAAGGGAGGAGTTTTCTGTGCAAATGGAGAAAACGTCGAGAAATGAAATTCTCGTCATTCTGAATTCCTCCGATCAATCGGCGTTCGGAATCCGTTACGCCACGATGTCCTTCTCCGATCTGCGTACCCGCAGGTTTTGTGAACAGATGGCAATTTTGGTTTGCCTGCGGGAGGGAGTGACGGAGTCGGGAAGCGTCACTGTGCGCGCGGTGGAAAACGCGGCGGGGGAATTGCTGCTGTATTTTTCTCTTCCCACGGAAAGTGAGGCGTTTCGCGTGTATTCACAGGTCATTGAATTTGCCGATCTTGACGGGCTTCTCGACAGCCGCAGCGCCTTTTTACGGGATCCCGATCTCTGTGCCGAGATCTACCGTTGGAACGGAAAATACTACCTTTGGTATGAATTTTATACTTCTCCCGTTCGCTTCGATCGCTTGACCTTGACGATGCTGGAATACGGATCGGTCTCCTTTCTTGACCGTTCTTTTCTTGCCGAGCACGCTACGCCTCTGCCTGATGCTGTCCCCCTTTTCCTTACTTGACATTCCTCTTCGGGTGTGATATAATATAGAATATATTATATTCCGACGCTATCGTCGGAGAGGGAGGCTTTGGATGGAAACTTCCGAACTCAATGCAACGATCCTGGTCGTGGACGACGATCCGGAAATTTTATCCGCCATCACGAAATTGCTGGAATTGGAAGGGTACTCCGTTCTCAAAGCCTGCGACGGTATGGAAGCGTTGGAGGTATTGTCTCAAAATAAGGTCCATCTCATCCTTATGGATTTGATGATGCCCCGTATGGACGGGTTTTCCGCCGTAATGCAGATTCGCAAAAGCAAGAATATTCCCATTATCATCCTTTCAGCCCGTACCGAGGACAGTGACAAGATCCTCGGCCTGAACGTAGGGGCGGACGATTATATCGCAAAGCCTTACAACCCGATGGAATTGCTTGCCCGCGTGGGGTCTCAGCTCCGCCGCTATTTCCGCTTCGGTGCTTCCGCCGAATCTGAATCCAATAACGGTCTTGCGGTGGGCGGACTTCGTATGGATTTGGAATCGCGGGAATTTTTCGTGGACGAGCGTCCCGTAAAGCTTACCTCCACCGAATGGGGCATTATGGAGTTGTTTATGCGCACTCCGGGTAAGGTTTATTCCGCCGAGGAAATTTACCGTGCCGTGTGGAAGGAAGACGCCCACGCCGTGGAGAATACCGTAACCGTCCACATTCGTCGGATTCGGGAAAAAATAGAAATAGACCCCAAGGAGCCTCGCTATCTCAAGGTAATCTGGGGGATCGGCTACAAGCTGGAAAAATAAAAGCCTTTTCGGAAAGAGAGGAGGGGAACCGTGGCGTTTCTGCGTTCCCGATGGATCCGCGCCTTTGCGCTGGTTCTCTGTGCCTTGCTGTTGTTTTTCGCCGCCCTGTGCTACGTGTATGCCAACGATAACGCGGGAATGAGCGAAATTTTCACCTACACCGATTTTCGTAATACCGAAACCTATAACCGTCGTCTTGCGGATGCCTCGGAGGAAATGATTTCCCTGGCGCGGCAGGTCTATTCCGGCCGCAAGGTCTCCGCCGTAGATCTTGAGGGCGGCGCCATCGACGGTGCGTTTCATTATTACTTTTGCGCCGACGGTACGGTGCTGACCGATATTCCTCTTTTGGAGGGGTTGGATTTCAGCCACGCGAAGACCTTGGCCGTCTATCGCAGCGGTCCCTGCTACTTGCTGGATACCAATTATACCCAAACTGACAGCTTTTCCCATTGGGAGGATTTTTCCTGGGAGCCCTACGACTTAACGAAAACCGTGTCTCTCACCGTGTTTTCCTGCGATGCGGGGGCAATCCTCGTCCCTGATTCCGATTGGATCAACGACCAATACTCGGTTTGGACCACGGCGAAAAATCGCGCACTTTTGTTCATAATTCTTCTTGCCACCGCGGCACTGCCGATGATTTATCTTGTTTTGGCAGTCAGCTGGGGAAAGCCGCGAAAAAAAGCCACCGACGGTCCTCGGGTCTTTACCGAGCTGATCGTTCTTGCGGGAGTCGGCTCGATTTTGCTTCTGATCCAGATTTTGGATATTTCTTACCTTCGTTGGTTCCAAAACCTGTTTTCTCTGTTTAATTTCGGAAGCAACCGGTCGGTGTATTTTGCTTATTCCGTTCTTTTCACGGTTTTAGTCCTGACCCTGCTCTTATCGGTCATCTCTCTGATCCGCTTCACCAAGGAAGAGCGTTTGATTCGCGGCTCCTTTTTATGGTGGATCTGTAACAAGCCCTTTTTGACCCTGCGTCGCAGGGCGGACAAGCGTTACTTCAGCCGTTACCGCTACTCCGTTACGTTTACTCTGCGAACAATAGTGTTTTTGCTTTTGGAGGCCCTGCTGATCGGTTGCTTTATCGCCTCGGCCGTTAATCGCTATTGGATCGTTTTGCAGATCATTCTGATTCTCGCGTCCCTTTCCTTGGTTGTGATGTACCTGTTCGGGTGCTATCAAGATCTTCGTTCTCTGAATCGCCTTTTGGATCATATCACCGAGCTGCAGAACGGAAATCTTTCGTATCGCGCCGACATCCCAGAGGGGAATATCTTCTCCCAATATGAGGATCAGCTACGCAGCGTCGGGGATGGCTTTGATTCCACCTTGCGCAGTCAGATCTCCGCCGAGCGTTCCCGTGTGAACCTGATTACCAACGTGTCTCACGATCTTCGCACGCCTCTTACCTCCATTATCGGCTATCTTGACCTGCTTTCCAAGGTGGAGTTAACTGAGCAGGCACGGGATTACGTTAAGATCCTGACCCAAAAATCCAACCGCCTCAACCACCTCGTGTCTGACGTATTTGCCCTTTCCAAGGCAAACAGCGGCGCCGAGGACGTTCCGATGGAGGATCTCGACCTGTTCCTCTTGGCGCGACAGCTGGTAGCGGATCTCTCCGACTCCGCAGCTTCGACAGGGAAGACCGTCCGCCTTTCGGGACAGGGAACGGCGCCGATCTGCTCCAACGGGAATAAAATCTACCGTATCCTCCAGAATATGCTGGACAATGCACTGAAATATTCTCTTGCGGGAACCCGCATCTTCGTGCTCCTTTCCCGAACGCAGGATCGGGCGACGGTTACGGTGAAGAATACCTCGTCGTACGAAATGAACTTTTCCGCCGAGGAGATTTCCGAGCAGTTTGTACGCGGCGATCCCTCCCGTACGGGAGAGGGGAGCGGTCTGGGCCTTGCCATTGCAAAATCCTTTGCCGAGCAGCTCGGAGCGGAATTTTCCATCACCATCGACGGCGACCAATTTGCCTCATCCATCACCTTTGCGTTGAAATCCAAAGATCAGGAGTGATTCGGACACTTCTCTTCCGACGCTCGTCTCTCGACGTCGTACCTGCCCGAATACGGAGCCGTGAACGGTATCTTGGATATAAAAACACCCACAAGCTTGATTCTTGTGGGTGTTTTTTCGTGTTACAGTGTTTTTGCAAATTCCTTCAGATATGCGCGGAAATCTTCGCCGATTTCGGGATGCTTCAGCGCCGTTTCCACCTGCGCTTGCATAACGCCGAGCTTATTGCCCATATCGTAGCGCTTTCCTTCAAAATCTACCGCCATCATCTTGCCGTCGTTTGCCATCAGCTTCATCGTGTCGGTCAGCTGCAACTCTCCATTGTCAGCATAGGGAGTTTTGTCCAGATAATCAAAAACCTCGGGGGTAAGCACGATGCGGCCGAGAATTGAGAAGCAGGAAATGATCTCCTCCTTTTTCGGCTTTTCAATCATATCGGAAACGTCGTAAAGACGGTCCTTCACCTGTTTGACGTCCAGCGTGCAATATTTCATTACCAGCTCTTCGGGGACCTCTTGCACCCCTACTACGTTCTTTCCGTAGGCCTCGTATACCTCGGTCAGCTGACCGACTACGGGGGTTCCTTCGTTCATAATCACGTCATCCCCGTATAAAAGGGCAAAGGGCTCGTTTCCTACGAAATTTTTCGCAAGCAACAAAGCGTGTCCCGTGCCGAGCATTTCCTTTTGACGGGCGTATACGATGTCCGCCATTTCCGCAATTTTGCGAACCTGTTTCAGCATCGGCTCCTTTGCGGGACCGCCCGTGCGAAGGCGCTCCTCCAATTCGGGCGCGTAATCAAAGTGGTCCTCGATCAGCGTTTTCCCGCGGGAAATGATAATCATAATGTCGTCAATCCCCGAAGCCTTGATCTCTTCCACCAGATACTGTAGGGCGGGTTTATCCACAATGGGAATCAATTCCTTCGGAACCGATTTCGTTGCAGGTAACATCCGAGTCCCCAGGCCTGCGGCGAGAATGACAGCCTTTTTGATTTTCATAGCTTAACCCCTCTGTTTCTCTTTTTTTGATAATGCCGAAGAATCAACAGTAATCCAAGACCTAATCCGTAGCAGCAAATAAGCTCGCTCAACCCCACTTGGGCTGCCATAATCAAAAAGTACGGAAGGGTCCTTGTTTCGCTGTAGATGGTCAGCATAATTCCTATAATGGTTGCGTTGGAAAGGACAGGCGGTAACGGCGCCAGCCACCAAAGATTCTTTTTTCGACAAAGCTGTGTTCCCAAGCATCCCAACAGTGTTGCAAGGGTTCCCAAAATCAGGTCCAACGGTCCCGCGGTGCTCATCAGATTCGCTAAAAAGCACCCCACCGTAAGTCCTGCCGTCGCTACGGGGAAGCAGTAAGGAAGCACGGTCATACATTCCGAAATGCGGAATTGGATGGGTCCGTATCCGAACTCTCCCAGGATCCACGTAAATACTACGTACAGTGCGGCAATCAGCCCGCAAAAGGCGATTTGTTTTGTCGAAAACTTTTTCATATTCTTTTTCTCCGTGTTTTGATTATTGTCAGGGAATTGCGACTGACATTTTATGGGTCACTCTAAAAAGCAATTATACCACGTCTTTATCATTTATCTGTCACGATTTTGTGACAAAATTTAGAATCTCTTGCCCTTTTGATCAAAAAAGGCGCATCTTGCCGCAGTATAATAGGTTTCCTCGTTGGGAGCAAAGGTCTTGACCACCAAAAGCGGCGAGAGATTTTTGCGGTTCCCGCAGGGGAGATGCAGGCTCAAAACCACACCGTTTTCCGTGTCTTCCGCCCGACAGGAAATGATTTCGGCCTTCAGA
This sequence comes from Clostridia bacterium, assembly GCA_017623895.1. Taxonomy (GTDB): domain Bacteria; phylum Bacillota; class Clostridia; order Oscillospirales; family UBA644; genus RGIG995. The sequence continues at coordinate 5,720 of JAGAOB010000023.1, forward strand.
TCCACCGTTTCCATTCCCCGCTTGGTCTTCTTTTCCGTAGGGATGGTAGGAGCGCTGAAAAACCGATTCCAATCCTCTGCGGTTTTTCCTTCAATAAAGACGCGGTAGTCTGCACTTTCGATCTCATTAAAGTCGTTTTCCGCTTCAAAAACGTCAAGGATCTTCAGCCCTCGGGGAAGGGTGGCGTTAAGGCGTTGACGGATCTGCTCCGGCGCCATATCCTCGGTAAGCTTGATCTCAAAATATTCCCGTTCCCCCGTAATTCCCAGTGCCAGGGGAGCTGCGAATACCAGGTACAAATGGGGGTTAAAGCCTTCCGTGTATTTTGCAGGAATTTCTGCCCGCGTCAGAGCTCTTGTCATACACCGCATCAGGTCCAGATGGGACATATAGATCGCCGTGGAGCTTTTCTCAAAGGCAATTCGGATCACACACGTCACCTCCGCAAATCGATTTTACCCCGCAGCCAAGGCATTTTTCCTTACAGTTGGGGGACGTTTTGTTTTCGTATGCAAGCTTGGATTCTCGGATCAAAAACGCCTTTGAAACGCCGCAATCCACCACGTCCCAGGGCAACTCCTCGTCATAAGCGTATCTCCGTCCGGCATAGTCTTCTGCTTTGATGGAACATTCTGTCATCGCTTCCATCCACAAATCGTAGCGGAAATGCTCGTCCCAGGCATCCAGGATGCATCCCTTTTTCCACGCGGTCAAAAGCAGTTTTCCCAGCCTCCGATCTCCGCGGGAGAAGATCCCCTCCAAAACGCTGGTTTTTCCTTCGTGATAGTTCAATCGGATCTTCTTGGACGTAATGGCGTTTTTCAACAGCTGCTGACGGCGATGAATTTCGTCCAGCCCGATCTGCGGCTCCCATTGGAAGGGCGTAAAGGGCTTGGGAACAAAGGTGGAAAGGCTGATGGTTACGGAAACGCCCTTTCCGTTTTTCTTCGTTTTCAACTGGTAGTAATAATCCACGATCCGCTGTGCCAAATCCGCGATGCCCAGAATGTCCTCGTCGGTCTCGGTGGGCAATCCGATCATAAAATACAGCTTCACCGCCGTATTGCCGCCTTGAAAGGCGATACGGCAGGATTCAAAAATATCCTCTTCGGTGATGTTCTTATTGATGGCATCCCGTAACCGCTGGGTTCCCGCTTCCGGGGCAAAGGTCAGTCCGGAGGAGCGCACCGCACGCAGCTTTTTCAGCAGCTCCTCGGAAAAATTATCAATGCGCAGGGAGGGGAGAGCAAGGTTGATCTTTCGCGGGGTGCAGTAATCCAAAAGCAGATCGGCGAATCGAGGAAGCTGCTCGTAGTCACTGCTGGAAAGGGAGGTCAAAGAAATTTCTTCGTATCCCGTAGATTGGCAAAGCTTTTGAATGTTTTCCATCATCCGTTCGGGAGATTTCTGACGGAAGGGGCGATAGATCATCCCAGCCTGACAAAAACGGCATCCGCGGATACAGCCCCGCATAATTTCCATCGAGATCCGATCGTGAATTGCTTTCGCGTTTGGAACGATCAGCTTTTCGGGATAAGGGGCGCGGTCCAGATCTTTGACAATCCGCCGCCGTACCTTTACCTTGCGGTCGTGGATCGCGGGTACGTAGCAGGATTCCAAGCGATCTGCTTTTTCCAAAAATTCCCGCTTGTTCCCTCCGCATTCCTGCCAAAGGTCCACCAACTGAAGCAAGGTCTCTTCTCCTTCTCCGATGTTGAACAGGTCGATAAAATCCGCCATCGGCTCGGGGTTCACCGTACAGGGCCCCCCTGCGATCACTACGGGCATATCGTCGGTGCGTTCTGCCGCAAGGACGGGCAGACCCGCCAGATCAAGCATATTCAGAACGTTTGTGTAGCTCAATTCATATTGCAGCGTAAAACCGATGAAGTCAAAATCCTTAATGGGGTCGCGGCTTTCCAGTCCAAACAGCGGAATGTTCTTCTCCCGCATCAGCCCCTCCATATCGGGGGCGGGGGCAAAAACCCGTTCGCACCAAACGTCGTCACGCCGGTTCAGTATATCGTACAAGATTTTAATCCCCAAATGGGACATTGCCACGTCGTACAGATCGGGAAAGCAAAAGGCAAAGCGGGTTTTTACCCGATTCTTGTCTTTTGTGATGCTATTCAGTTCTCCGCCGCTGTACCACGCGGGATTTTTGACCCGAAGAAGGAGTCGTTCCAGTTCCATATCGTTTCTCCTAAAAAGATTTACATTCCTCATTATATACTATTTTTGTCAAAAATGCAAGAGTTTTCAAAAATGGTTCGAAATATCGCCTCGGACTTGACAAACAGACCAATTTGTTGTAAAATATAAATGTATAACATTTATTAGTACAACCGACGCCTTTTCGGAGGATTTTTATGAGACGGAATAAAACCTTATTTTCATCGCTGCTTTGCGGAGTATTATGTCTGCTTCTGATTGCATCGCTGTTTTCTTTCCCTGCCGCAGCAACGACCGATAGTGAAATCGATCCCGAAGAGAATCCATCTTCCACCCGTGTGCAGGCAGGATATTCCTTTGATGATTCTGCCGATATCACGGCGGAGATCGGCGGAACGTATCCACTTTCCACCAAGGAATTCGGCACGGGGCTCGTTTCTTCCGTTTCAGGTCTCAACCGCGGAGGAATGAAGGGCTATATCCATATGGACGAAGCTCTGTTTCACAATCTTTCCCAATTTTCTATGGGATTTCGCACCAGATTTTCCCGTTCTCAGGCGGAAAGCAAGTCCACCCTGTTCCTTGCGGAAGGAATGAAAGGGGAGTCTGCCGAGATCTCCTTTGTAACCTCCAACGGAGGGTTAGCTTTGCAATTGACCGTTTCCGACGGTGCAAAAACCTCTCGCTGCGTATACAACGTATCTTCCGTGTTGACGGAGGAAGCGCAATGGATCCATATCGCCTTTACCTATAAGGTTTCGGGAACGGTATCCCGTTTGACCTTGTACGTCAACGGAAAATCCTCGTCCACCTCCGTTTCTGCTTCCTCTGCGGATCTTTCCAAGATGACGTGTAGCACCGCCGCGTTTCACGGAATCTTTTTAGACGATCTGTATTGCACCGATTATCCCTTGGAAGCGAACAAGATCTCGTCCTTGTCCAATCTACCCGTGGGAACCTTTTACGCCTCTGAGGCAGAGTCGATGAAGGAGAATCCCTCCGATACGCCCGACGGTCCCACCGTCCCCGTCGAGAAGCACGATTATACTTGGGCCGCCTATTTGTTTGACGGAACCTTTGCTGCAGGAACCGACTACCATTCGGGAGATATCCCCGCAACGGTGGACAACGCTTGTACTCTGATCGATACGGCGAAGCTCATCTCCAAATACGGGTACGCCGCTATTCGCAGAGAAGCCTCTGCTCCCGTCTCGTATCTCACGTTGGATAGTCGCTTGTTCCGTGGGCAGTCGTACTTTACCTTTGCCTGCTGGGTTTACCGCAACGGAAAAACCCTGAAGAATCAAGAGGTCCTCTTGGATCTCAAGGGGGAGGGGATTCTTCGTTTCGCACCTTATGCAGGGGAGACCGATTCGTCTCTTTCCGCCTACGTGGAATACACCGATACGCGAGGGAACGTACATCGTCAGACAATCAAGGACGGCAATCCCGCCGATCCCCGAAATAAATGGGTTCATTACGGAATCACCGTCAACGAAAGCGGTGAGATTTCCGTGTACGTCGACGGCGTAGAGGCCCTGACCGTTTCGTCTTCCGTCAACCCCGCCACCCTTGCCTTTTCTCAATGCAAGGTCGTTACGGGCTCCTCCTCCGAGGATCAAACCCGTACCGTCGTGGATGAGATTTACGTTACTCCTAAGGCACTGTCCGCCGCCGAAATGCGAAAAATTCATTTTTACGGCATCGAGCAGTATACCTCCCGGGTGTTGCCCGATCCGGGACAAAGTGAGTCGGGAGATCAGCCTGAAAATCCCTACGCTCCCGACGCCGTGGATCTTGCGGAAGACGCTTACTCCAAAACCGCATCCATTTCCAAAGGATTCATCGGAACTACCTTTGACGATCGGAGTAATGCGGGACAGGATTGGAATAATTCTGCCAACGCCTCGGTGACTGGCGGTCGTCTTACCCAAGGGATCTCGTCTTACGGCCTTGCCTTGGACGGATCCTCCTTCGTCCGTTATCCCGCTGAGATCCTGAACGGTGCCCAATCGCTGACCGTCTCTCTTTCCTATTCTTGGGAGGGGGCGGCTGAAGGCGAAAGATCCCAACGGCTTTTTGATTTTTCCCGAAAATCCTCTTCGGTCTCCGATCCGTCCGCCTTCCTTTTCCTTGAGATGGGAAATGGAATTTCGGGGTTGCGCCTCGGAATCAGCGACGGAATCTCCTCCACCTACCTCACCTGTGACTATACTGCAGTAAATCAGTGGACTCGCGTAACGGTAACGGTCTCGGCAGGAAAGATCGTTCTCTACATTAACGACGCCGTAGCCGCTACGGGGGATACGGAGGTTGACGTTGCGTCCATTGCCCCCAATTTCTATTATTTAGGAAGAAGCGGGATCAAGGGAGATCCGATGTTCGTTGGGATCATCGACGAGGTCTACGTTTCAAATCAATCCCTTTCCCCACAGGAGGTCCCCCTCTTTTTGAACGGAATTTCCGCCGCTTTGGAAGGAAAGAGCAAGGCCTCCGTAGATGTTTGGGGTATCATTTTTAATTGCATTATCGCCCTTGCCGTGATTTTGGTCTTGGCCGTTATCGCGGGCATCGTCGTCATTCTCGTCCGTAAAGATAAGAACACCTCGGAAGAGGATGCCCCCGTCCCCGTTCCGATTTCAATGCCCGAAAGCTCGGAGCAGGCCATTGTCGGCCCCCGAAGCGCCCGCAGGTTGGCCGCCGCCGACTCCGTCGAGAGCGGCGATGCCACGGTCAAATTCCGCAAGGTGTCTACCGCCGACTCCGTCGAAAGCGGCGACGCCACGGTAAAATTCCGTAAGGTGTCTGCCGCCGACTCCGTCGAGAGCGGCGACGCCACGGTAAAATTCCGTAAGATTTCTACCTCCGATCTTCCCGTCTCAGGGGAGATGACCGCAAAATTCCAAAAAATTACCGACGATTCTTCTAAATCCGATCCCCGCAGTTGACTCATTACGGAGGTTTTTATGTTGAAGCGTTCCCTTGCGATACTGCTTGTTTTTGTGTTGTGTTGTTGCGTTTTGTGCTCCTGCTCTCCCGCGGAGGAATTTGTGATGACCGTGGGAAATACGGGAATCTCCGCACAGGAATACGAGTATAACTACTACGCGCAGGTTCAGCAGTTTTATTCCGATTATTCCGATTACCTTTCCTACTTCGGTATCGATCCCGAAAAGCCTCTTAAGGAGCAGCCCTGCACCGTTTCTGAAGAGGAACAAACTTGGGCAGACTTTTTTATGGATCAAACGGAAGACGTCCTCAAGCAGGTTTTCACCTTCTATAACGCCGCCGTTGCGGCAAACGTAGCGTTGAGTGAAGAATCTCAGCTACGCGTCGATGCCTTTGTTCTTGCCGCCTCCGAGGCTGCAGCCTCCGCCCAAATGACGTTGGACGAATACCTGTCCGAGAATTATGGCAAGGGCCTGACCGAAGGGGCGTTTCGGGAATATCTTTCCCGCCGCATCCTTGCCACCCAATATTGTGACGACGTTTTGAACGCCGCGGCTTATTCCGATGCGGATTACGAGGCCTATTATCAGCAAAACCGCGCATCCATTGATAAAGTGGATTTTCGTGTATATACGCTTAATGAGATGTTTCTTCCCGAGGATTCCGCCGCATCCACCGAAAGCGAGTCTGCCGCCGAGGTCAAAGCCCTTGCGGATGCCTTTGCCGACGGATTGACGTCGGAGGAAATATTCAAGGATCGTGCGGTATCCTTTGCTCCCGAAAGTGAAAAAGCCAATTACGCAAAAGATTCCGCCACGCTTGCCAAGAACATTTCTCTTTCCGATCTTGCCAATAACGCGATGTCCTCGTGGCTGTTTGACGAAGACCGCGTGACCGGAGATGTTGCGGTACACGAAACCTCGTCGGGAGTCTATACCGTTTGTTACTTTTTGTCCCGTTATCGGGACGAGAAGCCCTTGGCGTCTATGCGTCATATTCTTCTCAACGTAACCAAGGATAAAGACGGAAATTCCGACGACGCCGCGGTTTTAAGGGAGATTACCGCACTGTACGACCGTTGGAAGGCGGACGGAAAGACCGAATCGTCCTTTGTCTCTCTTGCTTCCGCAAATACCGAGGATCCCGGTTCCAAGGATACGGGCGGGCTGTACGAGAATTTTGCCTACGGCACAATGGTGTCCGAAATCAACGATTGGCTGTATGCCGACGGCAGAAGTTCAGGGGATTCGGAAATCATCAAAACCTCCTACGGCTACCATTTGGTTTGGTTTACGGGCTACGGTCCCATCGCTTGGAAGAACGCTTGCGTTTCGGGGCTTCAGGATGCGGATTATTATAAGCTTCTGGAGAGCCTGCAGGCAGAAAACCCCGTTACCTTTTCGGAAAATCACCGAGAATTTCTCGGAAACGATAATTAAGTAAAATTTGAATTTGGAGGATACTGTTATGATTACAAAAGAAATGTTGATCGGCGACGTGATCCGCACTTATCCCGAAACCTCCGAGGTCTTGCTTCGCTTTGGGATGCACTGCATCGGTTGTATGGCAGCCCGCGGGGAGTCGGTTGCCGACGCCTGTGCCGTCCACGGTTTAGACGTTGAGGAAGTCGTAGAAGCGTTGAACGTCGCTTTAGAAGACTGATCAATCCGGGGCGAAGACTTTTTCGCCCCTCATTTCTTGAGGAAATTATGGATGAATTGATTGCCTTGCCGCCCCGCCTTCTTGCCGTTTCGGAATTGGCGGGCCCTTGCGGCGTTCTTGCCGATGTTGGAACAGACCACGCGTATCTTCCCGTTTTTATGATGCAACGGGGACTGTGTGACCGTGCCCTTGCCTGCGATGTAAACGAAGGACCCCTTCTTCGGGCGAAATCCGCCGTGGAAAAGTACGGTCTTGATTACCGCATTTCTCTGATTCGAAGCGACGGCCTTCACGCCGTTCCCCGGGAATACGATTCCCTGGTCATTGCGGGGATGGGTGGAGACCTGATTGCCCGCATTTTGCAGGAATGTCCCCCCGACTGCGCAAAAAAAATTACGCTGCAGCCTATGACCAAGCCCGAGGTGTTGCGGCGGTTTTTGTTCCGCAATGGGTATTCCATCTTGCGAGAACGGGCAATCACCGAAGGGGAGAAGCACTATATCGTCTTTTCCGTTGCCCGAGTTCCTGCCCCCTGCTTTTCCGATTTCGATTGCTTTTTGCCTCAAAATTTGGACCTGACTCCCGATGCGTTGGAATACCTTGAACACTCTCTTTCATCTCATCAAAAGCGCCTTTTAGGGCTTCGCCGTGCCGAGATTCCCGATTCTGAAGCCATTGCCTTTGAGGAGTCTCTTTCCCAACGCCTGAACGCTATGTGGCAAGCTTATTCAAGGAGATTACGTTATGAAACTTTCTGAACTCGTTGCGGTGATTGACCGTCACGCTCCCTTTTCCACCGCACTTTCCTTTGATAACGCGGGGATCCTTTGCGGAGATCCCGAAAAGGAAATCCGCAAGGTAATGCTTTCTTTGGATATTACCTACTCGGTTATCAACGAGGCGGAGACACAAGGGGTAGACTTGATCCTTACCCATCACCCCGCATTGTTTTCTCCCCAGAAGTCCTTTTCCCCCGCAGACCGCGTTTATCGTCTCATTGAAAAGGGAATTGCCGCCGTTGCAGCCCATACCAATTTGGATATGGCGGAGGGCGGCGTAAACGACGCCTTGGCAACCGCCGCGTGGCTGACCGACATCGAGCCTTGGTGGGGGGACGATCCGTCCTTTATTGCCCGCAAGGGGGTTTTGTCTGCAGAAATGCCTTTGTCGGAATACGCCGCAAAATTAAAAGAGACGCTCCACGCCAATAATCTCCGCTATGCCGATGGTGGAAGACCCGTGCATAAGGTCGCTCTTTGCAGTGGATCGGGCGGCGATATGTGGGAATCTCTGATCGGAACGGATATCGATACGTTGCTTACAGGGGAAGCCAAATATCACCATTTTCTGGAAGCCGCACAGGCGGGAATCAATTTGATCGAAGCAGGGCATTTTGCTACGGAGGTCATCGTTCTTCCCGTGCTGGAGCAATGGCTGAAGGATGCCTGCCCCGACCTTGAGATCGTTTATTCCTCCTTTGACGATCCCGTACGCTCTGTTTAACGGAAGGAAACCGATTAAGTATGCCTATTGACGGAATTATGCTCCACGCCCTGCGGGACGAGTTATCCCATCACGCAGGGGCGCGCCTTGACCGCATTACCCAACCCGAGCGGGACGAAGTCGTATTGTATTTTTATTCCAAAGGGGAAAACCTCCGCCTGCTTTTGTCTGCAAACGCCGCAGCGCCACGGATTCAGTGGATCGGCTATCCCAAGGAAAATCCCGCGTACGCGCCCAATTTCTGTATGCTCTTGCGTAAGCACTTGGCATCTGCCCGCCTGATTGATGCGGTTCAGCCCGGGCTGGAACGGGTTTTGATTCTGCGGTTTGATTGCAAAAACGATTTCTATGAGGCCGTGGAAAAGCACCTGATCATTGAGATTATGGGCAGAACCAGCAATCTGATCCTGACCGACGGCAACGGAAAGATCTTTGACGCACTGCGTCAGGTGGATCTGTCGTCTGCTTCCCCCCGTCGGATCCTCCCCGGAGTGACCTATGAATTGCCTCCGTCTCAAAACAAAATCTCCATCTTGGACGATTTTACCTTTCCCAATCCTGACGGAGACGAACGGGCAGACCGTTTTTTGACCAATCGCTTTGAAGGGTTTTCTCCCTTGCTTTCCCGCGAAATTTCCTATCGGGTGTTCGGAGTCTGCGATGCCGACCTGTCCGCATACCCCGAGCAAGGAGTTCCCGCCCTTTCCGCCGCAGTAGCGGAGCTGAAGAAAAAAATTTCCTCGCAAGCCTACGTTCCCACCGTCTTGAGAGGGGATACCCCCAAGGATTTTTATTGTTTTCCCATCTCCCAATACGGCTCCTCTTATACCTGTAGCACCTACGAAACCTGCTCCGCCGCGATGGACGATTATTACGCCGAAAAGGATACGGCGGACCACATTCGTCGACATTCTGCGGATATTTCCAAGCTGATCTCCACTGCCGTCGCTCGCCTTTCCCGAAAAATTGAAATGCAGCGGGCAGAATTGGCAGACAGCGCCCGCGCCGAGGAATACAAAACCTACGGAGATTTGATTCTGTCGAATCTTTATGTCTTTCGCGGGAGGGAATCCTCCGTGGTCTTGCCCGATTATTCCAAAGACCCCGTCGTCGATGTGAAGATCTCCCTCGATCCCTCTCTTTCCCCTGCACGCAATGCACAAATCTACTATAAAAAATATAAAAAGGCCCAAACCGC
>JAGAOB010000024.1 GCA_017623895.1 Clostridia bacterium
ACGCTGTAAACGATGGTGGGAAGATCTTTGCCCGCGGGAGCAGAGATAACGACCTTCTTGGCACCTGCGTTGATATGAGCCTGGCTCTTTTCCTTGGAGCAGTAGAAACCGGTGCATTCGAGAACAACGTCAACACCCAGTTCACCCCAGGGGCAGTTGTTCGCGTCTTTTTCGGCATAGATCTTAATGGTCTTGCCGTCGACGGTGATGCTGTCTTCGTCGGCAGTGACTTTGTCAGCCAGAGCGTAACGGCCCTGGGCAGAGTCATACTTCAGAAGGTGAGCGAGCATCTTGGGGCTGGTCAGGTCGTTGATGGCGACAATTTCGTAGCCTTCTGCGCCGAACATCTGACGGAATGCCAGACGGCCGATGCGACCGAAACCGTTAATAGCAACTTTTACGGACATTGGAAATTCCTCCTAATGATTTTATTATTGATTCTATTATAAACCAAAATTGTGACATTCGCAAGCATTTTTCCGAAAATTTTCCCAAAAAATTTGGAGAAAATAACTATGAAGGACAGCGATGTTTTGGTTGTTATGCACAAAACAGGCGTTTTTTCTTTTCGGTTGGTCGATTCCGAGGCGTTTTTAATCTTCCTTTTTGAACAGGTCGCGGATCTCCTCAATAACGCCGGGGGCAAGCTCCATTACCTTATCCACCGCCGTAACCGAGCTTTGATTGACGGGCAGAGTATTGACCGAGCCCGAGGGAGAAATAACCAAAAAGGATACGGGAGTCACGGTCAGTCCTGCGCCGCTTCCACCGCCGAAGCAGAGCTTGGGGTTGTTTTTTGCCGCGAAATCGGAGCCTCCCGACACGAAGCCGATGGAGATCTTGGATACGGGGATGATCGTGGTTCCGTCGGGCGTAGTGATGGCATCCCCGATGACCGTGTTGGAATCTACCATAGAACGGATATTCTTCACCGCGTTGTCGGTCACGGTTTCCACGGGAGTTACTCTGCGCGTCTGCTCGGGCTTTTTCGTTGCGGTCGCGTTGACGTTTTTGTTTTCTTCCATTGTTTTATACCACCTTAATCATATAAATTTTCAGATAATTCCCAAATGCATCCCAGGGCTTGGAACAATCGGAACGTAAATATCGCCCGCCCCTCTGCGTGGGTTTCCTCCGACGTGAAATCCGGAGTGATTAGTACGTCGCATTTGTGTAGCCGTCCTGCTGCCGAAAAGGCCCCAAGCACGGGATATAGCAGTGCGTTTACCGTTCCGTAGTCCATCGCAACGGCATCGGCTTCTCCGCCTCCGATGGCGGCGTGGAGCACAAAGCTTTTACAGTGAAATTTTGCAATGAATTTCGTTACGATGATCTGCAGGGTCTTTGCGTAATCCTTCAGGGGCACCGACTGTACCGCCTTTCGGACCTCTTTCTTTGCCGCGGCGCGGATTCCCGATTTCCGTTTCGGTTTTTTTTTCACCGATGGCGCCGTATTTTTTTGCTCCGATTCCGTGCGTGACGGAACGCTCGTGCTTTGCTTTTTTGTTCTGTACTCTTTTCGCCGAGCCTCCCGTTCCTCTTTCTTTTCGGGGTCGGGGTAGACGATGTATTTCAAAAACAGCCATTCCAGCCAAAGCTTCAATTCGCCGTTGTGATAATCTACGATCAAACGAAGCTTCCCGAATACTAAGTGGAGGATCAGAAGCAGCACGATGCCGATCAAGCCGCCGAGAATGGTCAATACCCACAAAAACGGGTTCATACCTCAGCCTCCGCGCAGGTCGATTCTGCCGAGGGAACTTCTTCGGACGTGGGTTCTGTCTTGACGGAATTTTCGTTCAGCACCGCTTCGGTCAGCAAAATTTCCGTTCCTGCCGAGGGGAGCGCTTCTTCTTCGGGATTCAAGGGAGGAAGATCTGCCAGGGACTCCAAGCCGAATACCGTCAAAACTTGTCGGTAGTCACGTAGGACATCGGCCGTCCGGGCAGGTCTAATCGTCCGTCCTCCTGGAGCAATCCCTTTTCCTCCAGAGCTTCCACGATTTCCGAGGATGCAACGCCTCGAATCTGGGAAATATAAGGCTTGGTTACGGGTTGATTGTACGCCGCGATGGACAGAACCTCCAGAGCCGCATTGGAGAGCTGGGGCCGTTTTTTCGCTAAAAACAAGGCCACGTCCTCGCCGTATTCGGGCTTTGTGGAAAAACGGAAATCCTTATCGTGACGAATCAGCCGAACTCCGTGATGCTCTTTTTCGTAGGTCTTCTGAAGTGCGATCAGCTCGGTCAGCACCTCATCTTCTTCTATTCCGAAAAACGCCGACAACTGCTCCGAGCTGACCGGCTCTACGGCGGCAAACAGAATTCCCTCGATCAGGGCAGTGATGTTTTTCATAGGGATTCCTCCGTCTGTTTCTTGTTGCGTATCAAGCGAATTTCGGGATTGTGCTCGTCCTCCGTGTCCAGAACCTCCACCCGTCCGCTTCGCATCAACTCCAGCAGCGCCAGGAAGGTTGCTACGATCTCGGAACGGGATTTTGCACCCCGAAAGAGGGAGTGAAAGGACGATTTGGATTTCTTTACCAGGGCTCGCATCACCGATACGATCTTCGTTCCAACGGCAATGAATTGGGTCTTGACGATTTTATCAAAGGATTCCTTCGGTGGATGGAGACGGTCCCGATGCCGCTTCATCAGCTTAAGGTAGGATTCCCGTAGCAAAGCAGATTCTCGTCCTCCCTCGTAGTCCGGCTTTGGCAAATCCGTGGGGAGCTGTTCCTTGAACCAGATTTTGTCTCCCTGATATTTCGGGCGCATCTGCAGGGCAACCCGCTTGTATTTTGCATATTCGATCAGCATCTGTTCCAAAAGCCACTTGGGATCCTCTTCGTCTTCCTCCGTTTTGGGAAGCAGAGAGCAGGATTTGATGTAAACCAATCGGGAGGCCATTTCCAAAAAGTCTGCCGTAATCTCCAAATTGCGCTCCCGTGCTTCCTCCATCCAATTCAGGTATTGCTCCAAAAGCAGGGAGATCTCAATATTGTAAATGTCAATCTTGTGTCGCTCGATCAACGTCAAAAGCACGTCCAAGGGGCCCTCAAATCCCTCCAGACGGTAGGTAGGCTCGTTCATCCGAAAATACCTCCGAGTATGGCGTTTACGATGGGGGTAAAAAGGGCCATCAGTCCGCTGGACAGAAACCCGATGATCCCCGTTCGATTCAGAATAAGAATCAATACGAAGAAGAAAATAAAGGAGTACTGCTCCAGACGGTAAAACCGAAACCGCAGTCTTACGGGCAACAGCTCACCCAGGATCTTGGACCCGTCCAGCGGAGGAAAGGGAATCAGATTAAACACCGCAAAGGTTGCGTTGTATAACGCCATATACAGAAACAGCATCGAGAAAAGCCAAAGCCATTCGATCCCGTTCGTCGCGGCGTAAGTGGAAAGAATCCCGTAGATCAAGTAGGTGATAAAGCAAAATATTACGTTGGATAAGGGTCCTGCCGCCGAGACGAGGATCGTTCCCAAGCGGCGGTTTTTGAAAAATCTCGGATCGATCTGTACGGGCTTTGCCCAGCCGAAGCCCAGGACCAAAAGAAATAAAAATCCGTGCAGGTCCACGTGGGACAGGGGGTTCAAGGTCAATCTTCCTTGATGTTTCGCCGTTTCGTCCCCCAACGCCAGTGCCATCAACCCGTGGGCACACTCGTGGACGGGGAAGACCAGAAGCAGGGCAACGATGGAAAACAGTGTCTTGATCAACAGCAGATACAGCGGGGAATCTCCCGAAATGAATTCAGAAATAAAGTTAAGGATCACGGTTGAATCAGCCTCCCAACAAAAGAATGGGGAACAGCGCAAGAATTGCACTTAACGAGGTGTCCCCTCCGTAAAAAGAGGGCAGAGGAAGGGTAACGCATGCAAGCAGCAATCCCAACGCGGTAAACAGGAGGAATGGCCACGATCCGTTTTTGCGGAATGCGGTTCCTCTTGGACCAAAGGGCTTTGTTCGCAGAAAAACTTCAATATCCGAAGCGGGCAAGGGCAAAATTGAGAAGAAGCAAAGGGACAGGTTTGCTCCCATTGAGGACTTCGCGATCAGCCCGGGAATATCCCACGTCCAGCCCGTTGAGGCTTGTAGCGTTTGGAAAAGAAGAAACAAAACGAAGGATACGATCGCTCCGCTGAAGGGGAAAAGGATTCCGTTGAAAAAGATTTTTCGATTTTTTTGCGGATCCTCCGTTCGATCCTCCGTGTTGATCGGCCCTTTCAGGCATCCCGTACCCAGGAAAAAGGCAACTGCCCACAGTGCCGACGGGAGATCCCGCAAAAGAATCCTGCCAAATTCGGCAAGGGACCTTTCTTTTCCCAATCCCCCAAAGACTTGTCCCCACCGCCGCAAAAGCAACGCGATGATCGCGGCGATCCCGTAGCACGCCGCGGAAACGGCAAGGTTGGATTGGGAGAAGGAACGAAGATGGATCAGCATAAACGGGAGGGCCTCCTTCGGTGTCAGATGACGTGATAGAATACATACATTATTATTATACACGAAAAAAAGGAAAAAGTAAAGAGATTTTTTGAAATTTTCGGGGGCTTGACACAAAAATGTTTTAATGATATAATA
>JAGAOB010000025.1 GCA_017623895.1 Clostridia bacterium
ATTTATGGATAACTTTTGTGTACAAGATATAAGAAAATGCAAAAACCCACTTGACAAGGGCGGAAAACTGTGCTATAATAAAACCACAAGGAAGGAGACCCCGACGAGAGGAAATCCTCATCAAGGTGTTTTACATACGGCAGTGTCGGGAGAGTTGCTTCTGAAAAGGAGACGAGGAGTATGAGAAGTCCGAACATTTGATTAGGGTTGCCGCGACAAGATGTCGAGGCGTCCCGAAACGTTCCACCTCATAGGATTCCCCGAAAGGAGAACCGAAGGATGCGCAGTCCCAACATTTGAGTCGGGTGCCGTGACAAAGGGTTACGGTGTCCCAAATCTGAATCCCGTCCGAAAAAACCGGTCGTTTTTCCGAAAGGAGAACGAGAGATGAAAATTGATAAAAAGTAAAACGGGTCGCATCCGTAAATTGCGGAGCGTCCCTTAAAATACTCACCCCACGTCCTTCCTCTTGAGGAGAAAGGAAACGGAGTATGAATCTGCAGCTGTTTATGAAGCTTCAGACTGAATGATTGGGGGATCCGAGCAAACGGCTCGCGATTCCTGACCAATTCGGATCTCGTCTTAATGAGGCTTGAAACCAATGAAGTAGTTGAGTCGTCGCACCTATGTGCGATGGGTCGGACGATCCGACAGACCCGAATTTGTGAAACGAGGTACGGTCCAATGTGCTGATTAAAGCAATCAGAGCGACGTCCTTTATTCGGGAAACAAAATAGTTATAATACGGGGGCAGATGGTTCTGCCCCCTGATGGTTTGCTTATGAAAACGGCAAGCCGTTTTTTTATTTTCCGCAGCGAGAACAAGGGTCTTTTCCGTCTTCCATCGCAGCGGAGAGAGGAACTCCGATTACCTGCTTTGCCTGCTTCAGTGCGGGGCATTGGGCGGAACGGTGATACTTCGATCCGCTTTCGGTCACATATACCACGGAATTTTCTTGAAACGCGTTGTCCGTTAATGCATCGTTCCAAGGAGTTTTTTCATCCAGCTTCACTCCGTGAACCTTAAGCGAAGCGGTTTTTCCCTCCCGTATTCCCAGGAAAAGAACGGCGGCGACCGCCAAAAGAAAGACGATAACGATGAAGGTGCTTTGTAAAAATCTCCGACTCATTTCGATTTGGGAAAGGTCGGCTGCTCCGAGATGATTCCGTGAGCCTCTTCGTATCTGCGGACGTATTCTTCCAGAGCAAACTCAATCTCTTTATTTTCGGACCGCTTGTGCTTTTCGGCAATAATTTTGAGTTTATGGTGCATATCCTCGGAAATACGCAGAGAAAAAGGTTGATAGTAATTTCCCTTCATAATAAATCCCTCCTTGATTCTATAATAACACAATTTCGAAATTTATACGAATTCAATGTGAATTCAAAAATTAAAAAAAAGGGTTCAAATAAAATTTGCAGGGGATGAATTGACAAAGGTCGAAGAATGTGCTAAAATATTCCTATATTAAATTCAGGGAGTATTTGGACAGTATGAAAATACCGAAGGTTTTTTCTTCGATTTGGGGGTTTTTTCATCGCAACCCGGTGCTTTGTCTTGCGGGATTTCTTGCGGTGCTTTCTGCCGTACTCGTTCCCCCCGACGCGCAGTATCTGGAATATTTTGATTTTCGCACCCTAACCTGCCTGTTCTGTACGCTGGCGGTCATTTGCGCTTTGCAGGACATCCATTTTTTTACCATCCTTGCCGAGCGCCTCGTCAAGCTGACGGGAAATCTTCGGATGGCGGTCTTTACCTTGGTTGTCATCACCTTTTTGGGATCAATGCTGTTGGCAAACGATATGGCCCTTTTGACCTTTTTGCCCTTGGGTTATACGGTGTTGGCGACCACTGATAATAAGAAATATATGGCAGTAGTTTTTATTTTGCAAAATATTTCCGCCAATCTGGGCGGAATGCTCACCCCCTTTGGTAATCCTCAAAATCTCTATCTGTATTCCCGCTTTTCCATTCCCACCGGAGAATTTATGAAGATTATGTTCCCTCCGTTTTTGTTGGCAATTCTTCTGTTGGGGGGCTGCTGTATTTTCTTTCCCGCCAAGGCCTTGTCTCTGCGGGTTCAGACCCAAGGAGCGTTGCTGCGGAAGCGAAGCATTTTTTACTTGATTCTGTTTGCGTTTTCCGTCGCGATCGTATTTCGCGTCTTTCCCTATTGGATCGGTCTTATTATCGTTCCCCTCGCGTTGTTCTTCGCCGATCGCAGAGCCTTGCGGGAGGTGGATTACGGTCTGCTGTTTACGTTTGTTTTCTTTTTCGTTTTTGCGGGAAATCTGTCCCGCATCGACGCTGTTCGTACGGTGCTTTCGGGCCTGATGGCAAAAGAGCCCCTTTTGGTTTCGGTCCTGTCCTGTCAGGTCATAAGCAACGTGCCCTCTGCCGTGCTTCTTTCTAATTTCACTTCCGATTACGCCTCCTTGCTTGTCGGCGTTAATTTGGGTGGAACGGGGACGCTTATCGCTTCCCTTGCAAGCCTGATTACTTTCCGTAAGTACAGGCAATATGCTCCGGGGAAGACGTGGAGCTATTTTGTGCTTTTCTCCGCATTCAATTTCGGCTTCTTGCTGATCCTCACTGCGGTGGAATATTGGCTTTTGACTTGAAAGCTCAGATCCGATCCTTGCAATTTTGCATAATGAGGAAAAAATATTCATAAAATGAAAGAAAATCCCCCTAATTTTTTACAAAATTATTACTTTTCATCGAATACTCTTGCAAATGATTCCGTTAAGGTGTATAATCAATCTATTATTGATCGCCGCAAGGCAGAAAAGGAGAAATGATATGAGAGTTTACAACTTCGCAGCCGGACCTTCCACCCTTCCTCTCGAAGTGTTGGAGCAATGTCAAAAGGAAATGCTGGATTATAACGGCACGGGCATGAGCGTCGTGGAGATGTCCCACCGATCTAAACCCTTCCAGGCCGTGAATGATGAAGCGCAGTCATTACTCCGTGAATTGATGAATATCCCCGACAATTATTACGTCTTGTTCGTTCAGGGCGGTGCCAGCCAACAGTTTGCCGCCGTTCCTCTGAATCTGATGAAGAACAAGAAGGCCGATTATATCGTAACCGGCAATTTTGCAGGGAAGGCCCAAAAAGAGGCTACAATTTACGGTGATGCTGCCATCGCCGCCTCTTCCAAGGACAAGAATTTTACTTACATCCCCGACGTAGACAAAATTGCCTTCCGTGAGGGAATCGATTACGTTCACATTACCTCCAATAATACCATTTTCGGAACCAAATACACCAATTTCCCCGAGGTGGATTGCCTGGTTGCCGATATGAGCTCCAATATCCTCAGCGAGCCTGTGGACGTTTCCAAATTCGGCGTGATCTACGCAGGTGCTCAAAAGAATATCGCACCCGCAGGTGTGACGTTGGTCATCGTCCGTAAGGATCTGGTGGATGATCAGGAGCCCTTGGCTTGCTGCCCCACGATGCTGAAATATTCCGTTCAGGCAAAGGAAAACAGCCTGTATAATACGCCTCCCTGCTACGGCATTTATATGTCTATGCTGATGTTCCGCTGGCTGAAGAAGATGGGCGGCGTTGCGGAAATGCAGAAGATCAACGAATACAAAGCAGGTCTTCTTTACGATTTCATCGACAACTCCTCCTTCTATACCAATCCCGTGGAAGTGAAGGACCGTTCCATTATGAACGTTCCTTTCGTTACGGGCTCCGAGGAGATGGATGCGAAATTCGTCAAAGAGGCCGCTGCGGCAGGCTTGGTCTCCCTGAAGGGACACCGTCTCGTGGGCGGTATGCGGGCTTCGATTTACAATTCTATGCCCGTGGACGGAGTTAAGGCTCTGATCGAGTTTATGAAGAAATTTGAAATGGAGAATAAATAAGCCGTGAAAAATATTCTTACTCTCAACGCCATCAGCCCCAAGGCGGATGTTGCGTTTGACAGCACCTATGCTGTTTCTGCTGATGCAAATCAGCCCGTAGGTATTATGCTTCGGTCCTTTAATATGCACGATTACGACCTGCCCGAGTCGGTCATCGCCGTCGCCCGTGCAGGTGCGGGGACGAACAACATCCCCTGCGACAAATACGCGGAGCAGGGCGTCGTGGTTTTCAATACCCCCGGTGCCAACGCCAACGCCGTAAAGGAATTGGTGATGGCGGCGCTTCTTCTCGGTTCCCGTAAGATCGCCGAATCTATGGATTGGGTCAAGACCCTGAAGGGCAAGGGAGACGAGGTCGGCAAGCTGGTGGAAAAAGGAAAAGGTCAGTTCGTCGGCCCCGAAATTCAGGGGAAAACGCTGGGAATTATTGGCTTGGGTGCTATCGGCGCTCGGGTCGCCAACGCCGCCGTTGCTCTCGGAATGGAAGTGGTTGGGTACGACCCCTATCTTTCGGTGGAAAGCGCTCTTTCCATGTCTCGCCACGTGGTTCGCGTCAACGATTTGGATACCTTGATCAAAACCTCTGACTATATTTCTCTCCACGTTCCTCTTTTGAAGGACAACAAAGGCTTTATCAACGACGAAATGATCGCAAAGATGAAGGACGGTGTGGTCATCATTAACGTCGCACGGGGTGAATTGGTGGATAACGCCGCCATTCTTTCCGCTACGAAAAACGGCAAGGTGGCACGCTACGTTACCGATTTCCCCAACGATGCACTGATTGGGGAGGAGAACATCGTTTGCATCCCCCACCTCGGTGCTTCCACGCCCGAAGCGGAAGACAACTGCGCTGTGATGGCTGCAAAGCAGTTGGTGGACTATATCGAGAACGGAAATATCGTCAACAGCGTCAACTATCCCGCCTGCTCCTGCCCTCGTGCCGGCGCAATGCGTATTGCCGTTCATCATCTCAATCAGCAGAATATGATCGCTCAAATGACCACGCTTCTTGCCACAGAGGGGGTCAATATCGAAAACCTGCTGAACAAGAGCAAGGGAAATTTCGCTTATTCCATTATCGATACGAACACCCACGTTTCCGAGCATACCGTTCAAGCAATGACTGCTTTGGATGGCGTGATCCGTGTCCGTGTGATCCACTGATTTTCTGAATCGTATTTTGTGTTCTCCCGAAGCAACGTCGCTTCGGGAGAATTTTTTTCAAGGCACAGCGGTTTGTTTTCTTTATTTTTGAAGAAATTCCGTCTTTCCTTGACAAACGAACCAGAATGTGGTATGATATAATAAATTATTATGACTATTATCAGCAACGGCACGTTGCCGTGCGGGAGAATATTATGAACGAACGAAACGCAATGGAAAATCGCATAGCCCTAATCGGGCTGACGGTTTTGACGGTGATCACCCTTGCGGTGTTTGCCTTCTGCTTCCTGGGAGCGGGCGATCTGTTTTCGGGAAACGGCGGGGGAACGGAAGTGAGTGAGCCGTCGGACAGCACCGACGGAACCCAGACCACGGATCGGGAGCAGATTTCCTCCGTGATCGCCGAGTGTCAGACGAAAATGAATAATTTTCAAACCCAGCTGGATTCTCCTTATCTATTGCTTGTCAACGAATCCAATCCCCTGCCCGTCGATTACGAGGTGGGAGAGCTGACTCTGTTGGACGGCTATAAAACCTTGAAATTGGAAACGACGGCTGCGGAGAGATTTAACGAGTTTTTAGTTGCGGCAAAGAAGGCCGGCTATGCCGCATCTCTCACCGCTGCCTATCGAACCGAAAAACAGCAAAAGACGGTGTACGACGATGCCGTAGAAGGGTTTATGAATGCAGGATATCCTGCCGAGACGGCCCGTTCTATGGCTGCCGTTTCCGTGGGATCGGTGAACTGCTCGGAACATCAGCTGGGATTTTCCGTGGACTTTTCCAAAAAAGAAATGTCCTTGCTGGGGGCGGACGGCCGTTCCTTTGAAGAGTATTTGAACGATACCATATATCAATACGGCTTTATCTTAAGCTATCCCGCAGGGGAAGAGGATCAAACGGGACGGGAAGCAAATACCGTGCATTATCGTTACGTAGGCGTAGCTGCCGCCGAGGAAATGAAAAAAGAAGGATGGACATTGAACGAGTATCGGGATTACCTTCAAACCCAGTTGAACTATCTGAAGCAATACGTTCAATCCTTGGAAAGCAAGTGAGGAATACGATGAAGAAGTGCCCGATTTGCGGCTGCTTCAACGAGCAGACCGCGCCCCGTTGCTCGATTTGCGGCGTAAACTTCCTAAAAGACGATTCTGGCAAATCTCTTGCACCGTCTCCGTCTGTGCAATCGCAACGGGAAACACAAGGATATCTCCCTTCTCCGTTCACGCAAACACAAGATGAAGTACAAGGCTCCCACCTTTCTCCATCCACGCAATCACAAGGCGAACCGCAAGATTCCCGCCCGTCTCTTGCCATCGGTTTCCGTGAGGAATCGAATAAAACCGACCGAATGGCGATTGCAGGGTTCGTGTTGTCCTTGATGGGGCTTGTTACCGTGGTTTCGTCTCCGCTGCAGTTAGCGGCGTTGCTTCTTTCTCTTGCGGCGAACGGGACGAAGCGGTTCCGTGAGTTCCGCACCCTTGGCATCGTTTTTTCTGCGGTTGGATTGGGAGTTTCCTTGCTTTTTTGGTTGATTTTTTCCCTTTTCGGCGGAACGATCGTTTCGTTTATTAACAACGCTTTGAATGAACTATAATTGAGGAGAATCGCTATGAATCATCAGACCTGTCTTCCCTCGGCGGGGGAAACCGTCGCCGTAATCCATACCACCAAAGGAGATATTTCGGTGAAGTTTTTCCCCGACAAAGCTCCCAAAACCGTGGAAAACTTTTTAACTCACGCCAAAAACGGATATTATAACGGAATTATTTTCCATCGCGTCATTCCCGACTTTATGATCCAAGGGGGAGATCCCACGGGCACGGGAATGGGAGGAGAAAGCATTTGGGGAAAGCCGTTCCCCGATGAATTTTCCAGAGAGCTGTTCAACCTCCGCGGTGCGCTTTCTATGGCAAACAGCGGTCCCAACACCAACGGAAGCCAATTTTTCATCGTGCAGGCATCCTCTGTCGATCCTCGTATGATGCAGCAGGTCCGTCAGTTCTATCCCGAGGAGATCGCCAACGAATATGCCGAATTGGGCGGCACTCCGTGGCTGGATTTCCGTCACACCGTGTTCGGTCAGGTGTATGAGGGAATGGACGTGGTAGATGCCATTTGTAACGCACCCCGAAACGGCAACGATAAGCCCTTGGAGGAGATCTCCATCCAATCCGTTGACGTTCTTTCGTATCAAGGCTGATTCACGCGATCCCCGTCCGTCATACCGTCGGACGGGAACGCATATTTTTTAAGGAAAGGCTTCGATTATGCTTGATTGGGATACCTTGCGCTCCGCCTGCGACGGCTGTCATCGTTGCCCCTTGGGGCAGACCCGAACCAATTTGGTTTTCGGCGTGGGAAATCCCGAAGCGGAGATCCTGTTCGTCGGAGAAGGTCCCGGAGAGCAAGAGGATCTGAGGGGGGAACCCTTCGTAGGAAAAGCGGGAATTTTATTGGATAAAATGCTTGCGTGTATCGGAATGAGCCGAACCGAAAACGTTTATATTGCCAATATCGTCAAGTGCCGTCCTCCCCGAAATCGGGATCCTTTGCCCGAGGAACGACAGGCTTGCATCCCTTATTTGCGGGCACAGACCAAGCTGATTCGCCCCAAAATCATCGTTTGTCTCGGTAAGGTTGCAGCAACCACGTTGATTGATCCTGATTTTTCGATTATGCGATCCCACGGTGTGTGGTACGAACGAAAGGGATATTGGATGATCGCCACGTTCCATCCTGCCGCCCTGCTGCGAAACGAGTCCTTGAAGAGGGACGCCTATTCCGATCTGCTTCGCATCCGAGCCAAATACGACGAGATCCTTTCTTCCGAGATAAAAAAAGGACCGCCCGACGAATCGGACGGCCAAAAGGAAGAAACGGAGAAGTAAAACATCGTAATCTATTATAACGTATATTTTCTGCGAAAAACGGCGAACCGTTGTTTTTGAGAACAAAAACCGTTCGACATTTTTTGCACACGGGAGGATTTTTATGAGCAATGAAATTTTTGACAACGCCGTCACTGCGGGAAAGCGGGTTCTTCGCAAAGCGGGGGAGACCGCCCTTGATCTTGCGGATACCGCCCGTATTAAATGGAAGATTTCTGAATTAAAAAGCTCCCTTGCCCGCAAGCAGCGCCGCCTTGGAATCCTTGCCTGCGACGCGATGGACGAGGGATCTCTTGAAATGAACGAAGAAATGCAGAGTGTCTATAATCAAATCAATGATCTGAAGCAGAGCATTGCTGCTCTCAAGGAGGAGCTTTGAGCCATCTTTTGATCTGTGCGATGGATTCGGAGGCACAGGGGTTCCGTTCGATGCTTTCTCAACGCACCGATGAGACGGTGGGAGGACTTCTCTTTTCCAAGGGACTTCTTTGCGGACACCCCGTGATCGTGGTTCGCTGTGGCGTGGGGAAGGTAAATGCTGCTCTTTGCACGCAAACGGCTATCCTTCGGTATTCCCCCGACGCCGTAATCAACGTGGGCGTTGCAGGTGGAGTAGGGAACGGAATCGTGACCCATCACGTCGTGATCGGGACGGATACGATCCAATACGATTTTGACCTGACCGCCATCGGAGAGGAGGACGGGCTTGTTTCTCCCTGCGACGAGGTCTTGTCCCAAGGATTGCTTGCCGCCGCTCGCTCCGTATTGCCCGATCAAAGGCTGTCCTACGGACGCATTGCTACGGGAGACCGATTCGTCGGGGATTCTCTGACCGCAGCCCGCATTCGGGATCATTACGGCGCCCTTGCTTGCGAAATGGAGGGAGGGGCTGTGGCGCAGGTTTGTGCCGCGTCGGGGATTCCCTGCGGGGTTCTGCGAGCAATCTCCGATAATGCAAACGAGCAGTCCGAGGTGGATTTCCCCGAATTTCTTGCCTCCGCCGTGGCAGAGACGGAAAAGATCATCGTTGCGTATTTTGAGGGATTGCTATGACTGAAAACGTAAAGCAGACCCGTAAAGGGATTCTGCTGGGTGCGATGGTTTTGTCCCTTTCGGGATTCCTTTCCAAGCTGTGCGGGGCGGTATTTAAGATTCCCCTGACCAATCTGGTAGGACCCGAGGCAATGGGTTACTTCGGCTCTGCCTACTCTATCTACAATTTTTTGCTCGCTCTTGCAACGGCGGGGATTCCCACGGGAATCTCTACGATGGTTGCCCGTTCCATTGCACAAAAAAAATACAAGGATGTTTACGGCCTTTTGAAGATTGCTGCCTCGATCTTCGTAATCTTCGGCGCCGTTCTTTCGACCTTGGGAATTATTTTTGCCCGCCCGTTGGCGATTTTGATGAATTCGCAAGACGCTTATTGGTGCGTTGTCGCCATTATGCCTGCGGTATTTTTTATTACCGTCGTTGCCATCTTCCGCGGGTTTTTCCAAGGGCATAACAATATGGTTCCCACGGCCTGCTCCAACGTGATCGAAGCGGTACTGAAGCTGGTGGCGGGGTACGGAATTGCGCTGATCCTGTATCTTAACGGATATCAGGATAATCCCGCAGTCGTGGTGGGAGGCGCAATGGCAGGGGTTACCCTGGGAACGGTTGTTTCCGCCGTGTTTATGCTGCTGCGTTATCTGCTTCGCGGCAATTCTTATCGCCTTGCTGCGGAGAATCCCGATCAGACGGACTTCACCCCCCGCCGGACTTTGACCAAGGATTTTCTTTCGGTTACCTTCCCCATTATGATCTCCTCGGTGACCTCTACGCTGATGAGCGCCTTGGATGCATTTTTCGTCGTCAATCGGATGAAGGTCCTCAGCTTTACCATTTCCGAAGCAAATCTGCGTTGGGGCTGCTACGGAAGTATGGCGCAACCGCTGTACAATCTTCCGTCTTTTCTTATAACCTCCATCGGAACAAGCCTCGTGCCCTCGATCTCTATGGCGTACGCCCGCAAGGATTTTGATTCCATTCGCTCCACCTTAGATCAGGCGTTGAAGTATTCCGCCATTTTGGCCTTTGGCTGCGGCTTTGGATTGAGCGCCGTTTCGGATGGCGCGGTTCGTCTGTTTTACGGCGGACGTCCCGCAGAGGAATTGGCATTGGGCGGCTCCCTTTTGTCCATCCTGTCCTTTGCGCTGGTATTCGTCGGTTTGACCAACGTTACGGCGTCGATTCTGCAATCGGTGGGAAAGGCACATATGTCGGTGGTCTCCGTTGCCGTGGGATCCGTAGGGAAGACGATCTCTACGTTTTTGCTGGTCTCGGTCCCTCAGTTAAATATTTTCGGCGCCCCCGTTTCTACCCTGATCGCCTACCCCATTATGCTGATTTTGAACCTCTTTTTTATCCGAAAATATTTGGGATACGCCCCTAAAATTCGAGACGTTTTCCTCAAGCCCCTTGTCTGCGCCGCAGGGTGCTACGGTGCCGTCGAGCTGACGATTTTGGCGTTGGGAGATTTTGCTAACACCCGTTGGGCCATTTTTCCTGAAATTCTCGCAGGAATCGTTGTATATGTTGCACTAATTTTTGTCGTAAAATTGGTGTCTTTTTGTGAAATACGGAAATTTTTTAAGAAATCTTAACAAGCCTCTTGCAAAATTGCGGAAAATAGTGTAAAATAATTATAGTCTCGGTTTTCCTTGCAGTTCTGCGAAAAAAAAGCCGAGGTTTTTATCCGTGCTGTTGACAGAACGCTTGTTATCGTGTAAGTTCATACCCGAAGAGGGGAACTAAAAAATATTTTTTCTTAAAAGGAGAAAAGAAAAATGAATAAGTTTGAACTGATTTCTGCGGTTGCAGAAAAAATGGACATCTCCAAGAAAGACTCCGCTGCTTATCTGGAATGTGTCCTGGAAACCATCACCGAAACTCTGAAGGCCGGTGACAAAGTTCAGCTGGTTGGCTTCGGCAATTTCGACGTTCGTGAAAGAGCTGCCAGAGAAGGCCGCAATCCCCAG
This sequence comes from Clostridia bacterium, assembly GCA_017623895.1. GTDB lineage: Bacteria > Bacillota > Clostridia > Oscillospirales > UBA644 > RGIG995. The sequence continues at coordinate 10,965 of JAGAOB010000025.1, forward strand.
AAGCCCGAAGAAACCATTAAGATTCCCGCTACCAAGGTTCCCGTCCTCAAAGCCGGCCGTATCCTGAAAGACGCCGTAAAATAAGAAATGCGTCTTGACAAGTATCTGAAGGTCTCCCGCCTGATCAAGCGGCGGACGGTGGCAAGTGACGCTTGCTCCGCTTCCCGCGTCAGCGTCAACGGTAAGCCCGCAAAGCCTGCTCACGACGTCAAGGTCGGCGATGTCCTTGAGATATCCCTCGGCAACTCCCCGTTGAGGGTGGAGGTGCTTCGCATTACGGAGCACGCCCAAAAGGCGGATGCCGATACGATGTACCGAGTCATAGAATGAATCGCTTCCTCATATCCTTATAGGGTAGAGGAGTGATTTATGATGACTGATACACAAAACTTGGTTCTTCAAAACCGAAACTCCCTTTCCATTACCGGAGTGACGGAGGTCTGCGGTTTTGACCAGACCGGTATTTCTATGGTGACGGTGTTGGGAGATTTTCTCGTCAAGGGGAAGTCTCTTCACATCTCCCGTCTTTCCCTTGATGTCGGTGAGGTCGATATTGAGGGAACGGTGGATCGCCTGGAATATACGAAATTAAGACGAAAAAGGGAAACCTTCCTCACCCGTATTTTCAAATAAGGGGGGCGGGTGAGGAATGGTTCTTTCCAACGTGCAGCAGCTTTCCGTTTTATTATGGTCTCTGTTGTTCGGTGTGTGCCTGGGTGCGGTCTATGATTTGCTCCGGGCTTTTCGCGTATTCGTTAAATGTCCCGCTATTGCCGTCCTATTTCAGGACCTGTTCTACTTCCTTGCGGCAGCCATCGCCTCGTTTTTGTTTATTTTTGAGGTCAACGACGGTACGGTACGCCTATTTATCCTGATCGCGTTTCTTGCGGGAGGATTGGCGGAACGATGTACTGCAGGGCTGTTATTAATCCGAATTTGCCATCGGATACGAAACTATTTTCTTCGCCGTCCGAAAAAAGAGCGGCGGAAACGACACACAAAACATAAGATGAAACAACGTCACAGTTCACCGAAAGCAGGGAAAACCATTGCGTAAGAGAATGAAGCAGCTGATCCAGATTTTCCTCATTGCGGTCTTTGCCGTCTGCCTGATGAATTTCGTGGTCAAAAAAATTGATATTGCAAAAAAAGATGCCGAAATCGACGCGATCACCCAACAGATTCGTGATCAAAAGCTCAAGAACGGAGAGCTGGAGGACATTCTGTCGGAAGAAAACGAAGAAGATTTCTATCGGAACCAAGCGGAAGACAACTTGGGATACGGATACCCCAACGAGAAGATCTATCAAGATATCACGGGATATTAAACCATTGTAAATTACGGAAGGGAGTCGGGTGCGATTTGACGTCAGTTAAATCGTACCGTCCATTTTTATGGCAATTGAGATCGGTGTAATAACAGAAGGAAAAGTGACCGGAATTGCAAAATTCGGTGCCTTTGTGGCATTGGAGGACGGCAAGTCCGGCCTTGTGCATATTTCGGAGGTTGCGCAGGGATTTGTGACCGACGTCAACGAACACCTGAAGGTGGGAGACGAGGTTAAGGTCAAGGTGGTCAGCATCGACGATAAGGGGAGGATCAATCTGTCCATTCGTCAGGCAATGCCAAAGCCCCAACATCCTCCCCGTACGGAGCGCCCCGTTCGCCCCGAGCAAAATTCCTTCCGATCCGAGCCTCGGTCGGATTTTTCCCCGACACAAGCCAAGGGGCCCGCTTCCTTTGAGGATATGCTTCAGAAGTTCAAGCAGGATTCCGATTCCAAGCTTTCCGACCTGAAGGCTAAGGAAGACGGTCGGGGACGGAAGCGTTCCCGCAAATAAAATACGTCAAAAAGCGCCGTGATCACGGCGCTTTTTTTTATGCAATACGGGGCGTGTGTTTCACGCCCCGCGGATTTTACAGAATGATGCAGATCAAGCCACCGCTTCCCTCGTTGGTGATCCGTTCCAGGGTTTCTTGCAGCTTCAGCCGTGAATCGTCGGAAAGATGATTCAGTTTTGTGTGCAGACCCTCGGTCACCAATTCGTGGAGGGATTTTCCGAAGATGTTGCTATCCCAGATTTTTTGAGGAGATTCCTCAAACTCGGTCAACAGATATTTTACCAAATCCTCCGATTGCTTTTCGCTTCCCACGATGGGCGCGACCTCGGTTTCAATGGTTGCCTTAATGATGTGATACGAGGGAGCGGAGGCCTTCAGGCGGACGCCGTATCTCCCCCCCTGTTTGGTGATTTCGGGCTCTTCCAGGGACAATTCCTCGATGGACGGGGTCACGATGCCGTAGCCCCGAAGATTGGCTTCGTTAAAGGCGTTTGCCAATTTTTCTACCTGTCGCTTACTACGGGCAAGGTCGGATAAAACGGCGATCAGGTCACCCTCGTTTTCCACGGGTAGTCCTGTGGTCTCGCTCAAAATTTGATAAAACAGCTCTTGGGGCAGCGTTGCGTGAAGGGTTATCTTGCCGCACCCCAGCTCGACGGCGTCCAGGTCCGCCTCTGTTATGTATTGGTTTTCCCGCAGGTGCTCGATCAATCCGTCGATCTGACGGATTTTTTTCAATTCTCGTGCCGCGCCGCAAAGATCGTCGATGACTCCTTTTCGGATGGGATGATCCTCCTCCAAAAAGCTGACCCACGCGGGCATACGGATCCCGATCTTGCGAATGGGAAACTCAAACAGAATATGCTCCAGGATCTTGCGCACCGTTTTTTCGGTCAGATTCATACAATCCACGGGCAGAACGGGCACGCCGTATTCCTGTCTCATTTTTTCGCACAGCTCCGCCGTTTCGGGCGATCGGGGGGAGACCGAGTTCAGCAACACCACGAAGGGCTTGTTGATCTCCTGCAGCTCCTTGATGACCCGCGCCTCCGCCTCTAGATAGCTTTCCCGCCCGATTTCGCTGATGCTTCCGTCGGTGGTGATCACAAGCCCGATGGTGGAGTGATCCCGAATCACCTTTTGCGTTCCCACCTCTGCAGCCATATTGAAGGGTACGGGCTCTTCAAACCAAGGGGTGCGTACCATACGGGGCTGATCGTTTTCGATATACCCCAACGCGTCGGGAACGATGTAGCCCACGCAGTCGATCATTCGTACCCGAAAGGACGCGTTTTCCTGAAGCTGTACCTCCACCGCCTCGTTGGGAATGAATTTCGGCTCCGTGGTCATAATGGTGCGCCCTGCGGCGGATTGCGGCAGTTCATCGGTGGCGCGGTCCTTCCCGTATGGGTCGGAGATGTTGGGAAGAACCAAAGCCTCCATAAACTTCTTAATAAAGGTGGATTTCCCCGTGCGAACGGGGCCCACCACGCCGATATAAATGTCTCCTCCCGTGCGGGCGGCAATGTCCTGATAAATGCTTGCATTTGCCATAGGTCTTCCTCCATCTGTCTCGTGGTTTTGTACCATTTTATGTGTCTGCGGACAGATTTATGTCTATGGCCTTTTTCGGGGGAAAACGGTGCTGTTTTTAACGGTCGAAAAATGAAACCGATACGGACACCTTACGAGACAAAACGCAAAAAAAGTCGCGTTTTTTGCTTTCTTGTGAAACCGTATCGGCTCGGATGCTTTATAGAATAAGGATCTTCAATCTCAGGAATACTCTCGGGATGCTTCTTCCAAAGAAAGGACGCCTTGTCCCGGGTAAATGGGCAGGATCTTGGGAGAAATGACAAAGCTGTGAAGCCCGTCCTGTTTATCGCGGAGGGTGATGATATAATTTCCGTGATATTTGCTCCATTCTACCGATTCAAATCGCAGCTCCATACGCGGGAAGCGTTCCTGCGCATAGCGCGTGCCGAAGGTTGCGGCGATTTGCTTCGGGATCATTCCGCTGCCCCATAAAAGCATAAGAAGAAGCAGAACAAGGATCATTTTCTTCATTTGGTATGCTCCCGATGCTTTTGTCGTCTCGGTTTAATGATTTTTTGATAAATTAAAATTCCCGCAACGCTGACTGCGGCGGTGACGGCAAAGGCGATGATGGCAAGAAGGTATCGTTCTTCTCCCAACGCATCGCCCCCGATCGTGGAGGTGATCACGGAAGGGATTCGAGCCACAGCGGTGATCCAGATCCAAGTGCTTAATTTCATATCGGTCAGTCCCACGAAATAGCACAGCAGATCCTTTGGTGTTCCCGGGATAAAAAACAGAAGAAAGGTGAGAAAATTTCGCCGTTTTTCTGTTCTCAAAAACCACAGCGACCGAATCCGTTCAATGGGGAAAAATACCTCTACCAAGCGGACTCCGAGCTTTCGTACCAGCATAAACACCAAGATTCCTCCCAGAGTAGTCCCCAAAAGACAGAGCAACGTTCCTTCCACGGCACCGAAGGCGTATCCCGCACCGATTTCCAAGGGTTCCCCCGGAATGACGGCGAAAATCACTTGAAATATGACCATCCCAAGAAAGATTAACCGTCCCCAAATCCCGTGTCCGTCTACCCAGGTGCGAAACTGTTCGGGCTCGGAGACGAAGCGAAGCATCGGACGTCCGATGAAGAACGTGACCAGCACTACGAAGGTAAGGAATATGAGGACAGACAAGGCACCGAAGCATTTTTTCTGCTTCGGTGTCAGGTGTTGGATTTTTGCTTTGACACGGTTTTTCATCGAACCGTCTCCTTTTTCTGTCATTATCGGTCTCGGATAGCATCAATGGGACGCTTGGCCGCGATCTTTTTCACGGGGATAAAGCTTGCAACGGCGGCAATCAGCACGCTGACCAGGAAGAGCAGCACCACCTGTCTCAGCCCGAAGGAAAGTAAGGTGATCAAAAGACCCGTTTGCGTCCGAATTACGTGGTTGATAATCAGCGTCACTGAAAACGTTCCAACGGCGGAAAGAACGAAATTGATCAGTGCGATCAAAAAGCTTTCGGAGAAGAAGATTCGGAATACGTCGTTCCCGCGGGATCCGATGGCGCGCAAAATGCCGATCTCTTGCTTTTTATAGGAAATGCTCGTTCCGATGAAGTTGGACAAAAGCAATGCCGCAAATACGGCGAATCCGACACCGATCCAAAGGAATACCTTGGAGAGGATCTGTAAAATTTCGTGTGCCACGTCCAATTCATAAGACACAGGGTTGAGCAGTCCGTAGCTGATCCCGTCGTGATCCCGGTTGCAATACGAGACGAGGGCTTCGATTTCTCCGTAGCTTTGGGGCATCGTGCCGATGGCGTGATCCCAAAGTCCTCCGCTTTTTTCCGCATTTTCGTCAACGTAGGAATCGCAGAATAAGATAAATTCTTGAGAATCTGTAAGATTTTGAATCAATCCGACGATTTGATATTCTCCCAGAAGAATTTCCTCCATCGTTCCCGTAGCCTCGTTATATTGGGATCTGTTTTGGCGCAAGCGCAGATTCAGGATCGAGGAATAGTCGGGATTCTCGCTTTCGGCGAGGAAGATGGGGTTGTAGAGCTGAGGCTTTTCGGTGGTGAGGTTATTTACAAAGGTGGATACGGGAAGAACGATCTCGTTTTCCGCCAATTCCGTCCGAGGCGTCCCGTCCAGCCACAGGATGTCCAGATGACGGTTTTCGGACAAGGTTCCGATGCTCCACGGGTAAAGCCACAGCTCAAGATCTGCGTTCTGCGTGTAAAGGGGCCACGTTCCGCCCGGAATCTCGGTGTAGGAGGGGAACCGATTGCGCAGCTGCTCGGTTTTCCCTTTTCCCACCATAATGGTCCCCGCAAGACTGTTTCTTGTGGCGTACTCAAATTCCTGACTCAATGCATACAGGATCAAGCGGTCTGCGTCGGAAAGATCTTCCGTGGGATCGTATAGCTTTTTCAAGTTTTCGTAGCGTTCCAGATCCAGCCCCGTATCAACGATTCCGCATACCGTAAAGCAGATCTCGTTCAAGGTCAGGGTTTTTCCGATCATATCGCGATAAGAGGAAATTTTTACCGTTTCCGCTTCGTCGGTTTCCTTGTACCCATTCTCCAGGAACCGTTGGCACAGGAAGGTAGAAAGGGCAATTTCGTCTTTTTCTCCGTCGGGCAGAGTTCCCTCAATGAGTCTTCCTCCCATATGGGACAAAGTCTCTTCCGTAATTTCAAGATACCCTGCGGCTCTGTCGGAGTAGATGGAAAGGCCTTCCTCCGTGTCACCGATCTGCTCCGAAAGCTCGGGATAGCCGTCGGGTGCCCGATATACACCCGTCAATTCCACTCCCGTGGCCTGGCGGATGGCGTCCAGATCCTCCGCGTTCAATTCCCCCGAGGTTCGGTAGGTGTAATCGCCCTCTTCTACGGTTACGGTCACGGTCTTTTCCACCGAAGCGTAACGAATGTTGGAATCGATCAAAGAACGGGTGGTGGTGCGGACGTGGTCGTAAGAGGCAAAGGTATCCGCCAGACCGAACAATCCAAAGGCGATACAGGAAAGAAGGATGGTAAACGCCAGGCGAATTTTTTTATGCTTCAATCCGCTGGCGCCCATAGGGAAGGCAAAGCGGAAGGGGAGACGGGATTTGATCGGCTGAAAGGTTCCGCCCGATTGCCGAATCCTGTCTTGATTGGTTGGGGTAAAGCCCGTAAGCCGTTCCGCTTTTCCTCCTCGAAGGAGGGTTTCGCCCGTCTGTCCGTTGAGATATTCGTTGATGGCGATGCGGTCTTCCTCGGTCAGGTGGTATCCGTGAGGAACGGTGATGACGTTCTCCTCGTATTTCAATCCCGACGGTTCGCGTTCGGGGAGCGACGCTCCCGTCCGTTCCACGTCCTGCACGACCTTTCCGTCCGCCAATTCAATGATGCGGTCGGCGTAGGTTTCCGCAAACTCTTGGTCGTGGGAAACGACGATGACCAATTTTTCCTTCGACAGCCTTTTCAGCGTTTCCAGAACCTGTCTTCCCGTCGTCGAATCCAACGCTCCCGTGGGCTCGTCCGCCATAATGATTTCGGGCGATTTAACCAACGCCCGCGCAATGGCGACCCGTTGCTTTTGTCCGCCCGAAAGCTCGTTGGGCTTGCGATTTCCGTAGCCGTCCAGATCGACCTGACGGAGGATTTGATCGATTGCTTCATCCGTCGCCTTTTTCCCTTGCAGCTGTAAGGCAAGGGCAATGTTTGCTCCTACGGTGAAGTCTTCCAGAACGTTATATTCTTGGAAGATAAAGCCCACGTAGGTGTTGCGGTAGGAGTCAAAATGGCTCTGCTTGAATTTTTTTGAGGAGACGCCTTTGATTCGGATCTCTCCGTCGTCGTAGCGGTCGAGTCCCCCCAGTACGTTGAGAAGCGTGGATTTTCCGCTGCCTGATTTTCCTAACAGAAACACCATTCCCGTGTCGGGGAATTTCAGTGTCACTCCGTCCAAAGCCCGTACGGGAACGCCCTTTTTCGGCTTGTAAATCTTGACGAGTCCTTTTGTTTCCAGCATCGTCGTTCTCCTCCTTGGTTATTTCAAAATCGGGAATGTGATCGTTACCTTGAACAGGTCCGCATCAATGGAAATTTCAAACGTTCCTCCCTGTAGCTCGGTCAGGCTTTGGGCAATGGCAAGGCCAAGCCCGCTTCCCTCACTGTGCCGCGATGCGTCGCCACGAACGAACCGTTCGGTCAATTCCTCGGGACGGATATTCAGCGGATCCTTGGAAACGTTTCGGAAGCAGATCGTTGCCCGTTCTTCCTCCTGTGTCACCGTCAGATAAACCCGCGTTCCCGACAAGGCGTATTTGCAGATGTTGTTCATCAGATTGTCAAATACCCGCCAGAGGCGCTTTCCGTCTGCAAGGACCGTCACTTCCTCCTCGGGTTTTTCGAGCAATACCGTAAGACCGCAATCCTTCATTTTTTCTTCGTATTCCCCTGCCGTCTGCTCCAACAATACCCCTAAATCACAGGGAACAGGATCGATAACGAGGGCGCCCGAGGATGCCTTTGACGCTTCAACGATGTCCTCGGCCAGCTTCTTTAGCCGTGCCGATTGCCGCTTGAGAATCAAAAGATACTCCGCAGAGTCTTCGTCGCCCGCTTCTTTTTTGGATAACAGATCCACGTAGTTGATAATCGAGGTCAGCGGTGTTTTAATATCGTGGGAAACGTTGGTGATCAGCTCCGTTTTCATTCGCTCGCTTTTGATTCGTTCATTAACGGCGGTGTTCAATCCGTCTCCGATACGATTCAACGTTTCTCCGTATTTTTTCAAGGGACCTACCAAAAAAACCGTGTCCATTTTATGATCCAGATCGCCGTTGGCGATGGAATCTCCGTGGCGCTCTACCGAGGCAAAGCCTACGGCGACGACAACGGCGAAGAAAAATCCTATCACCGATTCCAGCGTAAGCAAAAGAAATACCAACGGCTCCTTGGACAGAATCCCCAAAAGGATGTTGCAAGCGGCAAACAATCCCGCCACCGATGCCACCGTGGGCACCGTCGGAATCTTGCGAATCAGTTGGCGCAACGTGTTGCAACCCCGCCTTAATCCGCAAAAGCTCCAGATTCCCAAGCGACCGATCAGGGAAGTCTTCAGCATCCCTCCCACCTTGATGCGGGCGGAAAGGGAGGTGATCGAGGCCAAGAGCAGGGCAGACGCTATCAGTCCGAGGATGGGCAAGCTTAAGAGATAAAAGGAGATTCTTTCACTTTCCAATACGAACCATCCCAGGAAAAACACGCCCACTCCAAGCCCGCCTGCAACGAGCAGGAAAAGGTCCAACGGAAGCTTGTTCCATCCCGTCAGCACCGCCTCCTCCGAGCGAGGCGTTCTTCCCGCGACGCAGCAGAGAAAAACCGTTCCGAAGGCGGTCAACAGCAACGCCGCACCCGTTACCAAGGGTAAGATCCACCGAAATCCGAACAGGACGTCTATCCCCCGCTCCATCCAATACAGATCTCCGTTGGTTACGGGATTAAACGCGTCGTATCCTCCCGTGACGGTGTACAGCGGCGTCCTTTCCTTGAAATTCTCCTCCTCTACGAAGGCGGAATCGTAATAGGAGTAATATTCTCCCAAGGAGTTGTACCCTTCTTCCTTCCACTCGTAGTAATAATATGTCCGTGTATAAGCCGTATTCTTGGTCTCGGTCCCCGCAAGGGTTGCACCGTCCTTATCCAAAACCGTGTAACGGAAGTTTGGATCGGTGGCCACGGCGTGATGATAGTACTCCCCGCGAAAAACGGTATAGCATTCGTCCGCAATCCGTCGCGAGAGCAGCTCTTCCTTTAATTCATCCTTGGAATAATCATAAAACTGATAGATCTCCAGCGTTACCGTAAAAATCCCCCCGACGACGGAGATGAAAAGCAGGATCGCCGTCAGAAGAAAGATGGAGATCTTAAACGGGATTGACCGGGCAAAGGTTTTCATTTTATTTCCCCCGTTCCAATTTGTACCCCTGAGCCCATACGACCTTCAGATAGCGGGGCTCGGCGGGATTGATTTCGATTTTTTCACGGAGATGACGGATATGTACCGCAACGGTGGATTCTCCTCCGAAGGGGTCGTTGTTCCAAACCTGACGGTAAATCTCCTTGGGAGACATAACCTTGCAGGGATTTTGCAAAAAAAGCTTCAGAATATCGTATTCGGTAGGAGTAAGGAAGATTTCCTTTCCGTCCACGGAAACCTCCTTGGTTCGGTCGTTCAGCTCAATGCCTCCGCAGACGTAGGTGTCTTTGGGCTCCTTCGTGCTTCCAAGGACCGTATATCTTCGCAGGTGAGAGCGCACGCGGGCGATCAGCTCCACAGGATTAAAGGGCTTGGTAACGTAATCGTCTGCCCCCAGATTCAGCCCTAAGACCTTGTCCGTGTCCTCGCTTTTTGCCGTCAGCAAAATTACGGGGACGTTGGACGATTCCCGCAATTTCACCATAGCAGAGATCCCATCCGTTCCAGGCATCATCACGTCCATCAGAACTAAATCGATCTTGCCTTGGTGCATTTTTTCCAAGGCCTCGTCTCCCGAATAGGCCTCCACCGTCTCAAAGCCCTCTGCGGTTAAATAGATTTTCAGTGCAGATACAATGTCCTTTTCGTCGTCACAAATTAAAATTCGGCTCATATCGTTCCCTCCAAAGACAGTATACCAAAAATCCCTTTAAGAAGAAAGTAGTAAAATTTTTAAGATTCCTTTAAGATTTATTCTTTTCTACAGTATAGCACTTAACTGTTACAGAATTGCGACAAAAAAAGAGTAATCCGAGGTCAAACGGATTACTCTTTTTAGGTTAGAATTCAGGGGCGTTTTCTGATTTCAGGTCCTGCGGATCTTCCGATTCCTCGATAGGTCCCTTTCCCGATTCTTCGGACTTTTTGCAAGGCTGCTCCCGAAAGGTCGGAAAGCCCTTGGGGAAAAGAAGAATCAGAATTACGAAAACGACCAAGCATACGACTGAAACGATAATGCCCTCCCAGAACCATTCCGCCTCGTAGCGCAGCTCGACGGTATGGGTTCCCGCGGTCAGATTTGCACCGATATACGCCCCGTCCAGCACGGGCACCTTCTCGGTCTCCACCCCGTCCACGTATAGCTTCCAGCCGTCGGTGTAGGGGATGACGGTGCAGAACAGCCCGTCGTTGTTTGCGGTGATCTCACCCTTGAGGTGGGTGTCGGAAAAGTCGGTCACGTCCCAAACCTCGTCGGTGAGGTTCTTCCAGCCCGCATCAAAGTTCCTTTCATTAAAATAGTAGCAATAAAAGCTGATGACTTTGTTTTCCTTTTTACGGTCCGCTTCAATGTGGACGGTGAAGGTCTCTCCCGCTTCCACCTCGCAAAGAGGTGCGATATACCGAAGGGATGCCACGGGGTGGGAGTAAATCTTGCCCGATTCGGTGGTGACGGTAATATCCCCGCCTCCGCCGACCCGCATATACGCGTAATACGTCCCCGTAGACGCGGCGGTAAAGGTGATGTCCAAGCTACCGTCCTTTTCGTTGGTGGTGTATTGGTAGGTTCCCGATCCCGTTTTTTCAAGGGATTCAAACTGGCTCGATTCGAAAGAATCCTCTTGTCGGCTGAAGAAAATACTGTTGCTCGATCCCGTCAGATGCTGGAACAGACGGTTTTGATTTTGGAAGGGACTGTTTGTAAATTCCACCTCCAATAGCTTTTGCTCGGTCATAAATCCCGCTCCCAAAAAGGCGGTGTTGCGAGATACGTCCAGATTGTTTTCCGAAAAGACGGGCTCGGTCTCGGTTCCTCCCATCAGGGCTCCGTTGCGGGAAACCAAATATTTCAGTCCCAATAGAGAATTGTTGATGGGGGTTGAGAAGTTGTAATAATAACTATTCGCGCCCGTGGTAAACGCCATATGGGACATCAGATCCCGCACGTTGCGATTTGCGGTGGACGAAAATTGTCCCACACCCCGATAGCGGTACATTACGCCGTCGTTCAGATAATAACGGCAGGTCATTTCTCCCCGCCAAAAGGAGGGATCCTCGCTTTCCAACCGATCAAAGGTTCCCTCGATTATTTCCTTGCGGTAGGGATAGGCGGAATAGCTCGTTTTTCCCACGGTGTCCATACTGAAGACCAGACTTGCAATCATTTCCGCCGAGATCATCAGGCAGAGGAACGTGGTGAACGCCGCTTTTTTCAGATATCCTCGCTCGTATAGGAAGAAAAACAGCAGATACGCCGCCGCAAGAACGATGTTTCCGAGCATTTTATCCGTGCCCAAGGAAAAGCAGGAAAGACCGATCATTGTGACGGACAGCCCCGCCATCCCGACAATGTCCTTCAGGGAAAGATCCTTAAGAAGCAGAAAACCCCGATACCCCACGATCAGCATTACAAAGCAGACCAAAAAGCTGTACCGTGCGGGAAGCATATTGGGGAATCGGAATCCGTGAAGAATAAAATCCAAGGCGTTGCAGTTGGTGCTGAAAATGAAAAACGCCAGGAAAAGAACGTTGATGATCTTGTCCTCCAGGCGGATCTTTTTTGACCGCAGGAACACCACCGACAGAAGCAACGGCAGAACGCCGCAATAAAGGTTTGGCAACCCCTCCATCGCAGTGGGGTGGTTGAACGCCAGCATATTTCCGACGACCTCCAGATAAGAGTCGTAGAATTCAATGCTGTTGAAGGCTCCCGTTGCGGCAGAATCGGTATAGGTCAGCGCGTATCCTGCGTGTAACAGCAAAAACGCCGTCAAGCCTCCTCCCAAAAGGGAGCATCCACCAAATTGGAGCAGCCGTCCCAGGAAGGGCTTTCCGTACACCTGCCGAATTGCGGCAATGGCAAAAAAGGCGATGACGCAAAAA
>JAGAOB010000026.1 GCA_017623895.1 Clostridia bacterium
AATGGAGGATGATATCTTTTATTTTTCATTGCAATTTTGAATACGAAAAAACCCAGAAACCGTGATGGTTACTGGGTTTTTCGCGCTGATATCTTTTTTGTCAGCACATTATGGTTGCGGAGGCGGGATTTGAACCACACGACCTTCGGGTTATGAGCCCGACGAGCTACCGAGCTGCTCCACTCCGCGATATTCTGTTGGTGCCGGAGACCGGGATCGAACCGGCACGGGATAAACTCCCACGGGATTTTAAGTCCCGGGCGTCTGCCAATTCCGCCACTCCGGCAAATCGGCTGACTTACTTGATGCTTGATTAGTATACCATAAAAACACCCGTTTGTCAACCCCTGATTTGTGGCTTTTTTAAGACAAATGGGAACGTGCGGACGATTTTTCGTCAGATTCTCCGCAAAATCGCCGAATCCCGAGCTTGTCTTTCCTTGTAACGCGCAACCTTCACTCTGCAGTTCCGACGAACAGGAGGTGATTGCTCCACCCAAGACATTCGGGCTTTTCGCAAAGATATTCGTGATAGCGCAGATATTGAGCGTAGCCCGCGTCGTCCAAAGTATTGATTTTGTCTTCCATCAACTCGCTGAGTCCGTCGGATGCCACCTCGTGCAGGATGCGGACTCCTCCGTCTGCAAGTAACCCTCGACATTCGTCCACCGTATGAAAGACAAAGGGAAAATCCTCCACCTGAAACGTTTCCTTGTCATAATCCCCTGCGGTAAAATAGTCAGGACGGTAAGAAAACTCCGTCATTATTACGGGATCGTTAGAAATGAACGCAAAGAAGATCGTTCCGCTTTTCTTGCAAACGCGCTTTGCTTCGGAAATACATTGCAAGCGGTCTGCGATACGGTGCAGGTGATACAAGGGACCAAACAATAAAACGACGTCAAAGAAGCCGTCGGGATAGCGAGACAGATCCAGAGCGGTTCCCTGAACCAGATCCACGGGGGTCTCGTCGGTAATTTTTTTGCGAAACGCTGCAACGTTGGCATCGGTCAGCTCCACAGCCGAAACGTGATAGCCCTGCTTTGCAAAATACAAGCTGTACTCCCCTGCACCTGCGCCCAAGTCGAGAATTTTATCCCCCGACTTCAAATACTTCTCAATATATCGCACGTTGGTCAAAAACTCCACCCGCGCCGCCTTGGAACGAGTGAGGCGAATATCTTCGTTGATCAATTCGTAAATTTTTTGAATTTGCTCCGTTTCATCCTTAATTTGATAGATTTCGTTAAAGTCCATTGAAAAATTCTCAACACTCCTTATATTTTTCAATCGTTTCGGCGTGGGAATATTTTCCGAAAACCAACGCGTTTTCCTCGGAATCCACGCCCAAAGCATCAAATCCCAATTTCTTCAAAAGGCGGATGCTTGCAACGTTTTCAAACTCGACAAAGCAAAGAAATTCCTTGGTCGGATAGGCATGATGCAACGCTGCGATGACGGCAGACAACATTTCATAGGCATATCCTTTGCGATGATGCTTATAGGACAGTGTATAGCCCATAACGATGGCGGCTTGGTTAAAAATCGTGATTTCGCCGATGAGTGTATCGTCCTTAAAGCCAATTGCAAGCTGCTTTTTCCCCTCCGTCAAAAACGCGTCGTTCTGCCGTCGAAGAATCAGCGCCTCCAAATCCGCCCTCTCCCGCAGTTGCCCCCGCTGAAATCGGGTACAGTGCTCCGCGTTACGGTAATCGAACAGCTCTTCGATGTCCGACAGCTGAAAAGAGCGTAAATACAACCGTTTTGTTTCCAGAAAAATCATAGATCCTCCACGTCAAGCACGCAAAATCCCGCCTTTGTCAAGGCTTCGGCAAACACTCCCTGCCCCGCGATGCGAACCCCCGAAAAGGTTCCGTCGTAGATTTCGTTCACTCCGCAGGAGGGGCTTCGGGATTGCAGAATCGCAAGATCGACCCCTTCGCTTTTCGCAATATCCACGGCCTTTTCCACCCCGACAAGGCAAGCGTCGTGCACGTCCTGTCCAAACTCGTTAAACACCCGTCCGTTGACTCGCTCGATGCGGGGGCGGGGAATGGGGAATCCTGCAAGGACCTCGGGACAAACCTCCACGACCTGCTTGCCTTTCAGATATTCCGCCAATCTGGGAGAATAATTATTTCCCCCGTTGTATTTGCAATCCCTGCCCATTAGACAAGCGCTGACCAATACTTTCATAATTCCTCCGATTTTCTAATCCGTATCGGTTTATAATTGAAAAATATAATTTTTGATTTATAGGCATTTTTCAATGATTTTTGCAAATTTTTCCAACCCAATTCGATCTGCTTCGGAAAACCGCGCAATTTTTGGACTGTCGATATCAAGAACCCCGAGAACTTTCCCGTCTCTTCGCAAAGGGATGACAATCTCGGAATTGGATGCTCCGTCGCAGGCGATATGATCCGCAAAGGCGTGGACGTTGGGCACGAGCAGCGTCTTATCCTCTGCAACGGCCGTCCCGCAAACCCCTCGCCCCAAGGGAATTTCAATGCAGGCGGGCTTCCCCTGAAAGGGCCCTAAAACCAAGGCTTCCCCCTCCAGCAAATAAAACCCCGCCCAATTCACGTCAGACAACGTATGATACAGCAGTGCCGCCCCGTTGGCAAGGTTTGAGATAGAATGGTCAACTCCGTCGACGAGGGCGGAAAGACGGTTGTTCAGAGCGTCGTAATCGGTCATAGTCCACCTCCCTTTTGGAATGGCTTTATTATATCATATTTTAATGCGGATTGCAAGTGCAAAAAAACGAGAGGGCAGAAGCGCGTTCTGCCCTCGTTATGATTCCACAGCGTTGTGGTGCCGTTCCCTTTACAAGATCCGTCCGTCGGTAGAAACGGTAACCACCTGCCAGGGAATAAATTTTCCGGAAGTCATCAGCGCGGTTTTAACGGCACTTTCGATTCCGCCGCAGCAGGGGACCTCCATACGGACAACGGTGACCGATTTTACGTCGTTTTGAGCGATGATCTGCGTCAGCTTCTCGGAATAATCGACGCCGTCCAGCTTGGGACATCCGATCAGAGTCACGCGGTTTCGGATAAAATCATTATGAAAGCTTCCGTAGGCGTATGCCGTACAGTCGGCGGCGACAAGGAGATCTGCACCGTCAAAATAAGGTGCATTTACGGGAACCAATTTGATCTGCACCGGCCATTGGCTCAATTGACTGTGCGGAGCCGCGGCGACGGGAATTTCACAGGATTGGTTCGGACGTTCGATCCGCCTGGAATTCGTCCCGGGACATCCGCAGGGCAGGAGATTCGAAGTACATTGCCCCTTCGCCTTTTTCACGGCGTCCTCGTCGTAAGCAAGGGCATCACGCTCTTCAAAGGTAATCGCCCCCGTGGGACAAGCGGGCAGGCAATCTCCCAATCCGTCACAGTAGTCCTCCCGCGTCAGTCGAGCTTTCCCTTCGATCATTTCAATGGCACCCTCGTGACAAGCGGAGGCGCAAGCCCCGCAGCCGTTGCATTTTTCTTGGTCTATTTTGATAATCTTACGAATCATACTGTCTCTCCTTTTTTTGAATTGTCAAAATTTTTCCTTGACCCTGTACGCATATTATACTATAATGGAGGAAGAATGTATGTTGAATTTTCAACAAAACGGAGGAAATATGGAACGCTTTTTCCCGATTTTGAAAGAGTCTCCCCTGTTTGCAGAAATAAAAGAACAAGATTTTTCTCCGATGCTGGAGTGTCTCGGAGCGAAAGCGCAGAGATATCAAAGGAGCGAGACCATCTTTTCCGAGGGAGATCCCGCCGCGTATCTCGGCATTTTATGCAGCGGCGCAGCACAGGTGGAGCGAATTGATTATAAAGGAAACCGCACCATCGTTTCTGAACTAACTGCGGGAGAGCTGTTTGCCGAATCCTTCGCCTGTGCGGGAGTGGAACGACTCCCCGTATCGGTGACGGCAACGGAGGACTGTGAGGTCTTGCTCCTCGATTGCCGCCGCATCACCCAAGCCTGCTGTAACGCCTGTGCCTTTCATCAGCAGATGATCTACAATCTTCTTAAGATCACAGCTCAAAAAAGCATACGTCTCCATCAGCGGGCAGAAATTATTTCTCACCGCACCACGCGGGACAAGCTGATGGCGTATCTAACGCTGCAGGCAACGCAAAAAAACACTTCCAGATTCACCGTTCCCTTCGATCGACAGGAATTGGCGGACTATCTGGAAGTGGACCGAAGCGGACTTTCGGCAGAAATTTCGAAGCTGCGCAAGGAGGGAGTCCTGAATTGTCGCAAAAGCGAATTTGAATTGCTGTAAATTGTTTTAAAAAATGTGAATTGATGCTAATTATTTTAGCAAATATGAATTGCTGCAAATCGTTTCTGCAAATGCAAGTTACTGCAAATCGTTTCGACGAAACGAAAAAACAAGCGTCAGATTATCCCAGCAAAACGTCGGAAACCAGCATCACGCAAAAGCCGAGCAACAGTGCGTAGGTGGCGCCCCGCTGACTTCCGTGGGCGTGGGTTTCGGGGATCATTTCATCGCTGATCACGTACAGCATCGTTCCCCCTGCAAAGGCCAACGCGAAGGGCAGGATCACCGTGGAAAGGGACACGGCAAAATACCCCAGCAACGTGCCGATCACCTCCACCAATCCTGTCAGCAACGCCAAGATCAAGGTCTTTGCGGGAGAAACGCCCGCCGCAAGCATCGGACCGATGATTACCATCCCCTCGGGGATGTTCTGCAGGGCAATTCCCCCCGCAATGAGGATCGCTTGATGGACGTCACCCGAACCAAATCCGACCCCCGCAGCAATGCCTTCGGGAAGGTTGTGGATGGCGATGGCGGCAACGAACAGAAGAACCTTGCTCAGCTTCTCGTTGTTTCCGTGAGATTCGGGCTCTGCCCCTGCCAGCTTGTGCAAATGGGGGACCAGCTTGTCCATCAGATTCAAGCAAAGAGCTCCCGTAAAAATCCCGGCAACGGTGGTCAAAATCCCGTATTTTCCGCCGTATTCCAAGGACGGAAAAATCAATCCGAATACTGCCGCCGCAAGCATCACTCCCGCCGCAAAGGATAAGACGATATCACTGAAGCGGTGGGATATTTTTTTGAACACAAATCCGATGATTGCTCCTACGGCGGTAGCTCCTCCCACGCCAAGGGCAGTCAAAAGTACCATTTTCATCTTTGTTCTCCTTTACAATTCCACGGGGACGAGTTGGTCTGCAACCACTTCCCCCGGTGACACGATGCAATCCACGGCGAACACCCGAACCCCTGCCCTGACGGCGGCGCGCAGGGCGTCTCCGAATTCCTTATGGGTTTCGTCGTTGGGCCGTAAAACCGAAATTTCTTTCATTTGAATGACAAACAGAACGTAGGCCTCGTATCCATCCCCCAGGCTTGCGGTCAATTCCCGCAGATGCTTTACGCCCCGCAGGGTGGGAGCGTCGGGGAAGGAGGCGACACCGTCGGTCTCCAGCGTTACACCCTTGACCTCTACGAAAGCCCGTCTGTTTTCGTGCGAAACACAAAAATCAAAGCGGGAATCCCGTAGCGAACCTCTCTGCGGATCACCGCGTCAGAGGGGAACAGGTTGCCCTTCTTCAGCCATTCCGCAGCAATCTCGTTTGCGGCCTGGGAATCCATATTTACCGTCAGGGGAGGTTGTTCGCCACGGAGCTTTTCTACCGTAACCAAGTCGTATCGGGTCTTTCGATCCGGATTGCGGGAGGACTCCAGATACACGGTGCTCCCTTCTCGCAGCAATTCTCTGCACCGTCCCGTATTTTTCACGTGAACGACGGTTTCTTTTCCATCCAATTCCACGTGGGCGACGAAGCGGTTGACACGGCGTATGAACTTTGCACAAACGATATTTTCGTACCTCATTTTATACCGTTTCGGTATATCCCGACAGATTGCCGAGAAACTCCGATCCTTCTTTTTCATCGATACCCTTATTATAGCACAGAATCGGGGAAAATGCAAGAGAAACAAAAAAACGTCCCGCAAATTTCCATTTTTACCATAAAAAGATCCCTTGACAAGACATATCATCTACGATATAATAGATGTGAAATTTTTTGAAGCACATTCTCGTTTTTTTGATTCATATAAGGAGTGCTCGTTATGAGAAAATTTGATACGAAGGTACAGCATTTGAAATATAAGGTATTACGGGAGGTTTCCCGCCAGGCGTGGAACGGAACGCTTTTGGAAAATCTTCTGAACATCCCGAAAATCATTGCCCCCGGAAGAGAACCCACCGTCCGCTGCTGCGTTTATAAGGAACGGGCGATTTTGGAGGAGCGGGTCAAGCTGGCGATGGGAGGGTGCGACAAGACCGACGACAGCGTCGTTCAGGTCATTGACATTGCCTGCGACGAATGTCCCGTGGGCGGATACGAAGTGACCAACGCCTGCCGCGGGTGCCTTGCCCATCGGTGTGAGGACGTTTGCAGAAAGGGGGCTATCACCTTCGATCAAAATCACGTCGCTCACATTGACAAGAGCAAATGCGTGGAATGCGGACTTTGCGCGAAGGTGTGTCCCTTTACCGCCATCGTTCACCGCAAGCGCCCCTGTCAATCCGCCTGCAAGGTAAACGCAATTTCGATGAACGAGCATAAGGCGGCCTCCATCGACCAGCACAAATGCACCTCCTGCGGAGCCTGCGTTTATCAATGTCCTTTCGGTGCGATCAGCGATAAATCTCAGATCCTGACCGTCATTGATTTCTTAAAAAACAAGACCAAGGAGAAATCGGTTTGTGCCGTGGTCGCCCCGTCCATTGCAAGCCAATTTCGCTACGCAAAAGCAGGGCAGGTCATTTCGGGATTAAAGGCCTTGGGCTTTGATTCGGTGGTGGAGGCGGCATTGGGAGCAGACATCGTGGCGTGGAACGAGTCCAAGGAATTAGCGGAACAAGGATTCGTCACCTCCTCCTGCTGTCCCGCCTTCGTGGCGTATATCCGTTCGCAGTTTCCCGATCTTGCCGAACACATTTCCCACAATCTTTCGCCTATGGCGTCGATTGCAAAGCATATCAAGCAACGGGATCCGAAGACCACGATCGTATTCATCGGCCCCTGCACCGCAAAGAAAAAGGAGATTCAACAGGAATCGGTCCGTCCCTACGTGGATGCTGTTTTAACCTTTGAGGAATTACAGGCGCTGTTTGACAGCCGTGATCTGGACGTAACGCAGATGGAGGAATCCTCCTTGGATACCGCATCCTATTTCGGACGGATCTTCGCCCGATCGGGAGGGGTTGCCGATGCCGTTTCCCAGGCGATCAAGGAACAAAACATCGACTTCACCGTCAAGCCCGTCGTCTGCGACGGCATTGAAGCCTGCCGCACCGCCCTTTTGAAGAAGGTTCAGGGCGTTCTGGACGGAAACTTCATCGAAGGGATGGCCTGCGAGGGAGGTTGTATCGGAGGGGCGGGGTGTCTCACCCACGGAGACCGAAACAAGCTGCGCATCGACGCGTATGGAGAGGAGGCTCACGCCCAAACCATCGCCGAGGCGTTACGCTTAGCGACCGACCGCCTGGACAGTAAAAACTTCTACGCAATAAACCCCGCATACGACAAAAAATAAACGAGGCGTCGTCCCCTACTACCCTTCCACCTCTTACGCGGTCCCCCTTCTCCCACTGGAGAAGGCGCAAGAAAAAAGAGCCCAAACGGGCTCTTTTTTGATTTGGAATTTTTACAATTATTTTGTTATTCGTTGTAAGCAACTGCTATTGCTGCATGGTCTGTATATGAATTTGTTCTTATGGAATCAATTATTTTTTCACTAACCCCTTTTTCATACATTTTTTTTGAAGCCAATGCATAATCTATACGTTTGTTTGTGTTAGCCGTTGGAACGGAAATATCTCCTCCCTGCTTTAACCAAATATCTATCGCTCCTTTGTCCAATAGTTCATCAAACTTTTCTCGCCTTACCGTTCCATAGTCATAAACATTTAAATCACCGAGAATAATAACTTCTTCAGAATGTATTTTACTGTATTTAGCGATAAGTTTATCCCAATCCCTAATATCATATGACATATGTAGTCCGATAATATGTGTATCTTTAATTTTAAGTTCTACATTTCTTTCTTTATCTAAAAAATTATCTTTTTTATATTCAAAGTCGACTCCCTTTTTTACAAAAACACAAGAGATACTTTTTCTCCCTATGTCATATGAGTTTTTTTCTATACCATTAGCAGGCTCCCATCTATACAAAGTACCCATTTTTCTCAACAAATGGTGCCACGAAAAACAATTAGTATCCACCTCATGAAGAAAAACCACATCATAATCACATACCAAATCACAAATAGCGTCCACATTTGACTCAATATATGTTTTGTTAACACTTCTCCATTCATCTACCGCAAGATTCCATAACCGAAAATCATACCTGCCGTTAGATAACACATAATCTTTGAGCAACGGCTTATTGTTTGTTCCGCCAAAATTATTTACATTTAAACTTAATATTTTCATAAAATTTAATTCCTCCACAACAATTCACTTGCATTTGTTTATTATAGTACATTCTACCATAAAAAAAGAAAAATGCAAATTGCATAGAAACCCTTATGTATCAAGGTTTTTTTGGCATCTTTTTGATTTGGTAAGAACGGTGAGGCATTGGACACCCTAAAAGAATAAAAAAAATCGGTGCTGACCTATTACGGTCAGCACCTTTTTTGTTATCGCACGTCAAGCACAAACTCTTTTCCGATTTCGCATTGGGCCAGAAGGACGCCGTCCTTGTAGACCTTACAAGGCTTTCCGCGCTCCATATCCAAGCAAATGCGGTGTCCGCCCAAGCGCCAGCCGTCAAACTTCAGATGGGTCAACTGACCGGGAAGGGTGGGAGTGATGGAATATTTTCCACTGCCCAAGGGCCACATTTTGAACAGCCCCTCGGGAATAATACGGCAGAACAGAGCGCTTTCTCCGCTTAAATGGCGCATATCGTTTTCGGGATACGCTTCTACGGCGTAGGGAACCCGTTCCCCCAACAGCCGCGTGTGGATATACTGTTTCAGAGAATCCCAAACGGGGTCTACCCGATCTCCAAGAAACGCTCCCTTGAATCCGAACAGGGTGGAACGGTCCCAGACGATGTCGGTTTTGTTTTCTTCTCCCCGTTCGCAGGACAGCATCCCGTTCTTGGTCCACAGGTAGGGAGAGAACATCGCGTTGAGCGTTCCTTCGATACGGTCGAAGATACGCATACACAAGGGCAGGCAGATCCAGGAACGGAGCGTATCGAATCCATTGCTGTAGCGGTAGGTTTCAAATCCGTGGAGATTTCTGCCGTAATAAGATTCGATGGCATCCTTCAGATCGGACGCCCATTTGCGGTACCAGGCGGCAAGCTCGGGCTCGCCCTTTTGATCCGCAAGATTCGCAATCAAAAGATACCCGCCGTACGCCAGACAGGAGGTGGAAAGATTTGCATATCCGTCGGTGGGAATACGACGCTCCAACTCGTCGGTGTCGGAGCAAACCACGCCCTCGGGTCCCGTTTTGCGGTGGCAATACTCAGCACACCACTTCAGGGCATTCCACAGCTTTTCCGTATATTCCTCGTTATTGCAGACCAAGGCAAAAAACGCTCCGCCGAAAAGATACATCGCAGCGTCCCCTCGGTCTCCCTTGCCTTCCCAAATATCCAAGCCTTCGCTGATGACCGATGAGGGAATGTGGTGATAAGAATCACTCATAAAGGGAATATAATGACCGTAAGCGTTCATCGAAGCGTTCAGGTCCACCTTGTCCCCCGTTTGGGCAAACCAAGGTCCTACGTATTCCACCTGATCGTTGCACCAAGACGCGGCGTAATACTTGGTTCCTCCGGGGGCGTGAATATCTCCCGTAATCGTGCGGAAGATACTCTCTCCCGCCCGCAGACAGGCAAAACGGAACATCGTATCCAGCTCTTTATCGTCGGAGGTCAGGGTGACGGCGTTCATCAGCTCCCGACAGCGACGGCGACGGCGGGAAAGCTCTTTTTTCCCGTCCACCTTTACGATAGGCTCGTTGGCGATCCGCCCCGTGCAGGCAAGATCAAAGGCGAACGATTCGTTGGGGGCGAGAACCCGATCTACGTGGTCGTGAACCACTTCCAGCTGATACATTCCCTTGGTTCCCCGAACTTCGGCGTCGAGAACCACCTCGGGCGTAGAAAGGGAAAGACGCACGGGCTTATCACTGATATTCTTCACCGTCGTCCGTTCCACGGCCGCCTTCCAATGCTCTGCGGGGAAAAATTCCCGACGGATCTCGTACACCGAGGTTCTGGTCTTGGCGGTCAAAATTCCGTCCAAGGTAAAGGATACGGCCTTTTCGGCTTCCTCTTTTCCGTCCGCCAAAAGAACGGGAAAGCTTTCGTCCTCATACCGCTTACGCAGGGATGCGTGAGTATTGTTCGGAATGGTGCGCAGGGAAGGGAACACGCAATATCTTCCGAACACGGCGACTCCTCCCTCGGCAACGCCGTAGGTGACCAGATCTGCAGTTTGGAAGCCCGCCATTTCGATATCGTCGGTGTGGACCTGCCCCTTGCGGACCGTCCAGCGGATTCCGTTTTTACACAGCTTAAAATAATCCATAATACATACTCCCGTTAAATATTTTTTTGCTTTTCTTCTTCCTCTAAAAGTCGATATGCAACCTTACCCACCGAGGTCTTGGGCAACGAATCCCGAAATTCGATCTGTCGGGGCAAGGCGTATTTCGCCACGTATTTTCGACAGCGTTCCAAAATCTTATCCTTGATCTCGTCGCAGGGAGCGTATCCCTGCTTCAGCACCACGTACGCCTTGACCGCCTGCATCCGCAAAGGATCGTCCACGCCGATAACGCAGGAGATCTGAATCTCCTCCATAGAATCGAGAACGTTCTCGATCTGTGAGGGATATACCTTATATCCGTTGGTGACGATGACGCGCTTCATTCGCTGACGGAAATAAATAAATCCGTCCTCGTCCATCGTTCCCAAATCTCCCGTATGAACCCACGTAAGCCCGTCGGCGTGACGCCGCAGGGTCTTTTCCGTCTCTTGGGGATTCTTCAAATATCCCCGCATCACCGTAGGACCTGCAAGGCAGATCTCCCCTTCCTCTCCGTAGGGAACCTCCTTCTCGGATTCGGGGCGGACGATCTTATAATAGGTATCGGGAAAGGGAATCCCGATAGAGCCTTCTTTTTCCATATGATACGGCGTCAGGCAGGAGGCGGTAACGCATTCCGTAGTTCCGTATCCTTCCCGCACCGAAACGGGAGCGTTGTGGTCTGACAAAAACGCATCAAGGCGTTTTTTGAGGCTCACGGACAAGGAATCTCCGCCGCTGAACACACCCTTCAGGCAGGACAGATCAGCGTTTTTTATGGTAGGCTCTCGCAGTAGCGCCTCGTAGAGAGACGGAACTCCCGCAATAAAATTACATCCCTTCGTTTTGAGCAGTCTTGCGTAGCTTTTTACGGTAAAACGGGGGACCAAAAGACACCGCCCGCCGTGAAACAGCATCGAGTGAATGGAAATCCCCAACCCAAACCCGTGGAACATCGGCATCACCGCCAGCATTTTATCTCCACGGCGAAACATCGGATTGGTGGCGATGACCTGCTGTGCCAGAGCGTTGAAGCTTCGATTGGTCAACATTACGCCTTTGGTTTTTCCCGTGGTTCCGCCACTGTATAAAATGACTGCTTCGTCGTCGCCGTTTCCCCGAAAGAAAACCGAAGGATGGGTCGTCCTGCCTTTTCCCAAAAGATCATTCCACAAAAGGACGGGGGAGCGAGGCACAGTTTCAGGGATATTGCAGTCCTCATTTTTGGAAAACGTACAAGCTTCGGTTTCAGGGGAATTGCGCCCCGCAATTCCCTTGCGGGCTTCGGTTTCAGGGGCATTGCGCCCCTCAATTTTAGGGGCCTTGCGGCCCTCGGTCAAACGGTAGCCCACCCGAAGAGGCAGGGGCAACACGTCTGCCACGGAGGTGACGATCAGCGTATCCAAGGAAACGTTCTTTCGGACGGCTTGAAATTTTTCGTAAAACAGATCAAGGGTGACGGCGATGCGGCTGTCCGCCTCTTTCAGATAAAATTCGATCTCCTTTTCCCCCGACAAGGGATGGACCATATTGGACACCGCGCCCAAGGCGTTCACGGCGTAAAACACGATCACACCTTGAGGACAGTTCGGCAAGCAGACCGTTACTCGATCTCCTGCCCGCACGCCGATGGAATACAAACCCCGGGCGCAGGTCTCCACCGCATCTCGGAATTTCCCATAGCCGGTGGCGCTTCCCATAAAATCGAAGGCGATCAACCGAGGAAATTCTTCTGAGATTTTACGTACTCCGTCCCACATCGTGCCGTCAAAATAGTCCAGACGGGCAGGGACGCTTCCGTAAAACGAAAGCCACGGAGCGGCGGGTTGGGAGGAGTTTGTCATAGCAAAGGTCCTTTCAGATAAAAAAGAAAATGCGACGCGTAAAACCGCGTGCTTCCCTATCAAAATTATATCTGTTTTCCGAGAGACTGTCAAGACAATTCACAGTTTTTTTGATATTTTTCCCATCCCCCGCGTTCTGTCAAAAAAAGTTTGCTCTTTTCTCTTGACATTGCCCCTTTGATATGCTATAATATATAAAGTAATTAAATAGGACAATCTTTAAGACGATACGAGAGATCGGCAAGATCAGTTCCTGATACGGACGGTTCATACACCGTCGGTCTGTTCTGCCGTGCTCGGGCAGATTTTTTTTGTATGTGGAGGACAATATGGATCGGATTCAATACGCAACACCCGTCAATATTCCGAACCAACCGAAGAATGCTTCGGAGCTTTCTTCCTTTTCCGATCTTCGGGCCTTTGATAAAACCGAATATACCGTTATTCCCGGCTTTTGCGACGTGCACGTTCATTTTCGCGAGCCGGGTTTTTGTTGCAAGGAAGATATCGCCAGCGGATCTTTGGCGGCGGCAAGAGGCGGATTTACCGCCGTATGCACGATGCCGAACCTGAACCCCGTGCCCGATTCGACGAAGCATCTAAAAATCCAGACCGATGCCATTGCACAAAAGGCCTGCATTGCCGTCTACCCGTACGGTGCGATCACCGTGGGGGAGTTGGGAAACACGTTGGCGGACCTGGAAGGAATGGCGCCTAACGTCGTTGCCTTTTCGGATGATGGCCGCGGAGTCCAATCCGACGAAATGATGAGACAGGCAATGATACGGGCAAAGGCCTTGGGCAAGATCATCGCCGCCCATACCGAGGTGGACGCCCTGAAGGGCGGATGCATCCATCAGGGCGATTACGCAAAAGCCCATCAACACACGGGCATCCCCTCTGCCTGCGAATATTTGCAGATCCAACGAGATCTGAAGCTGGTTGCAGAAATCGGCTGCGCCTATCACGTCTGCCACGTTTCGGCAAAAGAAAGCGTAGCGTTAATACGGGAGGCGAAACGTGCAGGGCTTAACGTGACCTGTGAAACCGCACCCCATTATCTGATTTTCGACGATTCCCACCTGCAGGAGGACGGTCGCTGGAAAATGAATCCTCCCTTGCGGGCTGCCGCAGATCGGGAAGCCTTGATCGAGGGAATCCTCGACGGCACCGTGGATATGATCGCCACCGACCACGCCCCTCACACGGCAGAAGAAAAAAGCCGTGGTCTGCAGGGAAGCCTGTTCGGGATCGTGGGACTGGAAACGGCCTTCCCCGCGATGTACACTCACCTGGTAAGGACGGGGATTCTGACCTTGGAAAAGGTCGTGGACCTGATGGCTTACGCCCCCCGAAAACGATTCAACATTCCCTTGGGCAACGATTGGAGCCTATGGGATCTGAATACAAGCTATACCGTCAATCCCGAAGTCTTTGCCACAAAGGGACGAGCAACCCCCTTTGCAGGCACGGAGCTGTACGGAACGCACGTCGCCACCGTGTTCGGTGGTAATCTAATCAAGTAATAAATTGTCTTTAACATAATAAGGAGGCTCTTTGTAATGCCGAAAAGAACGGACATCAAAAAAATTCTCATCATCGGATCCGGCCCCATCGTCATCGGACAGGCGGCGGAATTTGACTATGCCGGAACGCAGGCGTGCCTTGCGCTCAAGGAGGAGGGCTACGAGGTGGTTCTTTGCAACTCCAATCCCGCCACCATTATGACCGACACTTCCATTGCGGATAAGGTTTATATGGAACCCTTGACCTTGGAATACATCGCAAAGATCATTCGTTACGAGCGTCCCGACGCTATCGTCCCCGGCATCGGCGGACAGACGGGACTGAACCTTGCAATGCAGCTGGAGCGCAAGGGAATTCTGCGGGAATGTCAGGTGGAGCTGCTGGGAACATCCAGCAAATCCATCGAGCGTGCGGAGGACCGCGAGATGTTCAAGGAGCTTTGCCAATCCATCGGCGAGCCCGTCATTCCCTCGGAGATCACGTACAATATCGAAGAAGCAAAGCAGGCAGCAGCACGGATCGGATACCCCGTGGTGCTTCGTCCCGCGTTCACGTTGGGCGGCACGGGCGGCGGCTTTGCCTACAGCGAGGAAGAGCTTGTCGAGGTAGGCCTGAACGCCTTTAAGCTTTCTCCCGTCCATCAGGTTCTCATCGAGAAATCCGTAAAAGGATACAAGGAAATCGAATTTGAGGTTATGCGGGATTCCAACGATCACGCCATCACCATCTGCGGAATGGAAAACATCGACCCCGTGGGCGTTCATACGGGAGACTCCTTGGTCGTCGCCCCCATTATGACGCTGAACGATCACGACCTGAAGATGCTGAACGATTCTGCTATTAAGATCATTAAGGAACTGAAGATCGAGGGCGGATGTAACGTTCAGTTTGCCCTCAATCCCCATTCCTCCGAGTATTATCTCATCGAAGTCAACCCCCGCGTTTCCCGCTCCTCTGCCTTGGCTTCCAAAGCGTCGGGCTACCCCATTGCACGGGTAACGGCAAAGATCGCCGTGGGTATGGCCTTGGAGGACATCAAGATCGCCAACACCACCGCTGCCTTTGAGCCTGCGCTGGATTACGTCATCGCAAAGCTTCCCCGCTTCCCCTTCGACAAATTCACCTCCGCCTCCAACACCCTGGGAACACAGATGAAGGCCACGGGCGAGGTTATGGGAATCGGCTCTAATCTGGAGGAATGTCTGCTGAAGGGAATCCGATCCTTGGAGATCGGTGCGAACCATATCTATCTGTCCAAATTTGACAATATGTCGGTGGAGGAATTGCTGGAGTACATCAAGGAATTCCGCTCCGATAACATTTTCGCCATTGCCGAGCTGTTCTACCACGGAGTTTCGGTGGATCAGATCCACGAGATCACAAAGATCACGCCCTATTTCCTGGAAGCCATCAAGCACATTGTGGATATGGAAGAAACTCTCAAGGAAAATCTTTGGGACGAGGAAATCCTGCGCACCGCAAAGAAGATGGGATTCAGCGATAAATACATCGCCCGTATGTGGAACTGTAACGAATTGGACGTTTACAATCTGCGGAAAAAGATCAACCTGTTCCCCGTCTTCAAAATGGTGGACACCTGCCACACGGGGGCGTACATCCCCTATTTCTACTCCTCCTACACGGGAGAAAACGCATCGATCCTCACCGACAAGAAAAAGATCGTCGTTCTCGGTGCAGGGCC
The DNA here is from genome assembly GCA_017623895.1 of Clostridia bacterium. Taxonomy (GTDB): domain Bacteria; phylum Bacillota; class Clostridia; order Oscillospirales; family UBA644; genus RGIG995. Next base: position 15,693 of record JAGAOB010000026.1, read on the forward strand.
CATCCGCATCGGACAGGGGGTAGAATTCGACTACTCCACCGTTCACGCCGTAACCACCATCAAAAATTCGGGCTACGAAGCTATTATCATCAACAACAACCCCGAGACCGTCTCCACCGACTACACCACGGCGGACAAGCTTTACTTTGAGCCTCTGACCCCCGAAGACGTGATGAACATCATCGAATTTGAAAAGCCCGTGGGTGTCATCGCTTCTCTGGGCGGACAAACGGCCATCAACCTGGCACAGCCTCTGTTCGACCGCGGCGTGAAGATCATCGGTACCGACTGTGCCGCCATTGACAAGGCAGAAGACCGCAACGCCTTTGAAAATCTTTTGAACGAGCTGAACATCCCCCGCGCAAAGGGACAGGCCGTGACCAATATGGAAGACGGCATCAAGGCCGCGTCGGAGATCGGCTACCCCGTTCTGGTCCGCCCCTCCTTTGTTCTCGGCGGACGGGCGATGCAGATCGTGGCAAACGAGGAGCAGCTGAAGCATTATCTGAAGACCGCCGTGGAAATCGACGAGGATAAGCCCGTTTTGGTCGACAAATACATCTCGGGCAGAGAGGTGGAAGTGGACGCCATCTGCGACGGACACAGCGTCTTCGTCCCCGGCATTATGGAATTAGTTGAGCGCACGGGCGTTCACTCGGGAGACTCCATTTCGGTCTACCCCACCTTCTCGGTCTCCGACAAGGTCAAGGGCACGATTTTGCAATACGCAAAGCAGTTGGGGCTGGGCATCGGCATCGTCGGGCTTTACAATATTCAATTTATCGTGGACAAGGACGACAACGTCTTTATCATTGAGGTAAATCCCCGCTCCTCCCGCACCGTACCCTTCCTTTCCAAGGCAACGGGGTACTCTCTGGCAGATATTGCCACCGAGGTCATCCTCGGAAAAACTCTGAAGGAGCAAGGGATCTTCGATATTTATCCCGACGAGAAAAAGCGTTGGTACGTAAAGGCCCCCGTCTTCTCCTTCAACAAGATCCGCGGATTGGACGCCTACCTTTCTCCCGAAATGAAATCCACGGGCGAAGCCATCGGCTACGACGACAAGATGAACCGTGCCTGCTATAAGGCACTGCAGGCAGCAGGAATGCACCTGCAGAATTACGGAACCGTTCTTGCCACCATCGCCGATCAGGACAAGGAAGAGGCCCTGCCCCTCATCCGTCGATTCTACAATCTGGGCTTCAACGTTCAAGCCACCGAGGGTACGGCAAAATTCCTGAAGAAAAACGGGATCCGCACCCACGCGCTGAAAAAGATCAGTGACGGAAGCGAGGAAATTCCCGACGCACTGCGTCAGGGGCACATCGCTTACGTAATCAACACGAAGGACCCCGCATCCACCGACGCAGATAACAACGACGGCGGTCAGATCCGCAAGCTTGCAACGGAATATAACGTGACCCTCTTTACCGCTCTTGACACCGTCAAGGTTCTTCTCGACGTTCTGGAAGAAACCACCCTCTGCATCTCCACCATTGATGCGTAAGGAGAATACTATGATCCAAGCCATCTTTACCGTTACGGAAAATATTCCCCTCACCAAGGACGTAATGCGAATGACGTTGACGGGGGATTGCTCTGCCATCACCCGTTGCGGACAATTCGTTAATCTGAAAATTGAGGGCCGCTATCTGCGCCGCCCCATCTCGGTCTGCGACCGACAGGAAAACGAATTGACGCTGATCTACAAAATCGTCGGCGGCGGAACGAAGGATATGAGCGAAATGCCCGTAGGAACCAAGGTGGACATCCTTACGGGTCTGGGCAACGGCTACGATCTGACCAAGGCGGGAGACCGACCTCTGCTGGTGGGCGGAGGCGTAGGCGTTCCTCCTCTCTACTTATTGGCAAAGGAGCTGATCGCGCAAGGGAAATCCGTCACCGTCATTCTGGGCTTCAATACCGCCTCGGAAGTCTTCTATGAAGAAGAATTCAAAGCCATCGGATGTACCGTCCGAGTTACCACCGTGGACGGAACGAAGGGAATCAAAGGATTCGTTACCGACGCCCTCGACGGGATTGATGCAACCTATTTCTACACCTGCGGTCCCGAGCCTATGCTAAAAGCCTTGTACAACGCCACGAAGATTTCGGGCCAATTCAGCTTTGAAGAACGAATGGGCTGCGGGTTTGGGGCCTGTATGGGATGCTCCTGTAAAACAAAATACGGAAACAAGCGCATCTGCAAGGACGGTCCTGTTCTGGAAAAGGAGGAGATCATATGGTAAATATGAAAGTAAACCTCTGCGGCATTGAAATGGACAACCCCATCATCCCCGCCAGCGGAACGTTCGGCTACGGCTATGAATTTGCAGAGCTGTACGACATCAATATTCTTGGCTCTTTTTCCTTCAAGGGAACCACGTTAGAGCCCAGATTCGGGAACCCCACGCCCCGCATCGCCGAATGTACCGCAGGAATGATCAACGCCGTGGGACTGCAAAACCCCGGTGTAGATAAAGTAATTTCCGAGGAGCTGCCCAGACTTGCCAAATGCTTTCACAAGCCCGTTATGGCAAACGTCAGCGGATTTTCGGTTCCCGAATACGCCGCTACCTGCCAAAAATTGGACCAATGTGATCAAGTAGGCTGGCTGGAGGTCAATGTTTCCTGCCCCAACGTTCACGGCGGAGGAATGTCCTTCGGGACCTCTCCCGAAGCGGCGGCAGAGGTGACCAGAGCCGTCAAGGCGGTCACGACCAAGCCCGTGATCATCAAGCTTTCCCCCAACGTTACCGACATTGTTTCCATTGCAAAGGCCTGCGAAGAAGCAGGCGCCGACGGCATCAGCCTGATCAATACCCTGCTGGGAATGCGTATTGATTTGAAAACCAAAAAGCCCGTCATCGCAAATAAAATGGGAGGCTTTTCCGGCTCCGCCATCTTCCCCGTAGCCGTACGAATGGTCTATCAGGTCGCCCACGCAGTCAAGATTCCCGTCGTAGGGATGGGGGGCGTTACCACGGCGGAGGACGTGATCGAGCTTATGCTTGCAGGCGCCACGGCCGTTCAGGTCGGGGCGGCAAACCTCATCGAGCCCTACGCCTGCAAAAATATTATTGAGGACCTACCCAAGGTTATGGAAAAATACGGCATTACCGATCTGAACGACATCATCAACATTTCATAAGGAGTCTTCTATGATTTTCAGAACAATTCCCCTTCGGGAGGACGATCCCGAAATCACCTTGGATATGTACATTGCCGATCCCTATAAGGATGTACTCCGAAAAGCCCTGCTGGTCATCCCGGGAGGCGGATACGGCGAAGTCTGCTCCGATCGGGAAGGCGAACCCATTGCATTGGCCTTTATGCCCCACGGCTACAATGCTTTTGTGCTGAAATATTCCGTAGGCCGCAAGCGTCCCTTCCCCGCCCAACTGATTGAAGCAGCTACCGCCATCAAGCACATCAAAGATCATGCCGAGGAATACGGCATTGACCCCGAAGAGTTCTTTGTTGTGGGATTTTCTGCCGGCGGCCACCTGGCCGCAAGCTGCGGAATTCTTTGGAAGCATCCCGCCGTTTACGAAGCCTTGGATATGCCCTACGGCTACAACAAACCTAAGGGGATTATGCCCATCTACCCCGTCATTAACGATCATATGGGATCCTTCCGAAATCTGTGGTGCACCGACACCCCAACAGAAGAACAGCTAAAGCAAACCTCCATAAACCTCTATGTGGATGAAGACAGTTCCCCCGCGTTTATCCTTCACACCGTCACCGATAAGGTAGTACCCGTGCAGAACTCACTGGATCTGGCCTCTGCCTACACAAAATCAGGCATCCCCTGCGAGATGCACATCTACCCCAAGGGTCCCCACGGCATAGCGTTGGCAAATGTGTTGACTGCCGGAAATGGGAAACCTGCCTGGGTGAATCCGGAAATCGCAAAATGGGTAGATCTGGCTGCCGCATGGGCAAAAAACCTGTAAAATATGATATTTGAGGAGAACCGTTATGGGAAAAGACGTTATCATCGCCTGCGACTTTGACAGTGCAGAAAAGACCTTTGCCTTTTTGGACAAATTCACGGGACGAAAGCCCTTCGTGAAGATCGGTATGGAGCTGTACTATGCGGAAGGCCCCTCCATCGTAAAGGAAATCAAAAAGCGGGGACACAAGATCTTTTTGGACCTCAAGCTCCACGATATCCCCAACACCGTAAAAAAATCGATGGCCGTTTTATCCCGTCTCGATGTGGATATGACCAATCTTCACGCCGCAGGAACCTGCCGTATGATGCAGGCCGCCATTGAGGGACTTACCCGCCCCGACGGAACCCGTCCGATGCTTATCGCCGTAACTCAACTGACGTCCACCGATCAGGAAAGTATGGAAAACGACCTTCTGATCAAGCAGCCCATTGCCGACGTGGTTATGCACTACGCCCACAATGCGAAAACCGCCGGACTGGACGGCGTCGTCTGCTCTCCCTTGGAGGCAGGCAAGGTCCACGAAACCTGCGGAAACGGCTTTGTAACCGTCACCCCCGGGGTTCGCTTCGCCGACGGAGACGTGGGAGACCAAAAGAGAGTTATGACCCCTGCGGAAGCGAAAAAGATCGGCTCGGATTACATCGTGGTCGGACGTCCCATCACCGCCGCCGACGATCCCGTTGCCGCTTACGAGCGTTGCGTCAACGAATTCTGCGATTAAAGGAGAAATCATTATGGAAGCTTACAAGAGAGAGTTTATTGAATTTCTGCAAGGTGCAGGCGTTCTCAAGTTCGGAGATTTCACTGCAAAATCCGGTCGCAAGATTCCTTACTTTGTCAATGCGGGAATGATCAAGACCGGAGACCAGATCACCAAAATGGGTGAATTTTACGCCAAAGCCTACTTTAACAAGCTGGGCAAAAAGGAAGCGGTCCTCTACGGACCTGCCTACAAGGGAATCTCCCTTTCCATTTCCGCCGCCGTGGCACTGTCCAAAAACGGGCTGAACGTTCCCTTCTTCTTCAACCGTAAGGAGGTCAAGGATCACGGCGAGGGCGGCACCTTCGTAGGATACGTTCCTCAAGCGGGAGAACAGATCGTTATCATCGAGGACGTGATCACCGCGGGCACCGCCATTCGGGAAAGTATGGAGATCCTCAAGCACCTGGAGGGGACCGAGGTCATCGCCACGTTCATTATGGTAGACCGCAAAGAAAAGGGCCAAACCGAAAAGGGCGCGATGCAGGAAATCGAAGAGCAATTCGGCTTCCCCGTCTATTCCGTAGTTGACGTATACGACATCATCGAATATCTGGAGGAAGACCCCGCAAACGAAGAAAACGTAACGCGGATCAAAAACTATCTTGCGGTGAACGGAGCAAAACAATGAGAAGCTTGATTGACATTCTCGACCTTTCCCCTGCGGAGATCGACGAACTGATCGCAAAAGCAAACGATATTATCGCCAATCCCGTAAAATATGCCGAAAAATGCCGCGGGAAAAAGCTGGCAACGCTCTTTTTTGAGCCCTCCACCCGAACCCGCCTTTCCTTTGAAGCGGCGATGTATGAATTGGGAGGCAGCGTTTTGGGATTCTCCGAAGCTCAATCCTCCTCCACCGCCAAGGGAGAAAGCGTGTCCGATACGGCAAAGACCGTCAGCTGCTACGCCGACATCATTGCAATGCGCCATCCCAAGGAGGGTGCACCCTTCGTTGCGGCACAGGCGGCATCCATCCCCGTGATCAACGCCGGGGACGGCGGACACAACCATCCCACCCAAACGCTGACCGACCTTTTGACCATCTCACGGGAAAAGGGCCGCCTCGACGGACTGACGGTGGGATTCTGCGGAGATTTGAAATTCGGAAGAACCGTCCACTCCCTCATCGGAGCCTTGTGTCGGTATCAAAATATCAAGATCGTCCTTATCTCCCCCGAAGAATTGAAGGTCCCAAGCTACGTCAAGCAAACGATGAAGAAAAACGGCATTGAATACTCCCAGACCACCGATCTGGAAGCCTCTCTCCCCGAGCTTGACATCCTCTATATGACCCGCGTACAACGGGAACGGTTCTTCAATGAGGAGGATTATCTGCGGCTGAAGGACAGCTACATCCTCACCCCCGCCAAGCTGAAAAACGCAAGAGACGATTTGAGCATTATGCACCCCCTGCCGCGGGTCAACGAGATCTCCGTGGAGATCGACGACGACCCGAGAGCCTGCTATTTCAAGCAGGTCCTGTACGGAAAATTTATCCGTATGGCGCTGATTCTGAAACTGCTGGAGGTGGAATAAATGCGTATAGATTCCATTCGCAACGGACTCGTCATCGACCACATTTCCGCCGGAAAGGGAATGGAGATTTACGACCTTTTGGGCTTGGGTGACCTGGATTGCACCGTTGCCATTATCAAAAATTCCAATAGCCGCAAGATGGGAAAAAAGGACATCATCAAAATCGACGCGGAAATCGACCTGGATCTGAACATTCTGGGATACGTGGATCCGGGTATCACCGTCAACGTCATCAAGGACGGCGTGTTGGTGGAGAAAAAGACTGTAGACCTTCCCGAAACCCTCACGGGGGTCTTGAAATGCAAAAACCCCCGCTGCATCACCTCCACCGAACAGGAGCTGAAGCACGTCTTCAAGCTCACCGACCCCGAAAAACGCACCTACCGTTGCATCTATTGCGAAACCGCCGCGAAGTAGTTAGAGAGCGTGAGTTGTGGTTGTACTTTTTCTTTTCGCGAAAAGATAAAGTACCAAAAAGAAAAGCTAAGGTCGGCGTAATACTTACGCCGAAAGTAACATAAAATATTTAGGGTGCCGACATTTGTCGGCACTTTTTTTATTTAGGGGTTTACAAATAGAAAAAAAATATGATATAATGAAGTCACCACACAAAATCGAATAAAATCCGTAGAAGTGAGCACAATTACCCTTGGTAAAAGTGCTGACTTCCTCGTTCTCATTTCTACGGAAACGTAACGATTTTGTGTGGTAGCAAATCGAAGTCGAGCATTTTTCAGTGTGTGATTTCGATTGCACACACTTTTTATTTTTAAGGAGGTCGTCATTATGTATGACAACATTGGAAAAAAATCAAAGGTTTAGCAAGAGCTGAGCTGTTTTTATACTTGCATCAATCGTTTTTGTGATTTCAGGATTTGTCTGTATTGCAGTGGATCCAATAGTTACTATCCTTCTTTTTATTTTGGGTCCAATTCTTGCTTGGATGTCTTCCTGAACTCTTTACGGTTTTGGAGAACTTATCGACAAGACTATCGCTATTGAAGAATCTCTTTCCTTTGAACTTGATAAAAAACAGACCGCTCTGTGTACACAGAGCGGTCAATCTTCATTCCCCGACGCAAGAATTGCGGCGGATTTGGCTTTTCTTTGGTACTTTCTTTTCTCCCGAAAAGAAAGTACGGAAAAACCGTCTACCCTTACAGGATAATGCTTTCGCCGTCCATTTCGGCGGGTTGGGCAAGGCCCAAGAGCTTGAGAATGGTGGGGGAAATGTCACACAGTTTGCCGCCATCCCGAAGCTTACAATCCTTGCCGATGACGGCGAAGGGGACGGGGTTGGTGGTGTGGGCAGTAAAGGGAGATCCGTCCTCGGCAATCATACAGTCGGCGTTGCCGTGATCTGCGGTCAGGAGCATAATACCACCCATATTCAACACGGCCCGGGCAGTTCTGCCCACGCAAGCGTCTACGGTTTCCACCGCTTTTACCGCGGCTTCAAAAATTCCCGTGTGGCCGACCATATCGCAGTTGGCGTAGTTCAGAATCACCACGTCGTATTTGCCGCTGTTGATAGCATCCACGACCTTATCGCAAACGGGAACAGCACTCATCTCGGGCTGAAGATCGTAGGTTGCGACCTTGGGAGAAGCCACAAGGATCCGATCCTCACCGGGGTATTCCACTTCCACGCCGCCGTTGAAGAAGAAGGTAACGTGGGCGTATTTTTCGGTCTCGGCAATACGCAGCTGGGTCATCCCCTGCTCAGACAGGTATTCACCCAAGGTGTTTTTCAACGATTGGGGCTTAAACGCCACCTCTACGTTGGGCATCGAGGCATCGTACTGCGTCATACAGACGTAGAATACGTCCAACATTCCACCCTTGCGCTCGAACCCGTTAAATTCGGGGTCGACGAAGGTGCGGGTAATCTCCCGCGCACGGTCGGGACGGAAGTTGAAGAAGACCACGCTGTCGCCCGAAGCAATGCGGCGCGTGCCGTTGACCACCGTGGGAAGAACGAATTCGTCGGTCAGGTGCTTTCCGTCCTCGTCCACCGTCTCGTAAGAAGCACGGACGGCAGCGGCAGCATCATCGGTCTGATTCCCTTCGCCGTAAACCAAGGCGGCGTACGCCTTGCCGACCCGGTCCCAACGGTTGTCGCGGTCCATTCCATAGAAACGCCCCATCACGGTGGCAATTTTTCCGACACCGATTCTAGCAAATTCCTCGTTTGCGGCATCAATGAAGTCCGCTGCGGAAGCAGGAGGAACGTCCCGTCCGTCGAGAAGCGCGTGAATGAAAATTTCAGTCAAGCCAAACTCTTTTGCCATACGAACGATGGCATAGAGATGTTCCACGTGGGAATGAACGCCGCCGTCGGACAAAAGACCCATCAGGTGCAGAGCGGAATTTTTTGTCTTACAATTCTCCATAGCGGCAACCAGGGCTTCGTTTTTCATCAGCGCGCCCTCATTTGCGGCCTTGGTGATTCGGGTCAATTCCTGATACACGACGCGGCCCGCGCCGATGTTGGTGTGCCCAACTTCGGAATTCCCCATCTGTCCGTCGGGAAGCCCCACGTCCATCCCGGAGGCGCCGATTTGAGTAGTGGGGCAGGTAGAAAAGATTTGATCCAGATTGGGAGTATTGGCGGCCTTGATGGCGTTGACCTTATCACAGTCGTTAAAACCAAAGCCGTCCATAATGCAAAGAACCAAAGGCTTTTTCATATTTCTTCTCCCTTATTTGGAAGCGGATTTGACGATTGCGGTGAAATCGGGAACCTTCAGAGAAGCTCCGCCGATCAGTCCGCCGTCTACGTTGTATTTTGCCAAAAGCTCGTCAGCATTACCGGCATTCATAGATCCACCGTACTGGACGGTGACGGTTTCTGCCACGTCCTTGCCGTACACGTCGGCAACGGCAGCACGGACAGCCCCGTTGGTCTCATCGGCCTGCTCTGCGGTGGCGGTCAGCCCCGTTCCGATCGCCCAAACGGGCTCGTAGGCGATAATGACGTTTTTTAAATCCTCTGCCTTCACGTTCTGAAGAGCGATCTTGGTCTGCATCCCCACGACCTCGTTGGTAACGCCCTGAAGTCTTTGCTCCTTCAGCTCACCCACGCAGAGAATGACCTTCAGCCCTGCAGCCAACGCGGCAAGAACCTTTTTGTTGCAGGATTCGTCGGTTTCAGCGTAATACTGACGGCGTTCGCTGTGACCGATAATGACGTATTCCACGCCGAGATCCTTGAGCATATCTGCGGCGATCTCACCGGTGTAGGCGCCCTTGGCTTCATAGTGCATATTCTGTGCGCCGATCTTGATATTTGTGCCCTTGGCAGCATCGATGGCGTTCTGCAGACAAACGTAGGGAACACAGCAAACCACGTCGCATTTCGCATCGGCAACACAGGGAGCCAATTCCTTGATGAAGGCGGTGGTTTCGGAAGGAGTTTTGTTCATCTTCCAGTTTCCGGCGATGACGGTTTTTCTCAATTGAGTATTCATATTCGATTCTCCTGTTCAAAATCCTGCACAGAGACGGATGCCTCTGTGCAGTCGTATTTTTTATGCTAACTTATTTGTCCTGCAAGCAGGCAATGCCGGGAAGCTCCAGACCCTCAAGGAATTCCAAGGAAGCACCGCCGCCCGTGGAGATATGGGTGATTTTAGAGGCAAAGCCAAGCTGCTCGCAAGCGGCCGCAGAATCTCCGCCGCCGACGATGGTGATGGCTTCGGATTCCGCCAGAGCCTGTGCAACGGCGATGGTACCTTTGTCAAGCGTGGGATTCTCAAACACGCCCATAGGCCCGTTCCAGACCACGGTCTTGGCAGATTTTGCCGCATCGGCAAACAGCTCGCGGGTCTTGGGACCGATATCCAGCCCCATCTTGTCTGCGGGAATCGCGTTGGAAGCAACCACTTCCACGGCAATTTCAGCATCGATAGGATCGGGGAATGCATCGGTAATGACGGTATCGATGGGAAGCAGGAGCTTCACGCCCTTTTCTTCCGCCTTCTTCAGCATATTGCGGCAATATTCCAATTTGGATTCGTCCAAAAGGGAGGTACCGACGGAATTTCCTTGTGCGGCAAGGAAGGTATACGCCATACCGCCGCCGATGATAAGGGTATCAACCTTGGTCAGAAGGTTGTCGATTACGTTCAGCTTATCCGCAACCTTGGCACCGCCGAGGATAGCAACGAAGGGACGCTCGGGATCGGCAAGGGCCTTACCCATAACGCCGATCTCCTTTTGAATCAGGTAACCGCAAACGGCGGGAAGATATGCGGCAACTCCCGCGGTAGAGGCGTGAGCACGATGTGCGGCGCCAAAGGCGTCGTTGACGTAGATTTCCGCCATAGAAGCCATTTCCTTGGCAAATTCGGGATCGTTCTTTTCTTCCCGCTTATCAAAACGGGTATTTTCCAGAAGCATAACATCGCCATTCTTCAGGGCGACAGCCTTTGCCTTGGCGTCTTCACCGATGGTATCGGCGGCAAGGGGAACGTTGACCCCCAAAAGCTCGGTCAGACGGGCGGCAACGGGAGCCAAAGAATACTTGGGAATCACTTCTCCCTTGGGCTTGCCCATATGAGAGCAAAGAATGACCTTCGCACCCTGTCCCATCAGGTATTTGATGGTGGGGAGGGCTTCGACGATGCGCTTATCGCTGGTGATCACGCCATCCTTCAGGGGGACGTTAAAGTCACAGCGGACCAGAACGGTCTTGCCGGCAACGGCGATGTCTTCTACGGTTTTTTTGTTGTAGTTCATAGTATCGTTCACTCCTCTGATAGATTTTGAGTTGAGTAACAAAGAGATTGCGGACGAGGCTCGTCCACCGTATATTATACCATATTTTGCCCATTATTGCAAGTGTTTTCGGGATGTTTTAATCTTTGTTCAAACTTTTTTCTTTCCCAAAGGGAAAAATCTCCGAATAGCGTCCCAAAGCGTGCAGGGGAATCCAAGTAACGACGCCGCAAAAGGCGGAGGAAATGCCCAACAGGGGAAGAAGAGACCAAACGGAGGGGGTAAGAATTACCGAGGCCACCGCCAGCTGTCCGATTCCGTGAAAAACCGCCCCTGCAGAACTGACGCCGAGAGGCGAAAAGCAGGCAAGCCGCTTCAATACTGCCATACCGCAAACGGCAAGGACCGTTCCGCATAATCCGAACAGCACGCCGGACAGCCGTCCGAGAAAAACGGCACTTAACAAAACCCGCAATCCTCCAAACAGCAGCGCCGCAGGAAAGGAATACTGATACAACACCACCATCGTGATGATGTTGGAAAATCCCAATTTTACTCCGGGCACGGGGATCCGGAAGGGCAAAACCGATTCTACCCAGGACAGAATCAACGCCGCCCCCAGCAAAAGTCCCATACGGGCGACGGTGTGGGCAGAGCTTTTGTTAACCGACAATGGCGTCTACCCCCTCTCCCGAAATCTGAACCGAAATGCGGTTTGGAACGCAGAGAATGACCTCACCGCAGGCGGAAATTTTGCCCATTTTCTCGCAAAGACGGTCAGGGCAGGAGGCATTTTGAACGCGAACGGTACGATTCTCCACGATCACCCGTCCTCCGTCGGGAAGATCCACCACGGTATCGCGGCCCAAATCTATTACGGAAATCACCGCTCCGTCCACGGAAACCGTCACGGTTGCACCCTGCTCCTTAGGCAAAAAACTCAAAAGAAAGCAGCCCCCTACCAAGGCGGCGATGAGCACGATATCCCAGATTTTGACCCGCTGGTTCATAAGTCCCGTCCTAATCCTTCCAAAGCGTGTAATCATCCGAGGTCAAGGCGAAATGCGGTGCAATTCCGTCACTGACCCGAACGGTGCCGTCTTGAGAAACGAAAATCACCTCGGCAGGCAAAAAGCCCTCGGTCTTCCCAAGCGTTTCATACAGCTTCCAGCCATCCTCCATCCCCATCAGCCACAGGGCGGTAGACATCATATCTGCCTGGGCTCCGTCAGAGCAGATCACCGTAACCGAAAGAAGGTCGCTTTCCCGCGGATAACCCGTATTGGCATCCAACAGGTGATGATAAACCGTTTCGGCATATTCAAAATACCGTTCGTACGCCCCCGAAGTGACCACCGAGGTATCTGTAACGGTCAAAACGCCCAAATAATCCGATGCATTTCCCCGCGGATCGCGGATTCCGATCCGAAAGGGCTCTCCGTCCTTGGTCCCGAACAGGGTAACGTTCCCTCCAAAGGAAATTACCCCGGCCTCGGCACCCGCATTTTTCAGGGCAGCTACCGTATAATCCGCTCCGTAGCCCTTTCCTACGCTACCGATGTCGATCCCCATTCCCGCCTTGCGGAACGTAAGGGAGGATTCGGTAAAGGTCAAGGCATCAAACTCCACAAGGGCGAGCCTCTCCGTAATGGATTCCGCTTTGGGAGGAGCCACGGCGGCGTTGACGTTCCACAAATCGGACAGGGGTGCTACGGTAAAATCGTATGCGCCCGCCGTCAGATCGTATAATATACCGGCTTGGTTTAGAATCTTGAATAAATCCAAGCTGATCGCTATCGTCTCGCCGTCTTGAGAGGAAGTGTATTGCTTCGCTCCGTCCGGGGTCAGCAGGGCCTGTCCCTCCGTCGCGGCCGAGGTAAACACGGCTGCGGAGTCAGTCCCGCCCCACACCGTTGCAGTGCAAAGAGTATCGTAGGCCCAGGTCTGTGCCTCCACCTTGCGGGAAGAGCATCCCGTCAACAGAACCAGGCACACGGCAAACAGAAGACAGATATTCTTTTTCACAGTCCCATCCATCGCTTCACCGTTTCGACGATGGCCTCCAGGGCAGACAGATCCCCCATTCCGCTCCAAGACGGAAGGCAGGCCAAAACCGCCACGGCAACGGCACCGCAAGCCACGGCACCCACTACGATCCACAAAGGATTTTGTTTGGAATTCACAACCCAACTCCCCTTTTTTCCACTAAAACCGTTATACCGCAAAATGAACAAAAAGCAGTGCTTTTTGATAAAATCGCTATAACGCAAAACCAACGCGCGGCAATATTTTTCGATAAAACCATTATACCGCAAAACCGACGGAAAGTCAATAGGAATGAAACTTGTCGTGCCATTTTTCCGAACCTCTTG
>JAGAOB010000027.1 GCA_017623895.1 Clostridia bacterium
AGTGACCATGTGCCCCAAAGGCCGCAACGTGGTCCTCGGCAAAAAATTCGGTTCTCCCCTCATCACCAACGACGGTGTGACCATCGCAAAGGACATTGAGCTGGAGGACGAAGCCGAAAACATGGGCGCTCAGCTCGTCAAGGAGGTCGAGCTGGAGGACGCCTTTGAGAATATGGGCGCACAGCTGGTAAAAGAGGTTTCCACCAAGACCAACGACGTGGCGGGAGACGGAACGACCACCGCAACCCTGCTGGCACAGGCGTTGGTTCGTGAGGGAATGAAGAACGTGACCGCGGGAGCCAATCCCATCGTTTTGAAAAAGGGAATTCAGAAGGCCGTTGCCGCCGCCGTTGCGGAAATCAAGGCAAATTCCAAGACCGTTGCATCCTCTGCGGACATTGCCCGCGTTGCCACCGTCTCTTCTGCTGACGAGACCATCGGAACCTTGATCGCCGAGGCAATGGAAAAGGTGACCAACGACGGGGTGATCACCGTGGAAGAAAGCAAGACCGCCGAAACCTACAGCGAAGTGGTCGAGGGAATGATGTTCGATCGCGGATACATCACTCCTTATATGGTAACCGACACCGACAAAATGGAAGCGGTCATCGACGACGCGTTGGTTCTGATTACCGATAAGAAGATCTCCAATATTCAGGAATTGCTTCCTCTGTTGGAGCAGATCGTTCAGTCGGGCAAGAAATTGGTCATTATTGCCGAGGACGTGGAGGGCGAGGCTTTGTCCACGCTGATTGTCAATAAGTTGCGCGGCACCTTTACCTGCGTTGCCGTCAAGGCTCCCGGATTCGGCGATCGTCGCAAGGAAATGCTGCAGGATATCGCCATCCTCACTGGGGGCACGGTCATCAGCGAGGAGATCGGTCTGGATCTGAAGACGGCGACGGTGGATCTGCTCGGTCGCGCCAATCAGGTCAAGGTTCAAAAGGAAAACACCGTTATCGTGGGCGGAAAGGGCGCAAAGGACGCCATCGCCGCACGGGTCGCTCAAATTCGTAAAGCCATCGACACCACCTCCTCCGACTTCGATCGGGAAAAGCTTCAGGAACGCTTGGCGAAGCTGGCAGGCGGAGTTGCCGTCATCAAGGTCGGCGCCGCTACCGAAGTGGAAATGAAGGAAAAGAAGCTGCGTATCGAGGACGCTCTGGCCGCGACGAAGGCCGCCGTTGAGGAAGGAATGGTCGCAGGCGGCGGAACCGCTTATATCAACGCAATTCCCGCGGTTTCCGCATTGCTGGACGCCACCGAAGAGGTGGACGAAAAGACGGGCATCAAGATCGTTCTCTCCGCTCTGGAGGCTCCCGTTCGTCAGATTGCCGCAAACGCAGGAATCGACGGGTCCATCATCGTGGACCGCATCAAAAATTCCGATAAGAAGAATTTCGGCTACGACGCCTATAAGGAGGTTTACTGCGATATGTTCGACGCGGGCATCGTCGACCCCACCAAGGTCACCCGCTCCGCCATCGAAAACGCATCCTCCGCTGCCGCGATGATCCTGACCACCGAATCGGTGGTTGCCGATAAGAAGGATCCCGCCGCCGATGCCGCAGCCGCCGCTGCCGCCGCAGGTGCCGCAGGCGGAATGTATTGATCTTCCGATCAAAGGAAATTCATCGCATCCCCGAAGAAATTTCGGGGATGCATTTTTTTTGAAATGTTGCTTTTTCGGTTTGGACTTGACAAACGTCGTTATTTATGATATAATAGTGTCCTATTACGGAGAGACCTTTTCTCCGAACAATGAAAGAGACGGTGAAAGCGGAATGGACGGTTGTGGCAGTAGGACGGGGGCAGACCCCCTCCCTCCCGATGCATACCATCTGCTTTTGTAAGTGAATACGGGCATAACGTATCCGCGGGGATGCGGTATGTCCGTTTGTTGTTTTTTATTCCAATTTTTTTGAGAAATTGAGGATTATTTACACTATGCTTTCAGCAATTCTGTTACAAATCGTTCTTATCGCGTTGAACGCCATCTTTGCCAGTGCCGAAACTGCGATGATTTCCTCCAACGCCGCCCGCATCGAGCATCTTGCCGCCGACGGCGACAAACGGGCGAAGCGTCTGCTGTCCTTGACGGCAAACCCCTCCCGCTTTTTATCCACGGTGCAGGTCGCCATCACCCTTGCGGGATTCTTGGGCAGTGCTTACGCCGCGGAAAACTTTGCCGAGCCCTTGGTGGAGGTCCTGCTGAAGGCGGGCGTCCCTGTCCCCGAGGGGGTCTTGGATACGGTATGCGTATTCCTGATTACGGTCCTTTTGTCTTTTTTCAGCATCGTGTTCGGGGAATTGGTTCCCAAGCGGGTTGCGCTGAAAGACCCTGATCAGTCGGCTCTGCGCCTGGCGGGGCTTTTGAATTTCGTTTCGGTGCTGTTTGCCCCCTTCGTCTGGATCTTGACGAAATCTACCAACGGCGTGCTTCGTCTGATGCGGATCGACCCCAACGAAAGCGACGACGAGGTCACCGAGGAAGAAATTCGTATGATGCTGGAATCGGGAAGCGAAAAGGGGACCATCGACAAGGCGGAAACCGAGATGATCCGCAATATTTTTGAATTTGACGATACCGACTTAAGTGAGATCTGCACCCACCGTCGGGACGTTGTGATCCTGTACGAGGGAGAAAGTGCGGAAACCTGGAAAAAGATCCTGCACGAGACCCGCTTTTCCTATTATCCCATTTGCGGCGAGACGGCGGACGACGTTCTGGACGTTTTGGATGCGGATAAATTCTTCCGAGCCGCCGCCAATGCGGATTTCGAATCTGCCGTGGCTTCTGCTCGCATCAAGCCGATGTTCGTCCCAGAACACGGAAAGGCCGACGTGTTGTTCTCCAAAATGAAGGACACGGGAGAAACCTTTGCGGTCCTGATCGACGAATACGGCGGAATGCAGGGCGTCGTCACCTTTTACGACTTGTTGAATTGCCTGGTGGGAAACCTGCGGGGAGACGAGGAGGAAGAGATCCGCGTGGCGGGTGAAAACCGTTGGATCGTTTCGGGATCCGCGGCCCCCGACGAGGTTGCCGAGGCGTTGCACATCTCCTTGGACGCAGAGGGCTACGAAACCTTCGGCGGCTACGTTCTGGATCTGCTTGGCGCGGTCCCCGAGGACGGAACCACTCCCGAAGCGGAAACCGAGGACCTGCTTTTGCGGGTTACCCAGGTGTCTGACCGCCGCATCGAATGGGTGTCGGTCACCAAAAAAGCCCGGGAAGAATAAAAAAAGAAGGCGGAGAACCGTACGTTCTCCGCCTGTTTTTTTGCTTATAAAAGAGAGTCCAAAGTCTCAAACACGAAATCCACTGCCGCGGTGCGAACCGCTTGTCTCCCTCTGTTTTTTAAGCGGCGGGTTGCGGTGACGGTGCTTCCGTCGATGCAAAAGCCGAAACAAACCGTTCCCACGGGCTTTTCGTCGGTCCCTCCCGTGGGACCTGCGATCCCGCTGATCGCAACGCCTACGGTTGTGCTGCAGCTTTCCCGCCTCGTTTCCTCTCGGACGGC
>JAGAOB010000028.1 GCA_017623895.1 Clostridia bacterium
ATACTGGGGCAACGTAGGTGAAGGGGAGCTCAGTGACCAGCTCCGCATGATCGAGCTGAACCTCCGCGGTCTCACCGCTGTGACCCACATTACCATCCCCTTCATGAAAAAAGGCTCACGCATCGTCAATATTTCCTCCATCGCATCCTTCTGCCCCAACGCACGAATGACCGTGTACAGCGCAACGAAGTCCTACGTTTCTGCCTTCTCCTACGGTATTACCGAGGAGCTGAGAGCAAAGGGAATCCGCGCAACCGCAGTCTGCCCGGGGCCCATGGATACGGAGTTCATCTATCTTGGAGCCATCAAGGGCAATTCCAAGACCTTTGACCGTCTCCCCTACTGCAACCCCGAAAAGGTAGCAAAAGGGGCTTTAAAAGCCGCACGTCGTGGCAGAATGAACTACACACCCCATCCCTTTTTTAAGCTTTACAAAATCCTCGCAAAATTCCTGCCCGTTGCCTTGGTCATGAAAATGTCCAAAACCTGATCCCCGGGAGAGAACACCATGAATACAGTAATCATCGGCATTGCAGGGGGCACAGGCAGCGGAAAAACCACCCTTGCCAACGAAATCCGCACCCACTTCGGCGGAAATATCCCCGTTATCAGCCACGACAGCTATTACCGCGCGCAGGACGAGCTTTCGGCAGAGGAACGGGTGAAGATCAACTACGATGAGCCCGCCGCCTTCGAAACGGAGCTTCTCACGGAGCATCTGCGCCGTCTGAAATCGGGGGAAACGGTACAGATCCCCCAATATGACTACACCCGCCACACCCGCGCTCCCGAAACGGAGGAAATCCGCCCGGGAAGCGTCATCATTTTAGAGGGAATCCTGATCTTCTCCGATCCCGATCTCCTTGACCTCATCGATATCAAGATCTATGTGGACACGGAAGCGGACATCCGCATTCTCCGCCGCGCAAAACGGGACATGGCAGAACGGGGACGAAGCTTTGACTCCATCACCAACCAGTACCTGGCAACGGTTCGTAAGATGCACGAACGATACGTAGAGCCCACCAAGTGGAACGCGGATATCATCATCCCAAACGGCACCAACCCCGTGGCGCTTGATATGATCTGCGAGAAGATTGAGAAATTGTTGGCACAAGAATAGAATAAAGGCTTCCTTAATCCGGATTCACACATCCCTGGAATGGAAGCCTTTTCTTTTTTGTTTGCCAACGGGCGTTTATGAGAAAGCAATTTGTATAATTCCATATATCGCCAGCAAAAAACAAAGCGCCAGAAAAACAAGGCCAAGAATCAAAAGCACTGAGGCAAAAATGGTTGCGGCTTTCGGCGCTTTTCTGACCAACAGAAGAATGAAAAGCACAAAACCCAAAGCAACAGCAATAACGATCATCCGCGTTGCAAGATCACCCAATGCGTCTCCAAGGGATCCCTTCTGAATCACCACATGGACAAATACGCTGATAAAGCACACCGCCAATATGAACACACACGCACCGAGGACACCGAACTTTTTCCGCAATCCTTTAAAATCAAAAAATGCCTTGTTCAGCAAGCTCTGCGCAACTGTGACAAACGCACGGATGTCATCGGAAGCCTCCTGACTGTTTTGTTCCGATTCCGCAAGCTTTGTCCACAGCATCTCTTCATCCAATTCATCAAAGGAACTGTTTTCATCCAAAAGCGAACGAGTGATTTCCATTGCAGCCTTCTGAACGAAAACATCTCTTCCCGCACGGGTTGCAGTGTTGTTTATAAGTTCGGGGAAAGCACTCTCCAAAACAGCAATTTCATTTTCCACTCGGGAGATCACCCCTTTTGCTGCCTCCGGGAAGGAAAGTTCTTCTTTTTGCATTGCTCCAATTTCTTCAACAGTAAATCCAAGTTGTCTTAATCCCAGAATCTTCTTCAGGAAAGCAACGTCCGTTTCAGAGTAGTCCTGACATTTCCATTCGAGATCCAACATCCCCTTTTTCCGAAGCAAACGAAGTTCGGATGGAGAAACGGAAAGCAATTTCCTTACTTCTTTTATTGTCATTCTCTATCCTCCTGTGTAACAGTCACGTTGTTTCCAACATTATATCACAAATCACAGCAAAAGTAAACATTCCCCCGCAGGTTTCCACCAAAGAACCCAAAAATCCCCACAGACATCCAATCGGACATCTGCGGGGATTCTTTATGCGAGTTTTTTGTACGAGGAATAATAAAGCGAGTAACTTATGCGAGTTCAGCGAAGTACTTGATTGTACGAACCATCTGGCTTGTGTAGGAGTTTTCGTTGTCGTACCAAGAAACAACCTGTACCTGGTAGGTGTCGTCGTCAATCTTTGTTACCATGGTCTGAGTAGCATCGAACAGAGAACCGTAACGCATACCGATTACGTCGGAGGAAACGATTTCGTCTGTGTTGTAACCGAAGGATTCGGAAGCAGCAGCCTTCATAGCAGCGTTGATGCCTTCCTTGG
>JAGAOB010000029.1 GCA_017623895.1 Clostridia bacterium
AAAAATAAAGCCTCCCTTGTGTAAAGGGAGGGGGACCGCAAAGCGGTGGAAGGATTGTTTCGGTTCAAAAGTTACCTGTTATTCGCAAATAGAACATTTGAGTTTACAAAAAAACCGGCTTGGACTTTTTCGACAGTCTGAGAGCCAATCCAAAACGGATTGGCTCTTTTTTGTTATATTTTGGGGATTACTTCAATTGGTTGAGGATTTCCCGTTTCATGTTGTTGTAGTCGTTCCAGTCCTTGCTGAAGGGGGCGGCGGGGTTGTCCTTGTCCACGGCTTTCCCGACAATGTTGCGGCTTGTTGCCAGATCGGCCAGGGTTTCGATGCGCAGAACCTTTTTCAGTGCATTGTCTGCGGCAGCGGGGTCCTTCTCCCGCAGAGCGCGGAGCAGTTCATAGTCTCCGATGCCACGCTGCAGGTTCTTATACCGCAGCGACAACAGCACTTTGCCGTTGGCGGCGGGGTAGACGAAGTTCATGTCTCCCGTGCCGAAGGCGCTGTAGCGAATGTCCTTGCGGGGATCGTCGGAATAGAGACAGAAATCCCAGCGCAAAAATCCGTCCATCTTCAGCCAATCGGTCAGAGGACCCACCATGCGGTTGTCGGTCAGGGGGTTGATCAGGCAATTGTTGGGTACGGAATAATATCCGCAGGTATACCAAAGCAATTTTTTATGGGGGAAGGCGGCCTTGTGCTCGATCAGCTTATCGTATTCCTTGGTGACACAACCCAGATAGGGTGCGCTGGTGTCGATCTGATCGCTGAATTCCTCAATGAATTCCGCATGATTGATGGCGGTGGAGCATTTGAAGGAGGGGGCAACCTCTTTCAGCAGGGCCAGTGTTTCCCGATAGCGATCCACGTCTCCCGGCTCGTCGGCGCCGATGCGCACCCGCTCGATCTGATGGGTGCGTTGGAAATAGGCTTCCAGAGCGCGCAGGTAATCCTTGACCTGTTCTGCGTCTCGGATGTAGCAAATCCGTCCGTCGGCCTCGTTCATGTACCGCAGAACGATCCGTTCGGGATAGCCCTCGCAGAGTTGGGTGGGGGTTAACTGCTGCCATACGTTGACCAGTCCGAAAATTTCGATATCGCCCGACATGCCTGCCTCGGTGCAGAGGTCAATGTAGCGTTGCATCTTGGTAAAATCATACGAAAAGGTGCCGTCTGCTTTTTTGGTGATGGGGACGATGGAGTATTCGAACAGATTGCTGGGGTGCTCCCGATCGGCGGTGCAGGCCTGTCCTCCCCAGGGAATTTCTCCGGCGCAAAGGGTGATGGATTTCTGTCCCAAGGCGGCGATGGCCTTCACATATTCCGCAAGGACGGTGAAGTGGGCGTCGCTCCACAGCTTCACGTCATGATGACGGGCAACGGAGGACAGATGCTGCCACAAATTGAGGTAGAATTTCCAATCCTTCGGATCGGGGAGCACATATTCCGCCACGGTCAGCGGAATCTGTTCCGACAAAATTATCTCCTCGTCCTCGCCGTAGCCGGAGCGGAATACCGTCACTGTCACCGCATATTCTCCCGCGGCGGCGTCCTTCGGCACCTTCACCTCTGCCCAGACCGCAGAGGGCAGGTTTCCCTTGCATTCGATTACGTCCTGCGCCAAAAGCAGATCGGCCTTTTCAATATCGTCCTGATCTGTCATCATCCCTTCAAGGCAAACCTCCGTCTCAAAGGGCGCCTTGACGGCAACCCGCAGACGCTCATGGGGTCCGCGCAGGTGCAGCTTGCGGGAAAACCACTCCGTCGTGCCCACGTTGACACTGTACTGGCTGTCGGATTGGAGAACGATCTGAAAGGCGGCGCTGTCGTTGCGGGCACAAACCAGCCCGTCTAAGGCGGGGGGCTGAACGCCGTCCAGATTATACTTCAGCCGAAAGGCTTCGTTTGTGATTTTTACATTGGTCATAACATATCCTCCTCGTGTTCTTTTTTCGGGGATTCCTTGACCGTACTATACCATATTTTCCTCCCCTTGTCAAGCCCCTTCGAAACATTTTTCTCTTTCTCGATTGGCTATTTTATGAAGATCACCCATAACCCGCGATCATCACGATCGCAAGGAAATAGACGGCAAAGCCAAAGCCGGGATGAAATCGCTCTTGAGCTCACTTTCCAACAACACCCTTTTTCACTCTCCTGACGCCCTATCGCGCTCTCATGATTTCCCCAAAACCAAAAAATGGATGGTCACGCTGCTGTAACCATCCATTTTCAGGGAATAGGTTATTTTTTGAGTGCAGTTACTACAGTTTTTGCGACGCTAAATTTTTCGGAGTCAAGTGCGAGCAACGCTTCTACCACCGACATAAAATCGTTGTCACTTCTCATTCTTATGACTGCATTGTTTATGATGTCAACGTCTGCTTCCCAATCTTGACGAGCCGGAGAAACATCATATCCCCACAGCCATGTTTCAGAAACATTCAGAGCAAGGGCAAGTTTGAGCATTGCCTCTTGCCGAGGCTCTACCGCTCCAGTAAGGTATCTATGAATAGTTGCCTTATGTAACCCTGTTTCTTTTGCAAGGTCAGCGGCTCGTTTTCCTGTTTTCTGTAACATTTCCGTCAGTCGCTCTTGTGTTGTGGCTACTCTTTTATAGTCCTTGTTCATGAATGCCTCCTGCTGTAGTATTCGTTTTTTATCTATAAAATGAAACCATATCTAATAAAGTGAAGCCATCCTGTGCTCAAATTCGATCCTTACAAATTTTCATTAATACTTCATTGAATTCTTTGAGAAAACCCGGGGAAATATGCCCCATCTTTCTTTGCTGCTTTATTATTTTATTTTGTTCGCCAGGTTTTAAACGTATCCATTTCTCAAAAGGTATTCTGCTTTCTTTATGGTTGTCTTCTGGGACGGAAATCTTATCCAACACCAAGTAGCGCCATTTTACAAATGCATTTTTGGCCCGGCTTAGCTCGTTATCTATGTTATATATTAACGGCCGCTTAAAAGAAGAATGTATCAGGGTTTTTGTTTCGCGGTGCAATGTTTTATGAAGCGCCTTTAGATTGTGACCCCTTTTTTTGAGATACTCTAAATTTTTTCCTTCCTCAAGCAATAAAAACTTTAGAAGCAGCTCCGCACAAAAAGTCATATTGACAATATAGGGTATGTGACTTTCAACGTGTTTTTGTTCTGGAGTGTACGTTCGACTACATTCTGCCGATTCATAGAAAGCTAGTGCTTCATTATATAGTTTTTGCTTTTGTTCTCTTTTCAACGGAACAAACTGATTTGTTGCTTTTTTTTTGCACATATAGGATACCTCGTTCCTCTGCTTCGATTTCCTATTTTAATTATTGGTTGTCCCATGAATTTTAAGATATTTCAATCCAATCGACTCTTAGTAATTCCATTATATCATAAAACACTATTTTTTTCCATACAATGCCGAGAATGTTTGAATTTAAGACACAAATGGCCTCAAAATTACAAAACCCCATAAAATAAGCCACGATTGGTTATCGTGGCCCCAAGAAAGCAAGGCAACCCATGGGCAGTAAAGGTTTCTCATGGGTTGTCTTCTGTTGTTTCCCTCGTGACGTTGGAATGGATGGTGGAGATCACCCATAACCGCGATCATCACGATCGCAAGGAAATAGACGGCAAAGCCAAAGCAGAGCCAAAATCCCTCTAAAGTCCAATTTCCAACAAAGTTCTTTTCCATCCTCCCGAAACTCGCTCACCCACCCATCATTTTTTAAGACGCCAAATCGGATGGTCACGCTACCATTTTTACTTAAAATGAGATGTAAAGGGCGTTGCGTTAAATGCTGCGACAAACAAATTCCTCATCTGCTCGGACGAGAAGCTTGCCTTCGCCAAGATCGCAATCAAGATTTTTGGTGTTCACCTTCACGCCGTCACTCCAAGCACGAATCAAAGAGTCTCCTGCAAAGCCTGAGACCTTTACGTTTTCCAAGTTGATGGCGGAACAGTGGGCTACACGGAACAGGGGAGTTCCCTCGGCCCCCTCGGCGTAGGTATAATCTACGTTGCGGAGCGTGATCTCCACCGGTGAGGACTCGATGCCGTAAGCGGTAAGCCCCATTTTAACACCCTCGATTTTAATGTTTTCAAAGGTGATATCCGTCGGAGGAATTCCGATCTGCCAAGGCTCATTGCCCGACAGATTCAGGTGTAACATACGGTCGGCATTTTTGACCGTGCAGTTGCGGATCAGGATCTTGCCGGCAGGCCTGCGCACGGGCAGATCTTCCGTAACAAAATTCGTCCAGAAGCTGAGCATATTGTTGCGTCCTCTCGCCGAGGTCGTCACGCCTGCAATTTTTTCTTCCATGGTAAAGGAGCCGCGGAACTGGTAAGGACAAGGTCCCCATATGTTACAGTTTTCCACGAGAATGTTGTTTCCGCCATAGCGGAAGGCCGAGCATGCCGAGCTGATCTCACAATCGCGGATCACCACGTCCAGATTGTCAAAACCCGCTACGCAGTCATCGCCCGTGAACAGCTTGCAGCCACTCATCAACACCTTGGAGCACGCGCGGGTGTGCAGTGCATCGTGTCCCGCATTGACGGTCAGATTCTCAAAGGTGATCCCCTCGCACTGAATAATCGCATGCGCCCAGTTACCTGTGTTCTGAATCGTATATCCGCGCAGGGTCACGTTTTTGCAAAAGTGCATATTGATGCCGTGAGGCCCGCGATAATGCTCCGTGCCCTCAGGATCATAGATATTCCGCCCGTCGATCTTCGAGCCTGTTTCACCGATCAATGCAATGTTTTCCGCGTACACGGCACGGATGAGTCCGTGGTTCCAGTAACTTCCTGCGGTATAGAAATATGCCTTGAAGCCTTTCCCTTTGGGATCAAACTCTCTCTTATTGTCCACACGCAAACGAGTGTTCTGCTCTGCGGGCAGCGGCTCAATGGGGTCGTCATGAATATGAAAATAATCCTTCACTTCTTTGCTGCCAAGGAGTGTTGAATTTTCCATAAGATGCAGCGTCGTGTTGCTGCGGATGCGGATATCTCCCGTCACAAAGCTCATGTTCGCAGGGATGATGACCTCTCCGCCGCCGGCCAAAAAGCAAGCGTCCAGTGCCTTTTGAATTGCCTCGGTTTGGACACTCTCAACGTTTGGGATTGCACCGTAATCGGTTATCATAAACTGTTTCATATCCATGCCTCCGTCGTTTTTTATTTCAGTATAACAAAAAACCAGCCTCTGGTCTCGTCAATTCTCCGCAACCGTTGGCCATTTTTTGTCTTTTTTATTTCCCAGTATACCACAATCCTCCGCCGATGTCAAGCCCTCCTCCCGAAGGTGGAGGTTGCCCATGACCCGCCATCCTCCCGACGGAAGGAAAATGGATTGCCCGGCAAAAACAGGAACGAAATCGCCTCCCATACAAAACAATAAATGTTTGAATTTAAGACACAAATGGCCTCAAAATTACAAAACCCCATAAAATAAGCCACGATTGGTGATCGTGGCCCCAAGAAAGCAAGGCAACCCATGGGCAGTAAAGGTTTCTCATGGGTTGTCTTCTGTTATTTCCCACTTGACGTGGGAATGGGTGGTGGAGATTTCCCATAACCCGCGATGATCACGACCCAAAGGAAATGGATCGACTCGCTAAAGTAAAGACGAAATCCCTCTTGCCCTCAATTTCTAATATATCCCAATTTGTAATGTTTTTTGAATAGGTTATTTTGTAGAATCCTATTGAAATCTTAAAAAAAATATGATATAATAAAAGAAAAAGGACTATTTTGTTATGGGATTGATTTCAACTTTAGGGACGAGTTTGTTAACGAGTGCTGTGTACGATGTTGTAAAGTATATGATTATAAAGTTAGTGGGAAGGAATGAGTTCCAGAAGAAGGAAAAAGATCTTTTAAAAAGAATAAATTCTGAATTGTATTCAGACATACCCGAGGAGAATCGTCAGGTTTTTGATTCGGGAACATTTATTGATTATCTCAATTCTCATCGTTTTTTTGATATTATAAGTGCATATTTAGAGCAAAAGATATTTACTAACTATGCTAGCAAGCAAACGTCTATAAGAAAATATATAAACTCAGCTAACATTGTTACAACTCAGACTATGTTAAATCATCTGACTGACAAACTGTTAATGTTATATCATGAAAATGATGTTTTAAATCCACCTTCTCGTGATAATATTTATACCGCTCTTGATCGTTTGTTTGTGGTGTGTGAAAAATGTATAGTATCCAGTCTTTCTTTGGATGATGCTAAGATGCTATATTTAATTAATTCCAAAATGGATGGGGCGGCTGCTAAGATAATTGATCACATTAATACCTTACAAAACGATTTGCAAATTTTGGAAAAGAAACTTTTTTCAACACGGTGTAATCCAGAGAATTTTGAAACAACGAGAAAGCAGTATTGTGAGATTTTAAAATCCAAAAATTCTGAAGCGCACATTTATTTATTAGACAAATTCCCCTTTGAGTCGTTTTATGTTCCACCCGTACTGTGCAAGCCTGGTCGTCATCCTAGAATACATAGTCAACACTATTCTTGGAATAATATTTTTATCGATAACAATATTGTGTATGTTACTGGGGGAGCGGGATATGGGAAATCATTGTTTCAAAAAAAGATTATAAACGACTTTGAAAGACTGAATATTTTTAGACCGGAAGAATATATTGTAATGTACGGGGAACTAAAATACTTCTATTCAAACAATGTAGATTCTCCTGTTTCAGTAATTGAGTTCTTAAAGAATAGCATCCGGACAAGCACGTTGATTGACGTTTCAACAGAATTTGTTCAGCACTATTTAGATGCCGGGCGATGCATTCTCTTGCTTGATGCATTGGATGAAGTAGATAAAACAAAAAGAGCTTCCTTGCATGAATCTATTATTTCTTTCTTGAAAAAACAAAATCCTAACAATAAAATTTGTATTACTTCAAGAGATCGCGGTTTTATTCCAGAAAAAAATATTGAGGTGTTTAATATTTGCCCCTTAGAAGAAAACCAAATAGAGAAATATGTAGATAATATGATTGCCTTGGGAAAATTTGAAGAAGAAGACAAGGACTCTTTTATTAATCAAACGAAAAAATTAATTGAGAAAGATTTTTTAAATAGTTTTTTGGTATTATCACTGCTTATTAATATATACAAAGCAGAGAGAGAATTGCCAGAAAACAAGTTGGAGTTATACCAGAAATGCTTTGATTATATTGCAAATAAAAGAGAAAAGGAGAAAACTTCTAAAGAATTTGACTGGTTAAAAATCTCTCCCTTAATGAAAGATAGTACGTTTATTGAACTTTCAAAAATGTGTATTCCAAATAACTCAAATGTTGAAAGAGAACAAATTAAAAATAGTCTCTTGAATGTTTACAAAACTAAATATGCAAGTGAAGTGGATGCTGAAAATGCGTTGGATGAATTTCTCAAATTCTGTTCAGAGCGGACTGAATTGTTTGTCCCGTCGCAAGAGGAAAAATTTAAGTTTTTCCATCGTTCTTTTTTTGAGTATTTCTACGCAAAATACATCTCATCACGTATTTACACTGCAAATGCTCGATTGGATGAATTGTTAAATTTTGATGTTGATTCAGAAGTTTTTGAGTTAACGGTGGCAATGCTTAAGCAACAACATGAACAAGAGTATCAAGAACTAATTCAACTGATGTTTGATCATGCTATAGAAGAATTAAATATGGAAACATCAATATTCCAAGTCTTTAATATTCTTATTTTGTCCATGCAAGTTGTGGATGATGCTGTTTATCTTGAACGATTCTCAACATTAATTGTGGAATACAAGGACACAATTTTGAAGAATTTAGAGAAATTACAAAATTTGCATTTAATCATTGATATTTTTAGGGGGGCAAATCCTTATAGCGATAAAATTTGTGATGCTTATGAGGAAGAATCTTTATTGAGCATTTTAAAAAATTGCGTTACAGTTTTTTCTGTGATTGACGAATATCCTAATCGTGAAGGAGAAAAAGTCTTAGATAAGGAACTTTCTTATAGAGAAATCCTTCCCGAGAACAGACGAACTATTTTCCATAGAAAAGACGATTGGTATAGTTTCTATGTCAGAATGTATGTTAACACAAAGGATTGTCACGCCATACTGTCCTCTATAGATGATGATACAATCATTTCTGTTCATAAACAGTTCCGACCAAACAATTACAAAAGAGCGGCAAGAAATGCTATTGAAGCAGTGAATAGGTATCGTAAACTATCACCATCACGCCAAAGGAATTGTTTAAAAACCATTACGTCCTACTTCGGCTTTTTGGATCGTACAATTTTCATTGTATGATTAGTATGCAAAGAACCTGATTGCCTTCTAGACAATCAGGTTCTTTGTTTTTTACTAAAAATCGACAGTGGTCATGGAGATGCTCTTGTTACTGATAACGATCTCCTGAATCATGCTTTTCAGATATTTTTTCACGGCGAGGTCATCGGAGTCGATGAGCTTGCGTGCGAGCTTTTTGGTCAACGCTTTTTTGTTTTCGGGGGTAATTTGCAGCGTTTCCGCCTCGATCTTCGAAAGCTCTGCTTCGGTGGACTGGATTTCTTTACTCAGTTCTTTTAAGTTGGTTGTAAACACTGGGGTATACCCGTAACTAACAGCCCTTACGATGTTTCGTTGCCGTTCCTTTAGTCCTGCTAAATGATTTGTCAGCATTGAGTAGTAATCGTTGTACTTTAAGGTTGCGTTGATTTTGTTTACGTCGCTTCTGTCGTAGAAATCTTTTGCCAGCCAGCCGGCAACCCAGTGGTCGAGCTGCTCTGCACGAATATTCTTGGTAGAGCAGGTCTTGCTCTTATGGTTGGGGCAATAGTATTCTTTGTATTTATTGCCATGGGAATTGCCGAGATTGCCAATCATGTAGCTGCCGCATTCTGCACATTTCAGCACCTTGATCCCGCTGAGCATGTAGTGTTGACGCGCTTTGGATTCAGCCATTCCGTTTGCTCTTCCGGAGAGCTTTTCTTGCACGCGGTTGAACTGGTCTTCGTCGATGATGGCAGGGATTACGTGGGGGATAATAATCTGCTCTTCTTTGGGCTTATATTCATGATTATTTCGATGGCCGCGACGATTTTTCTTCCGAACCCGATTCCAGCGAAAAGTTCCTATGTATTTTTCTTGTGTAAGAATTTCCCGAAACGAGTTTTTCTGAAACGGATTTCCTTTCTTGGTTCGATAACCTTTTTCATTGAGAATCTGGATCATGCGATCATAGGAGTAATTAAGCTCGTAGAGATCGAAGATTTCCTGCACGATGATAGCTTCTCTTTGGTTGACAACAAGCTTCTTGTTTATATCGAGATCGAATCCTAACGGCGGTTTCCCGCCACAGTGAAGAGCTTTCAGTGCTTTTGTCATCATGCCCGAATGGGTATGCCGAGCATTTTTAAGACTGTACTGAGCATCGAACAGGTGGTGAATTCCCAAAATCAGTTGAGCCTCGTCGGAGTCGCCGTAATCCTGGGTAATGCTGATTAATTCAACGTTATGATCGTATAGTATAGCTCTGTAATGGAATGCATCGGCCGCATTTCTTGCGAAACGGCTGAGGTCGAAAACGAGAATCGCATCCCATTCGGGACGGGGTTTGCTTTGCACTGCCTGGAACATTTTCTGGAGAGACGGTCTTCGGTCGTTGGTGCCGGTATGTGCGGCATCTACGAATTCTTCAACCAGTTCGATGTCATGGGCATTGCAATAATCGATGATGTTTTTTCTTTGGTATTCAATGGAGTTTTCGGTTTGATGGTGGGAGGAATATCGCATGTAAGCCACGGCGGCTCTGCGGTCAGATTTCATGGTATTCATAACGGCCTCATTTCTCTTAGTGAGAGGCCGTACCCCGGAAAGGGTACGGCCTCAGGGTTAGTCGTTTACAACGCGCGCAAGATCTGTGCGATCAGCGCAACGTCGCGCTTTGGGTTTTTATCAGGGTTTTGAACCGTTTTTTTGGTCTTTTGGGGAGTATCGAGGGACGCTCGGCAGGTCTGAAATTTACGCGTCATTGCGGAGCCCTCCTGTATGTAAAATCATAGATGATTCTGTATTCGAAGTTAGGAAAGTATTGGTATCATCATATTTTCTTATCGTATAGCGGTCAGCTTTTCTCATTCTTCAGCACCGCCGTTATTATCGTATTCCGGTTTGTCCGGAGTTTCGTCATCGTCATCAAGGAGAAGATTATGGTTCGCTGTGTGGGGGTTTTTCGATGGTTTTTTCTTAACGGGTGTGGGCAGCGGGTTCGTTTTCAATGGGATGCATACGCTTTTTGCACAGACACCGCCAAATGCTTTCTCGTCCTTAAATCGGTCCCCGCGCTTTAGAATCATTTTTCGGGCTTCCATTTTGCGAAGAATTTGCGGAGACGAGTCAAGACCGTATCTGTCGAGGAAGGGATCCAGCCAGTCACAGTAAAGCCAGACGACGGTTTTGCCGTTTATAACTTCAATCACTCCATGCTTCTTCATCTGTCCCAGGAGAACCTTATTGGTGCTCGCGTGAGGGAATAGAGCAGGATTTTGAGCGATTTCCTGGTGCAGCCCCTCATAGAAGCGATCGAGCGGATCTACCAAGGGAAGATTCTCGTTTAATTCATCCACCAGGATTTGGATAATAGCGCTTCTGTCGATGTTGACATCCCAAGCTTTGCTTATAACGTCGCAGGAGAGAAGCAAGAGCGCAAGTTTTTTGACGATACGTCCTGTCAGTTGGGTTGGTGCTGGAATATTTTGAAGCAGCTCATCGTTACAATCTTTGAATCGCTTTAATAGATCTTCGTCAGAGATTGCTTCGATCGTGTTAATCAAGGGTGCTGCAGCAACACCATAATTCGTGGAGATCGTTTTTAAAACTTGATCGGCATCTTGTTTTGTTCGAGTCCAGTTTTGCCGGAATTCAATAAGCCGGGCAAAGAGACCGCCCTTTTTTGAGCTTTGAGCCAACAGAGAATTTTCGCCGGTGAGCAAGATGGACGTTGACCATGTTTTTGGATCCTTGCGAGATCCGTCCGATGAACATCTGCCCCTTTCCTTTCCGCCAGCCATGGTGTATATGAGGCTTGACGGGTCTTTAACAACACCGATTGTTGTCTCATCAAACCCAACGATTACGCCATTTCTGCCGGCGAGTGTAGCGTAAAACCAGGATTCGGTTGCGTTCATAGTTTCGGTTAAACCTTTTTCGTCGGGGATCCCGAAGATACTGTTGCAAACCTGGAGAGTTGTTGTTTTTCCGCTTGTGGTCTCTCCCACCAGCGCGAAAATCGGTGCACCCAGGGAGATCCCGGCGCTTTTAAGTCTATATGTTAGCGGTGCAGTGGCACCGATTGCAACTCCAAGCGCGAAGGGAGGATGTGACTGCATTAACGGAGCAACCCCTGCATGCCAATCTCGGAAATTACCTGATGGCGATACCAGGTTAGCACATGTAGATTCCAGATTGAACTTTCCACAAAGGTCTCGGTCGAGCAGATAACACCGCTGGCCGTTCACATAGTGATAACCAAGAGCTTTAGAAGAGAAGCTCTTCGCCGCGCCTTTTTCGGTGTCCAGCAGGATTTCCTGAAGCACGCTGATCGAATCTTTATCGTCTGCAATTCTCAAACCATACTCACCCAAGGTCGGAAGTAGATTTCTATAGAGATTACCCCTGGGCATTTCGAAGGTTGCCGAAGAATCAGGACCGGAACGAATCTCGATGACAAGCGTTTGCTTTTTGTCGTCAACATCGGTTTTGACCGCGACTACGCTTATCTGCTGGCATAAGGTGGATTTATTCTCATGCTCGTCGAAGACAACAGTGAAGAAGTCCTCGAAGTCGTAGGATACAAACATTATGCACCCTCACTTTCGGCAGCGGGTTCAATGCCTATAAACTCACGATGCGTGATGTTTAGGTATTGAACACCTCTTGTTTCTTTCCCGTAGGCAAGGGTTAGTTTTTCCTTGATTCCAACGAGCTGAGCAGTGTCTTCGACAGGATGCCCAAGAGAGTGCTCGAGATAATCGATCAGCGCCACGTAGCGCCGACTGTCTGTGGAGTTTAGAAAAATTTCACGTTTTTGATAGTTTTTACCATTTTCATCGGTAAGCTTGTAGTGGATGGTAAACTTGCCTTCTTCAGGCGTGTCTTCAATAACGGAAGTGATGGTGGACAAGTAGATGCCCTCTGTTAGAGAGGGTGATTTTTTTTGTAGCTTCATATTAAACGGTTTTCCTTTCTTTTAATCTTGTTAGTGCTCGCAGGGGATACTTTTTTGCTATGTAAACTGGAACATGTTGTTACGACTCCTTTCTTTTTCGGCAACGGGGCTTAGGTGTACAGGTGGTGAAACGAAGACGTGAGATTCATCGCCACCACCTCTTATATTATACCATATTTTTCTGCATTTTTCAAGTATTACGGCGATTTGGCCGGTTTTTTAATTCGTCGTTTTGCCCACCGGTTCTCCCGACGCCAGCCTAACCAAGACAGGGAAGTTCAAAAAAAAGACAAAAAACATGCTAAAAATTTCGTTACTTTTTAACAAAGAAAGACGCCCACTCAGGACGCCTTTCTTTGCCGGTAGATGAACTCCCGTTTGAGGAGAACGGAGGTGTCCAGGGCGGGGCAGACGTCGAGTCCTGTTTTCAGGGTGACGTTGACGGTGTAGCGACCCACGTCAATGCGGCGAATGAAGCTCCGAATGAATTCCCGGTATTCGGGAGAGGACGGAGCTTCCCGAAGCCTTTGGTATTCGGAAAAGATCAGGTCTGCATCTACGGGCATCGGGGTGCGAACTTCCGACAATTCTGTCAGAAGTGCCTCTGCGGAAGCTTTCTCCTGTTCCAGAGATTGAAGACGGGCAATCAGGACCTCGGAAATCAGCCCTGCGGCAATGGCATCTGCCACGTTTCGAAGCTCTCCATTGATTCGCTCCAGATCTTCAAGGGCCTTCGCCTTTGCCGTTTCCCGGTCATTCGGCGGTGAGTCCCGAATTTTCTTTGCAATGCCGGTCAGCGCCTTACGATTGAAAATTTGCTCTTCCAGAAGAGCAATAACACATCGCTCCAGATAATCCCGATTGATTTCCTTATTATTACAAAGTCTTCGCTTGTTGGGGCATCGGTACGTAATATGGAGCTTCTTATCCCGTCCCGCATGGTGAGAATTTCCTACCATGGCCCGCCCGCATTCTTTGCAATAAACAAGCCCTGACAGGAGATACCGGGCTCTTGCCACGTTTCGCGCTCCCGCATGACGGTTTTCCCGGATGCGTTCCTGTACTTTATCGAAGATTTCCGTGGGAACGATTTGAGGGCAACCGCCTTCCACTGTAATAATGTCTTCATTATTCTTATAGAAGTGACTGTTTCGTGTCCCGTCCACCCGTTTGGCAGAACTGCGATTGAAGACGTAGATTCCTTGGTATTTCGGATTAGTAAGAATTCCGTAGAGGCTGTTCTTCTGAAAATCCTTTCCCAATTTTGTCTTTCTCCCTTGCCGGTAGAGGGTATCGATGATGGGTGTATACCCAAATCCTCGGCTGTAGAGGTCGAAAATAATGCGAACAGTCTCGGCTTCCTGGGGATTCAGAACCAATTTTTTGCTTTCAGGATCCACGTCATATCCCAATGGAGGGACCCCTCCCGTGTGCTTGCTTTGGTAAGCAGTTTCTTTCAGCCCCTTCATGACTTCCCGTGCGATATTGTAACTGTAATATTCGCTCATACCCTCCAATACCGACTCCATCATGATACTTTCCGGGCTATCGTCCAGGTTCTCGAGGACACTGTAAACCAGCACCCCATTCTTTTTCAGCTCCCGTTTGTAGACCGCAGAATCGTATCGGTTCCGCGCAAAGCGATCCAGTTTATGAACCAGAAGAATATCGAAGATCCGATCCTTACTGTCGGCCACCATCTGCTGAAAAGCGGGACGGCGATCTGTGGTTGCACTTCTCGCCTCGTCGGTGTAGGTCTTGACGATGACGTAATGATGCTGCTTGCAGTAGGCTTCCATAGCGCGGATCTGGGCGTCGATACTCTCCGACCTCTGATTGTCAGAGCTGAAGCGGGCATACAGGGCAACTCTGCTATTTGTGCGGATCATAGGCTTTTGCCTCCTTTTTTGTGTGTTCCCGCATGGGGCTCATGCGGGAACGGAGGAGTTTATTTTTCGGAACTCGGGTCGGTCTCTTCTTCGTAAGGTTCCAAAACCCATTGAGAGCGGATGGAAGGCGTCAAGGGATGCATCCCCCGGTTCTCCCCATCACTGATGACCGCAAACTTTTCTTTGCAGTCGGAAAGAAGTTCCTTTACCATCTCGATGCGATCCAGGACTCTTTGATTGTCCTTTACCCCCTTTCCCCAGCCGAGAATGATGATCTCGCATTCTTCGGCGGCTTTGCGGATGTAGGTATCGTTCTCGGGACAGTTCAGCTCCTCATCGGGGTGCCATCGGAAATTCAGCTTGGGCGTCAGCTGAGAAAAGAGATTTGAAATCACCACTCCACCGTACTTTTCAAGGCGGGTAATGTTGTTTACCACAAGAAAGGTGGTCATATCGCTGACCAGACTGTCTGCCTGGCTGGGATTCAGCATCAGCACCATTGCAAGAGGTTTATCTTTATTCCAGACTCGTTTCCACAGGACACGATGGGTGCGGTCCTCATTAAACACGGCTTCACAACGGATGGTTTCTTTTTCGGTAATCATGGTTTTTCTCCTTTATTTATGTTTCTCCGCCACCAAAGCAACGGAGTATTCGTTGTTTAACAGGTACAGAGCAAGGCAAACGTTGCGATCCTTGAGAGGATAGCACTGGATCAGCTCAGGTTCGTTCAGAGAGAAGCGCACGGTTCTCTGCAATTCTTCATGGGCGGTTCCCAAGGGGACGTAGAGAACGTACCCGCCGTCATTTTGATCTACGTCCCGGTCCTTGCCATATTCCATGCACAGGACTTCTACCTGACGAAGGAGGATTTCCTTGACGGTTTCGGGGATGTTGGGAATCTTTTCCACGTCCTCGGGAACTCCTAATTTGTAAATCATAGTGCCTCCTTAAAATACGATGAAATCAGTGAGAAATGCGGCCTGTGCCTCAGCGGGGTCGATATCTTCGGGATCGCCGAAAACCTTCACGTAATATTCCACCCGTTCTGCAGACAGGGAGGTCAGATCGCCTTCTTCATCCTGGCCGGTCAGATAAAAGGTTCCGCAGATGATGTCTCTCCCCAAACGACGATTGGGTGGAAGGGGGATCAGCTTCCCTTCTTCATTGCAGAGAAGACAGGTTTCATCGGGTAACGTAATGATTTCAATGAGCCCACGATGAGGAGCTCCTTCCGACACCGCTTCCTGCAGAGACGTGAGATCGTTGTTCAGATTGCAGAGCTCGGGGCGTTTTCCCGGCGCAACCTTCAAGACCTTGATGATTCTTTCTTTCATGGGTTTTCCTCCTAAAATTTTTTAACCGATAGCAGCCGCAGCCACTATCGGTTATATATAGGATATATATTTTAAAGGAGGGGGTTTTCGTTTTTTAATATCCCATCAAATAAGCTCTTTAAATTCGAGAAGAAGGCTTCTTCTTCCGTGTGATTTTCCGGTTCCCAAAACCGCACAAGGTAGCGATTGAACACTTCTTCCGGAAGATCTGAAACAGTTTTCCCGTCCTTTATTTGCACGAGAAAGAAATCTCCCGAAAGGATCTTCTCATGAACGTATCGGTTGGGGGGAAGTCCGTCTATTGCGCCGTACTTATGGTAAATTACGTAGATTCCTTTTTCCAGTTCCAAAATTCCAAGGTCTTTTACGCTCTTTGCCTGAAGTTTTTTCTGTAACCCTTCTTTATTGCAGGGGATCTGGCAAAGCTCCGGATGACGCTTGGGGGAAATCTTCAAGGTTCGTATGGTTTTCATTACATCAGTTCAACGGAAGCACGTCCCGGTCGGGATCTGCCAACAGCTTCTCCAGAGCGTCCCGTTCCACAAACATTCGTCCACCGATGCTTTTTGCAGGAAGATATTTCTTTACGAAACTACGGATTTTCTTTTTGCTTACGGGAAGGTATTCCTCCCTGATATCGTTGATGGTTAAGTATTTTCTTTGGATTTCATTGGTCAATTCATTCGCCCTCCTTTGGGTCTTGATTTTTTTGTATTGATCGGTTCCTTTGACGCTTCGCTTTCGTAGGTTCTTCCGTCGAAGAGCCGAAACGTCGTTACTGTCTTTCCCAAATCCTTTAATTCCGGGATTTTTGCCAGCGCTCTTCCCAAAGACACCGCTTCGCTTTGCGTCAGTGGGTCTGTAGAGAAATAATCCGAGAAGACTTTCGGATTCTTACCGGGAACGGTAGTGTTGATTGCTTCGATAATCAGTTGTGCGAATTGGCGCAGATCCGTATCCTTTTGAGACGAATCCGCCAACCGGCATTTTCTTCTGGGTGTCATGAGGTACCTCCTAATAATTTGTTCGCTTTTTAATTCTTTTTTGGGACGGGAACGTCACTATAATTATTTGTTCGTTCTTTTGCGCCCCAACCATGCCACCGGCGCAATCCCGTACCCGAAAAATCCCGTATTCGCCCCGCAAGTTCCCGCAATCCGACACGCCCCAACTCCTTGGTATTACTGCGTTTTCCCGTAAACCCGTAATTTTGGCGGAACAGATGCAGAAAAATGTTAGAAATCAGTTCTTGCAATCGACGGGAATCTTTGCTATAATAGGCTTGGAAAAACAGGTATGGGGTGATTACGTGTTTACAGAGCTTATACAGATTGAAAAATTGAAAGAAATCGACCGAAAATTAACCGTTTGCACCAAAAATGGAGAATACTCCAAGGATAATGCAAACCGCAGTTGCCTTACTGCCTATTGGGAGGCAGAGGGCGAAAGATCCGCTATCGCCATTGGAATCAATCCCAGCAAGGCGAACGACCGACGGAGCGACAAGACCATTACGACTCTTTCCCGGTTTCTGGATGCTTACGGTTATAGCGAGATTTACATGCTGAATATCTTTGAGAGTTATTCCACCCAACAAAGCGGAATTGACAAGGCCACAAAAACCGATTTCAAGAAGTACGCCTCCTTATTTGAGAAGGTCGACGCGGTTTTTATCGTCTGGGGGTTGGACGATGACTACAAAGACGAGAAAAAAGAAATCCTTTCTTTTCTGAAACAATACGAAGACAAACTATTTTGCCTGAAAAATCAAAACAATCGCTACCCCATTCATCCCAGCCGAATGAAGTATAACGACAGCCTCGTTCAGTGTAAAATTTCATAATTACCTAAAAAAAGGAAACAAGCGGTTCTGCGAAGCCGCTTGTTTCCTTTCTGCTATTTATTTGTTCTCTTTTGCCCGAAAAAACCGTTAGGGGTACAGGAAATACGATGTAGTACCTCCCAAGGCGCCTTCGACCCGAAACCCTAAGGCACAAAGAAAAAAAGCTTTCCTTTTCTGGTTCGGTTTGATGAGAATCCAGGAGTATGGCATAAGCCGTTATCTCTCCGGGAACGGTTTCTGTTGGTACTGTCCCGGCGCCCAGAAGGATCCTGTTTCCATTCTCCAAGCCGAGGCTTTGAAGGGTTTGAACAGCATCTTCCCCGGGAAAGAAGTCTTCCGCATTTAGATCTTCACCGAGGACCATCCAGGCGTATTCTTCCAGGATTACCCCGACAGACAAGACCTCATCCTTAGAAATTCCAACCGTCGCAAAGAATTCGTCGAACCGCCCGGCAATCAGCGCCTCGGCAAACACCGCCGACACCTCATCCACCGACCCGATCCTCCGGAATCCACAACCAAATGTTACAGACATTTATATTCCTCCTACCCGCACCTACGTGCGTTTAGGTTAGAATATATATTTCACAAGTTCATTGCTACGCTTAAAGGGAAAAAACGGT
Source organism: Clostridia bacterium (assembly GCA_017623895.1). Lineage (GTDB taxonomy): Bacteria > Bacillota > Clostridia > Oscillospirales > UBA644 > RGIG995. Next base: position 17,933 of record JAGAOB010000029.1, read on the forward strand.
AGTTCTGAGAAAAAAATTAAGAAATATTGTCCTTCTCATTTTTTGTTAAATACTTGTTTTTCGCCTTTATTATGCTGCTAAGAATGGCCCATGCTAGGCCTGCAGCATCTACAACGAAAAGAACAGGCGTAAAGTTCCAGCCAAACTTAGATTGCAGCGCAACAATAATAACTGTTCCAACAATAATTATAAGGATCTTCCACATAATACTCCACACAAACAAGAGTATATTTTTTATCAATTTTCTTCGCTTATTTTTTTCTTCTTCGATTCTTTGATATTCTAGAAGCTTATTTCTTAATATGGTATTTTCATCTTCTTTCCCTCTTATTACGGCTTCTTGGGATACGATTTTTTCCTCCTTTTCAGCTAACTTTCTAGCGGAATCCTCCTCCATAGATTTAATGAGTTTAGTTTTTTCTTCAAGCGCACTTTGAGTGTTCTTGTACTGTTCTTCATATCTACTCAGGTATTCGGGAGAAAAATCCATACTTTCGTCGATGTCATCTCCTTTCAGTTCTTCAGGAAGATTTGGCTTGTGCCTGAGCGTTATAATACGGGCGGCGACTTTGTCCATTGAGATTATTCCAGCTTCATATTGCTTTTTCACTTCAGTATATTCTTTTTCTGCATTTTTTGCTATACTGGAGGATAATACAACACGCGCTTTCAGGAGTGCGTTTACATTAGAAGGAAATTTTTTCTTAGAGAATCCATTGCCTAGTTTGTACCATAAAAGGCTAGTTATTCGGTCCAAAGAAATGGCAAAACCACAAATGCAATCTAAATTACTCTCATCCTTAATGATTTCTGACTGTTCTTTTGAAATGTGGAGAGTGATTCCTGCATTCGTTATTATTATATGCCTAGAATCAATATCATTACGGCATTGAACACCCTCACGAAGCTTGTTAATATGACTTATAAGTTTAAGTGCGAGCTCTGCTTTTTTGCAGCTCTCTTCTGTGTTGTACTCCAGGCTTTCAAGATTTGAAGAGAAGTGAATTTCATCGTAATAGTCTTTACATTCATCTTCAGTAATCCCGAAAGAACTTTTCAACATGTGATAAAAGTCTGATTTTTTTATTGCGACCTCTGCCGATGTTTTGCATCCGTTTGTAATTGCAATCATCGCAGGTTTGCTGTACAATTGCTTCTTTCTTCCTTCTACAATATCACTTGCATTATCAAAGAAGTCATCAATTTCTTCTTTGATTTCCGAAAAATAATGTAGGAATATCTTTTTTTGGCCACCGGAGTTTGCCATACGGACCTGTTCGAAGAAATCGTTTGCAAATTGTTGGTGTATTTGACCGTTATACCCAGCAAGACTAAACAAAATTTCCGTTCCTAAATAAAGGGAAAGAGGTGTCTTAATACTTCCGGTCTCTCCCATATTGTAGCATAAGCCCATGTACAGAATACTGCCTTCGCGAATTCTGTTTAATCCTTCTTGGATACCTGCGTCCTTTTCATTCTTTAAAATAAATTCTCCGATGAAATCTGTATATTCGGTATGGTGAAGCGGGGAGTAATCCTGTTGAAGCGGGGAGTAATCAGTTAAAAATAAAGCCAATTCCTCAATTAATTCTCCGTCGCTCATTCTCTTTCCGGTTTTTTCAAAAATAAACTCCGATAATTGATGGATAATACAGGATTCATATGCAGTAGCTTCGTTTCGCTTTTCTTCAAAAACAGAGTCTTCTTCAATGGCGTTCATTGTCACAGAGTAGATTTTGTCTTCTAATGAAATACCTTCTGTATGTTTTAGCGAAGAACGAATAACCGCTTCTGGTATGGTAAAACCAAAATGTTTTTGTAAGAGACTATTCATTTCAGCAGTAGAAAAGGAGTAAAGATGTTCCGTAATGACTATGTAGCGAATAAATTCCCTGAGTATTTGATAAGGACTCTGATATTTTTTCTCGTCACACAGGCTTTTTAATGTGGCAAAAGAGGCCAGCGTAGAAGATGGATTGTTTTTACTCATAATAGACATTTTCTTCCTTTGTTTTTTATTTTATTATATCATTTTTCGAACAAATTGTCAACGCTTTTTTCTCAATATATTGTGTCTTTTTATAGAACTAGCACAATATATGGTGTGCATTTCTCTCAAAAACTTCAAATAATGTACACGAATATCTTTTTCTAAGCGTTTTTGACTGGAACTCATAGCCTAATTGACTTGATTACATGGGGGGTAGTTCTTCTGTTCCTGTTTAATGCAAAAGTAAATTTTGAAAAGGTAAAAAAACAGAATTGATGACCGCGATTAAAAAAATACACCGCATGGCCAAGAAAGATTTGGCTATGCGGCGCTTTTAGTTTTTCATTTTACAGAGTTTCTAACAATTTCGCTTTCTTTGCGGCAAATTCTTCTTCACTTAGGATGCCGGCTTCTTTTAATTTCGCGAGTTTTTCAATCTGATCGAGAACGTCGGGCTGTCCCGCGGGAGCGGCATCTTTCTGATCTGCCTTATTGAGTTTTTTCAGGATTTGTTTTTCTTTCAGAAGGTCTACCAATTCGCGGCATTTTTCTGCCTGACCATAAACGGTAATCCCGGTAAGCATTTCCACTCGAAGGGTAAAATCGTCGCCCCCCTCATTGACATAGGTGATTTCGATGTTGTTCATTTGCTCCAGGCTCTTGGTATCGCCGTCGCTGAGCAGGGCTTCGGTAGTGCTGACTTGACGTTTTACGATTTCGAATTTGATTACGCTATCGTAGAGGACCTCAAAATTTTCTTCTCCAAACCATTGCTGTTTTGCCAAAAGTTCGGGTTTGAAAACGAATCGGTCTTCCAAGATGTTTAACCCCATGGAGAGAGAGTCAGATTTCTTTTGAGGTTTCATGGGAAATCCACCTAAATAGATGACCTGATATCTGGCAATTGCTCCTTCTACCGGTGCCTTTGCTTCATCCGAAAGTTGCTTATGCTCAGCCTGTTGCTCCTTCATTTTGGCCATACTGTCACCAAAGCTCTTCTTTGCATCGGCAAATTTTTCTCCCAGTTTTGCATTTTCAGCGGCGTCACTGACTTTATCTTTGACCTCTCCCAATTTTTTGCCAATGCCGGAAAAATTGATTTTCATAATGAATTCCACCTTTCAAATATTGTTAACTGTATAAGTTGTAAAAGAAATTGACAGATCTTGCAGTATCTACAAAGATCCACAGGTACGTCCCTAAAAGAATCACCAATGGCAACACTGCCACGATGACGGTGTAGATTCCTTCTTTCCAAAAATTGTCTTTTCGGATGTTCTTCAAGAATTTGATAATAGAGAGCGTTCCGTTGTAATCGACTTGGCTTCGAAGAATATAGAGACTGTACCCAAATGCCATTAAGTAGATGATGCCGCCCAAAATAGCACTGAACTTGAACATAACAAAAAGTCCAACAATTACGACGCACAAAACTATAATTCCCACGTTATTTCACTTCCTTTCGCATCTTAATTTTCATCATCAAAGTTTGTTTCTTCCACACTGTCACGAATCATTCGTCGAATGGTCTTTTCTGAGTAATCGTATTTCTTGGCCAATTCTGCAATGTTTGTCCCATCAAATTCTTTAATAACGTTTTGCTGAATCATGTGTGGATTGTAGAGGCGAACAGGAAAGATAATTTGCTGTCCTTTGAACCGTAAATAGAGCTTAAGTGTTGCATCTAATCCGACGATTTCACTGATTTCTTTGTAGATCGCATTGTACAATTCAGATTCTTTCTCCATGTCCACCCCTCCTTTCTCCATATTTTACCATTTTTTGGCAGACAAGTAAAATCCCGTTTTCCTTGTGTTTGTCCCTAATTTACAAAAATAATATATAATTATAGCGGCTAATTTTACAACAAAACACCGCTATTCAAAGCGAATAGCGGTGTAAAATAAGAAGATTGTTAATTTATTGGATTCCGTTTGTCGAGAACAGTGTTTGAAAATCTTCCGAGATAATAAAATAAGCCACGATTGGTGATCGTGGCTTGGAGAAAGCAAGGCGCCGCATGGGCAGTAAAGGTTGCTCATGCGGCGTCTTCTGTTATTTCCCACTTGACGTGGGAATGGGTGGTGGAGATTACGGGAGTCGAACCCGTGACCTCCTGCTTGCGGAGCAGGCGCTCTACCAACTGAGCTAAACCCCCAAGTGGTTGTTTGTGATTCGTCTCATTTGCTTTGTGCAAGAAAAAGCGAAATTGAATGTCGGAAGAGATTTTGCAATAAAAAAAATGGAGCAGGTGGGCGGATTCGCCGAAGCGCCGCCGGTGGCGGATGAAGCAAGGCGGATCCGGCGCAGCGGTCGAAAAAATCAAGCACCAACGGATGCGCCGATTTTTTCGGGCACCGCAAGAGGGCAAGAATCGAACCCGTTCGATTCCGCTTCGTGCAAGAAAAAGCGAAAATGAATCTCGGAAGAGATTTTGCAATAAAAAAAATGGAGCAGGTGAGGGGAATCGAACCCCCGTGGCCAGCTTGGAAGGCTGGAGTTCTACCATTGAACTACACCTGCAGATCATTGCCTAACTATTATAATACATTTTAGTGCGATTGTCAAGGGGGAAAATGCGAAATTATTTTGTTATTTTTCGAAAAAACTGTCGAACATCTTGACGAATGGGGGAAAAGTATGGTATGATAAAAGAAAAGGAGTTGTTTTTATGATGCGCAAGTGTCTGATCGTCCTATTGTCCTTGTTGTTGGTGGTTGCCTGCCTTGCGGGATGCGGTGGAGAATCTTCCGGCGCAGATCGGGAATATGGCGGAAACAGCCTGCCTAACGAAGCGCCCTCGAAGGGGGAAAGCAGTGCCGACCTGGAAGGCGTTGCGGATAGCGGTCGCAAGCTGATCCGTACCGTTTATGTGACGGCCCAAACAAAGAATTATGACACCTTCCTTGCCACCTTGAGGGAGAAGGTTGCGCAGGCAGGGGGATATATTCAATCCTCTTCGGAAAATGAAGCAACCTCCCGTGCATACCGTTTTGCAACCCTTGTTTTACGGATTCCCGCCGCAGAGACCGACGGAGTTTTGGATCTTTTCTCCTCCCTTGGTACTGTGACCCGCAAAGAGGAGCAGATGGAGGATGTTACCCTGCAATATGTGGACACCCAGTCCCGTCTGAAGGCCTATCGTGCCGAAGAAGAGAGTCTGCTGCGCATGCTGGAGGACGCGCAATCGGTGGGCGATATTATTTCCATTCGGGATCGGCTGACCCAGGTGCAGTATCAAATTGAAGCATATGAAAGTGCTCTGCGCACCTTTGATAATCAGATCGATTATTGCACCGTGACGTTGAATCTCTCGGAAGTGGAGCGGGAAAAAGAGGCAGATCCCTCGGTGTGGAGCGAGATCGGAAACAATCTGTCCGATGCCATGAGCAATCTGGGGCAATTCTTCCGATACTTCTTCGTGTATTTCATCTCCGCCTTGCCCTATCTTCTGGTCTTTGTGGGCATTCCGGGCGGTATCACCCTCGCTATTGTTCTTCCCCTGCGTAAAAAGAAAAAGCAACAGTCTGCGAAAAAGGAATAATGTGAAAGAAAAGGGTGCCGTCTTTTCGGACGGCGCCCTTAACCTTTTGAAAAGACAAAAGGGGAGAAGTCCCCTTTTTTTTGCAATAAAAAATCCCCGAGCGTGAGCCCGGGGGTGATCCCGCAAAACCGTTTTTTGTTCCGTCCCGTGGGGCGTCATGACTTCGTAAACCTGCTTGACAGCAGGGCGGGTAAAATCCACTCCCGTGTTTTGTGCTTCCAACGTCCGCTGGGCAGAGGCGCGAAGGCAGTCTGCGGCGGGAGGCCTGCAACCCCGCACGGGAAGAGTGATTCCCTTAGTAAAGGTGTAGGTTTTAACAAAAAGTCACATAAAACAAAAATCGAATTCCGCAGGAGGTCGGCGAAATTTTGTCGATCTGCCTTCCTATTATAATATATACGCGTGGGCGGCATATATTACGGAAGGTTTTTCCTTATTCCTTGTGGCAGTGATCGCAGCCGCAATCGCAAGGATGCTCTTCTTCGGCCTGCAGCTCGTATTCGTCGCCTTCTTCATAGGACTTTTCGAATTCGGCGGAGACAGCCTCGAACTCATCTTCGTCGTCAACGGTAACAAGAATGTCTTCCTCGCCGTTGTCTTCCACACGGAGCATCAGCGCTTCCGCTTCATCGTCTTCCACCTTGTCCGCTTCTACCAGCATGACATAGGTTTTGCCGTTGTATTCCACCGCATTGACCACAACAAAATCGACTTCGTTGCCTTCTTCGTCGGTCAGGGTGAGAACATTATCCTTTTCTTCCATGATAAAATACCTCTTTTCTTTGGGTGTTATTTTTTACATCTCTATTGTACACGAAAATTACGGGATTGTCAACAGGAAAAGAGCGAAAAAACAAGAAAATTTTTCGACAAGGGGAGAAGATTTTGTAGTTTACAAAAAGTTCATAATTTTTTTCAAAATACCTCTTGACACACGGGCCCGTGTGTGGTATAATAGCAGAGCATGGCAAAGTAGGCTATGATCCCGGAGGTTGCTGAAATTCCGCATTTGGGCGGCAGGTAGTTCCGGAGGAGCCGTATCCGATTTCAAATTGGATGAAACCGAACTTAGTTGATGTAAGGCACAGATCTTTACCTCTCAGCGCACGTTTCTGACGGATTGCGCCCCACGGCGCCTTCTGTTCGGTCGATTGGATCAGCTTGCCCTGATCCGATTTTTATGTCCGAACCATGAAACGCACGGCGCAGTGTTCGGTTTTTCATCGCCCAAGTCTTGATTCGGATAATTTTGTCCGACAAGACTCTTCCCAAATACTTAAGGAGGCGAAAAAGCTATGGCAACTGAAAAAATGAGAATCCGACTGAAGTCCTACGATCACCACCTGGTCGATCAGGCATGTGAGAAGATCGTCGCTACTGCGACCCGCATGGGTGCTAAGGTTTCCGGACCTGTCCCCCTGCCCACCGAACGGGAAATCATCACCATTCTGCGTGCTGTCCATAAATATAAGGACTCCCGCGAACAGTTTGAGACCCGTACTCACAAGCGCGTCATTGACATTCTCAAGCCCTCGCAGAAGGTCGTCGAAGCTCTCATGGGCATCGATCTTCCCGCAGGCGTCGAAATCGAAGTCAAACTGTAATCTCATCTGCGCCATGCAAAGAGAGGAAACAATGACTTGCCTCAGATGAAAGAAGTCATTCGGTACCGTAAAATGCGGTATACGGTCAAGTTGATCTTCCTTTCCGAGATCAACCAATAACCGAAAGGAGCTATTTAAAATGGAAAAAGGAATTATCGGCAGAAAGATCGGTATGACCCAGCTGTTCACCGAGAACGGAAACGTTGTTCCCGTTACCGTGGTCGAAGCCGGTCCCTGCACCGTCATTCAGAAGAAGACGGTTGAAAACGACGGCTACAATGCCGTTCAGTTGGGTTTTGAAGACATCCGCGAAAAGCTGGTTGTCAAACCCCTCAAAGGTCACTACGACAAGGCTGACGTCGCTTACAAGCGCGTTCTGAAGGAATTCAAGCTGGACAACAGCGAATCCATGAACGTGGGCGATGTTCTGAAGGCTGACGTGTTCGCCGCAGGTGATGTTGTTGACGTCACCGGTATCTCCAAGGGTAAAGGTTACCAGGGCACCATCAAGCGCCTCGGTTTCCACAGACAGCCCATGACTCACGGTACCTCCGGTTATCACAGACACCAGGGTTCCATGGGTGCGAACTCCACTCCTTCCAAGGTCATGAAGGGCAAGGGTATGCCCGGACATATGGGCAGCGAACAGGTTACCATTCAGAACCTGAGCGTTGTGAAGGTGGATGGGGAGAACAACCTCATCGCCATCAAGGGTGCGATCCCCGGCCCCAACGGCGGACTGGTCATTGTTAAGACCGCCGTCAAGAAATAATGAGCGGAGGAAAGTACAATGAACATTAAAGTATACGATATGCTCGGCAACGAAGCCGGCGAAATGGAACTTTCCGACAGCATTTTCGGCGCTCAGATCAACGTTCCTCTGATGCACGAAATGGTGAAGAACTACCTGGCCAATCAGCGTCACGGCACTCAGTCCACCCTGACCCGTTCCGAAGTCAGCGGCGGCGGCAAGAAGCCCTGGCGTCAGAAGGGAACCGGCCGCGCCCGTCAGGGTTCTACCCGTTCTCCTCAGTGGACCCACGGCGGCATCGCTCTCGGTCCTAAGCCCCGCACCTACAGATATTCCATCAACAAGAAGGCTAAGAGAGTTGCCATGAAGTCCGCTCTCTCCGCTAAGGTTGCGGAAGGTAATCTGATCGTTCTCGATACTCTCGCTTTTGACGAAATCAAAACCAAGAGCATGGTTAACGTTCTTAAGGCCCTCAAGGTCGAAGACAAGGCTCTCGTTGTTATGCCCGCTCCCGACACCACCGTCATCAAGAGCGCCCGCAACATCGAAGGCGTGAAGACCGCTTGCGTCAACACTCTGAACGTTTATGATATTGTCAAGCACGACAAGTTCATCATTACCAAAGAGGCTGTCAACAAAGTTGAGGAGGTGTACAACTGATGAAATTCGCACAGGATATCATCCTCACTCCCGTCATCACCGAGAACAGTATGGATCTGGCTCGTAATCAGAAGAAGTACACGTTCAAGGTCGCAAAAGACGCGAACAAAATCGAAATCAAGAAAGCAGTTGAAGAACTGTTCAAGGTCAAGGTCGACGCTGTCAACGTTATGCAGTGCGACGGCAAGAACAAGAGAATGGGTTACACCCGCGGCACCACCGCTTCCTTCAAGAAGGCTATCGTGACCCTGACCAAAGACTCCAAGACCATCGAATTCTTCGACGGTCTGATGTAAGAGGAGAGTGACTATCATGCCTACCAGAAGATTTAAACCGACGACTCCGTCGCGCAGAACTATGGTTGTCTCCACTTACGAGGAGATCACCACCAACAAACCGGAACGCTCCCTTCTCACTACTCTGAAGAAGTTTTCCGGACGTAACAGCTACGGTCGCATCACCGTCCGTCATCGCGGCGGCGGCAACCGCAGAAAGTACAGAATTATCGATTTCAAGCGTAACACCGTCGATGCTCCCGCTACTGTCCTGACCATCGAATACGATCCCAACCGTACCGCCAACATCGCTCTCGTTCAGTACGAAAACGGCGACAAGGCGTACGTTCTCGCTCCCGAAAGCCTGAACGTCGGCGATGTGATCTACTCCGGTGCCGCTTCCGACATCAAGACCGGCAACTGCCTGCCCCTGGAGAACATCCCCACGGGTACCTACATCCACAACATCGAGCTTCAACCCGGTAAGGGCGCACAGTTGGTTCGCTCAGACGGTGAAGGCGCTCAGTTGATGGCGAAGGAAAACGGCTACGCTCAGGTCCGCCTTCCCTCCGGCGAAGTCCGCATGGTCTCCCTGCGC
>JAGAOB010000030.1 GCA_017623895.1 Clostridia bacterium
AGGTTCCATCATCTAATACCGATTCGTAGCCAAAATTCTTCGCAGAAATAACATGATATTGTTTTTTCATAATTTCGACTCCTGTTTTTGGTTGGATTAAATTTCCACTATCATCAGTGTTTTTGGGAAAACTAATATTATGATTGCCATCATCAAGAGGCAGAGTATAATCATCAGAATCGTTAGCAGGTTGAGATGCTAAATGTGCCACACTTACGGCAGCTGCAGCAACAACAACCCCGCCCACGGTTAACCATTTCTTCCGACGCTCTTGACGACAATCCGTACACAATGTCGCATCTGGATCGGGAAGAGTTTTTCCGCAATCGGAACAAATTCCTTTTATATTGTTAAATGTAGTATCATTTTCATACCCACATTTTCGACAGATGTGCTTGCTTGCATTTCGGTCAAAGCATTCTTGGTTGTTCAGATATGTTCCACATTCATCACACCACCAGAATACATAATTATCCTCAAATTCGTCTGCAGGAAGCTGATAACAACATTCTTCGCAAGTCCACATTGTAGACTTTTTATTGATGGACATTTTCCCCTTTTGACAAGCGGGACAAAACATCCATTTTTTAATTTTACGGATATAAGCATATTGAATACGATTCATAATGTTTTTTTTGTTTTTACTGTTTTTTTCTACGACTACACTCCTTTGATTGTTGACTTCTTTTGTAGTTTCAATCGCAGACAGAGCAAAATCACTATCCTCTAGGCAAAGCATTAAGATACCTCCGACAATATTGCAGAATATAAGCGTAAGGATGCCTATGGTTTTTATGTCTGCTTTGCAAGCAGCGCTCTTCAACTTTTTTAGAGCAATTGTTCCCACTATGATAGGAAAAATAGCAGGAATCCCAAAAACTATACCAATGATTATAAAAACTTTTGCTGCAACCTTCATCTTAACGGACTCCCTTCATATTTTCGCAATTTTATATCGAGTTTCAATGCCGTAGATTTATTTCTTATCTTTCTATCTTGTAGCCTTGCTATTGTTAAGCTTTTTTCAAAAAAATCTCTCAAACTCATATTAGACAAGATTTTACCAAGAGCCCGGGGAGCCGGGCTGCTTGGTGTGGTTAGGCACGCTTCTTGTGCAAAGCCGTTTCTACAATTCTAGCGAAATTGTAGCAAGCACAAAATGCACTCATCATGTCAAATAACACAAAGATAATATCTTCCATGCCATTTCTTCTCCTTTCTAATTTAGTGGACGAAATCGCCCCTCTTCTAAAAAGCGATTGTCACAAAAAAGAAACTTGAAGTAACCGATAGTATTATAGCATAAATGTAAAATTTTGTCAATAAAAACAAGAATCCTCCTGCGGTTTGATTTGCAAGAGGATTTTTCATGTTTATTCAATTATTTGTATACAATCCTAAAACTCCCACTGATTGGAAAATATAATTTTACAGAGCAAAAATTGTTTACTCTTGAAATTGTGACAAAAAAGCGATTTTATTTTGAAAATCATTGACAAAACGGCAGAAGTATTATATCATAGATATGTATATGTTAAATTCACCGAATTTTCAAATACAGAAAAATATAAGGAGGTTGATTCCCATTACTACCACAGAAATCATTATTTTGGTTGTTGCCGTTGTAATATCTGTTGTCGTCGGGTTCTTTGTCGGTATGACATACCGTAAAAAGATCGGAGAAGCCGCCATCGGCTCTGCGGAGGAAAAAGCCCGCACTATCATTAACGACGCCATTAAAACCGCTGAAACCAAATCCAAAGAATCTTTGCTGGAAGCAAAGGAAGAGATCCATCGCAACCGTGCAGAGGCAGAGCGTGAGATTCGCGATCGTCGCGGCGAGTTGCAAAAAATGGAGAAGCGACTCGTTCAAAAAGAGGAAATGCTGGATAAGCGCGAAGCCTCGTTTGTCACGAAGGAAGAGAATCTTGACCGTCAGATGAAGAAGGCGGAGGCTCTTGAGGCCGAAAAGAAAGAGATCATCGAACAGCAACGTAAGATGCTGGAGCAAATTTCTTCTATGACGGCGGATCAAGCCAGAGCGTATCTGCTGGAAAGCCTGCAGAACGATCTGAAGCACGAATCTGCCGCTATGATCAAGGATATGGAAGCTCGCACGAAGGAAGAAGCTGAAATGCAAGCACGCGAATTGATTTCCCGTGCCATTCAGAAATGCGCTTCCGATCACGTTTCCGAATCCACCGTGTCCTCCGTCACATTGCCTAACGATGAAATGAAGGGACGGATTATCGGCCGTGAGGGACGGAATATCCGCACGCTTGAGAATTTGACGGGAGTCGATTTGATTATCGACGATACTCCCGAAACCATCGTCCTTTCCAGCTTTGATATGGTCCGCCGTGAAATCGCCCGTATTGCATTGGAACGACTCATCCAAGACGGGCGTATCCATCCCACCCGTGTCGGTGATATGGTAGAAAAGGCTCGTAAGGAAGTCGATCAGGTAATCAAGAAGGAAGGCGAGCGGGCGATCTTTGAGACCAACGTTCACGGAATACACCCCGAATTGGTTAAACTCCTCGGGCGTCTTCACTATCGTACGTCCTTCGGTCAAAACGTGCTCAACCACTCTATTGAGGTTGCGCACTTGTCCGGAATTCTTGCGGGAGAGCTGAAGGTTGATATTAACGCTGCCAAGCGCGCGGGACTTCTCCACGATATCGGTAAATCCGTCGATCAGGAGACCGAGGGGTCCCATATTTCCATCGGCGTTGATCTTGCCCGTAAATATAAGGAAAATGAGAATATCGTTCACGCAATCGAAGCACACCACGGCGACGTAGAGGCAAAAACCGTACTTGCCGCTATCGTTCAGGCTGCGGATGCGATTTCCGCTGCTCACCCCGGTGCACGTCGTGAGGATATCGAAAACTATATCAAGCGCCTTGAAAAGCTGGAATCTCTTGCAAACGACTTTAAGGGTGTGGAACGTACCTATGCCATCCAGGCAGGCCGCGAGATCCGCGTGATGGTTCGCCCCGAGGATATCAGCGACGACGATATGGTGATCCTTGCCCGCGATATTGCAAAACGTATCGAAAGCGAATTGGAATATCCCGGACAGATCAAGGTTCACGTTATTCGTGAAAACCGCGCAATCGAATACGCAAAATAATTAATTTAATGCCGCGATCCCCGAAGAGAAATCTTCGGGGATCTTTTTTTTGTGGGAGGAAAATGCGAACTTTTTTACACTCCGCTTCTTAGACAAAACTCGCATTGCAATTGCGGTATAATAGGCAAGGGAGGGGGCGACAATGACTGTATATCCGGATCTCGCGTTTTGTTTGGGGTTGACCGTTCACGGGGCAGTGACCTTTATCTCCCTCACGCTGTTGGATCTCCGTCGTCCTTGGTGGCAAATTTTAACGCATATTTTTGGTTCTGCTTTATTGTCCGCGCTAACGCTTTTCCCTCGGATACATACGCTTATTCTTCTTCTTGGGGGGCTGTTGCTTTCTGCATTTCTCTACCGCGGAAAAAACTTCAAGGGAAAGGTTTTGAATTTCTTGACGGGGATTG
>JAGAOB010000031.1 GCA_017623895.1 Clostridia bacterium
ACGGCACGGATGGCGTCGTCGTTGCCGGGGATGACGTAGTCGATCTCGTCGGGATCGCAGTTGGTATCAACGATAGCAATGATAGGAATATTCAGCTTGCGGGCTTCGGCAACGGCGTTGTGTTCCTTTTTGGGGTCAACGATGAAGATGGCTGCGGGGAGCTTCTTCATTTCCTTAATACCGCCCAGATTCTTTTCCAACTTTTCGGCCTCGATGGTCAGGTTGACAACTTCCTTCTTGGGAAGCTGATCAAAGGTACCGTCTTCTGCCATCTTTTTCAGCTGTTCCATTCTCTGAATACGCTTTTTGATGGTGGTGAAGTTGGTCAGCATACCGCCGAGCCAACGGGCGTTAACGAAGTACATTCCGACGCGTTCGGCTTCTTCCTTAATGGATTCCTGAGCCTGCTTTTTGGTGCCGACGAAAAGGATTTCGCCGCCCTGTTCGGTCACTTCGCGAACGAAGTTGTAAGCCTCTTCGACTTTCTTAACGGTCTTCTGAAGATCAATAATGTAGATCCCGTTCCGTTCGGTGAAGATGTATTCCGCCATTTTGGGGTTCCATCTTCTGGTCTGATGTCCGAAATGGACACCTGCTTCCAGCAGTTGTTTCATGGAAATTACAGCCATGATTTTTTCCTCCTTCGGTTGTTCACCGCCACAACGCTCTTATTTTTGCAGATTCCAAAAGGAACCACCGACAAAAACCAAACGCTGTGTGTGTAATAAAATTATAATATTGTACGCAAGGGGCGTACTGAAATAGTATACCATATAATAAAACAAATTGCAAGAGGAGAATGTGAATTTTTTTCTAAATTTTAACAATTGTGAACATTATGTTTCATTTTTTCAGTAGGGGTTGCAAAAAGGGACGAATTGTGGTATAATGTGCGTAATTTCATATTTCCTACGTGATGTTTGCAGAAAAAGCGGGGGTCCCGCTACCGAAGGAGTAACACTCTCAGGTTTCCGTAAGGATGAAGACTGTAAACGGATAGGACTTTGGAGAAGCCCGCACAACGCGGGTGCCGAAGGTGCAAGGCGGCAACGCTAATCTCTCAGGCAAAAGGACAAAGTTTTTCCCCTATTTTTAGGGGTAAGTTTTGCTTTTTTTTGACAGATTGCGTTTTCGCAATCTGTTTTTTTGTTATCCTTTATTTTTCATATCGGGAGGACTACTATGTTAGACAAAATTACCGAAATCAACGGCTCCATCAACTCGGTGGTCTGGGGAATGCCCGGACTGATCCTGTTGATCGGAACGGGAATTTTGATGACCTGCGTAACCAAATGGTTCCAGATCAGCCACGTGGCCCATTGGTGGAAAAACACCATCGGAAGTCTTTTTAAGAAAAACGTCATCGGCCACACCAAGGAAAAGGGAACCATCTCCCCCTTTCAAGCCCTTTGTACTGCACTTGCGGCTACGGTAGGGACCGGGAATATCGCGGGCGTTGCCGCTGCAATTTGCATCGGCGGTGCGGGCGCCGTGTTCTGGATGTGGGTTGCCGCATTCTTCGGAATGATGACCAACTATTCGGAAAACGTTTTGGGTATGTATTTCCGCCGCAAAAATGCCAAGAGCGAATGGTCCGGCGGAGCAATGTATTATTTGCAGGACGGATTGGGCGGCAAGAAGGGCTGCAAGTGGATCGGAAAGATCCTTGCCATTCTTTTCTCCATCTTTACAATGCTCGCCGCATTCGGAATCGGAAGTATGGGACAGGTCAACAAGATCGTTGCCAACGTGGTTTCCGCATTTGATATCAAGGCACTCTCCGACGTCACCCTTTATGCTAACGAGGGCGGAACCATCACCCTTTATCATCTGATCATCGGTTTGGTGGTGATGGCTCTCACCGCAGCCATTACCTTAGGCGGATTGAAGCGCATTGCAAGCGTAGCGGAAAAGATCGTTCCCGTTATGGTTGTGCTTTTCGTTGTTGGCAGCTTGGCAATCATCACCGTAAACTATAATGCCATCCTTCCCGCATTCAAAGCGATTTTCGTTAACGCCTTTTCTCCCGAAGCCTTTGTGGGCGGCGGCATCGGCGTTGTAATCAGCAAGGTCGTCACCCAAGGCTTCAAGCGAGGCGTCTTCTCCAACGAAGCAGGTCTCGGTTCTTCGGTTATGGTTCACTCTAACTCCAGTATAAAGGAACCCGTAAAGCAGGGTATGTGGGGCATTTTCGAAGTCTTTGCCGACACGATGGTCGTCTGCACGATGACCGCGCTGGTCGTTCTGACCTCCGGCGGATTGAACGGCGGTGTATTCAACGCTCAGACGGGAGAGGTTGCCGCAGGCTATACCGATGCAACGTTGGTAGGCGGAGCCTTCAACCAAATCTTTGACTTTGGATTCGGCTTCGGCGAAAAATTCGTTGCCATCGCAATGTTCCTGTTTGCCTTCACCACCGTCCTCGGTTGGTCTCACTACGGATCCAAAGCGTGGGAATATCTTTTCGGAGCAAAGACCGTAGTCATCTTCAAAATCATCCACGTCTGCACCGTTATCTTCGGTGCCATCCTGACCTCTTCCTTGGCTTGGGATCTATCCGATACCTTCAACGGATTGATGATGATCCCCAACCTCATCGGCGTGGTGGTCCTGTTCCCCTTGGTGATGAAAATTACCAAGAACTACGTAGATCGCAAGATCAAGAAAAAGGACGAAAAGCCCATCCTTTCTTACGATCCCGAAATTCAGGCGCAACACGACGCGACCCTGTCGGAAGAAGACTGATTGATAAAAAACAAAGCCCGTGCATCTCTTGATGCACGGGCTTTTTTGATTCAACTCAATAATTCTCTTTTTTGATTTCAAAATACGCCTTGGGATGAACGCAGACGGGGCATACCTCGGGGGCCTTTTTGCCCACCAGAATGTGACCGCAGTTGGAGCATTGCCACATCGTGTCGCCCTCGCGGGAAAAGACGATTCCTTCCTCAATGTTGGAAAGAAGCTTGCGATAGCGTTCCTCGTGTTCCTTTTCGATTTTGGCAACGCCACGCATCAGACGGGCAATATCCTTGAAGCCCTCTTCTTCCGCCTCGTCTGCCATACGGGAATACATTTCGGTCCACTCGTAGTTTTCGCCCGTCGCGGCATCGGCAAGATTTGCTTCGGTGTCGGGAACAGCGCCGTCGTGGAGAAGCTTAAACCAGATTTTTGCGTGCTCCTTTTCGTTCTTGGCGGTCTCCTCAAAAAGGTTGCCGATCTGAACGTAGCCGTCCTTTTTCGCCTTGGAAGCGTAATAGAGATATTTGGTATGCGCTTGAGATTCCCCTGCAAACGCATCCCGCAGGTTCTGTTCGGTCTTGGTGCCTTTCAAATTTTTCATAGGTGATACCTCCGTGTTATTAATTTCTGATTATAGTATAAAACAGTTACAAAAAACTTATTCATCGCAACGTTCTTCTTCGGAAAGAAGACGATAGGAGCTGCAAAATTCAGCATCGGGGAATATCTGACGTAGGTCTGCCCCTGCGGCAAGCAGCTCTTTTTGGGACTTGCTTCTCCGTTTCAGATGATACTCCAAACGGGATGCGGTTGCGCGGTCTGTGCTTTCCCATACGGCACAAAGCATTTGAGGCCGATGAGAACGCGTATATTTTGCGCACTTGGGGTCTTGGGTAAAGTGCTGTTTCATACGGCGTTTCCAATCCGATGCGATACCCGTATACAACGAGCCGTCGGTACAGCGCAAAAGATAGGTATAATACATCTTATCGGATGGTCAGATCCGCCAACAGCCATTTCCCGTCGGAACAACAGAAGGAAAGGCGATAGGAGGAGGGGTATACGTGTTCCTGCGTTCCGCGGAAAACCACGTAATCGAACTTGATATTTCCCACGAAGGTATTCTCGTCGGTACGGATCAGATCGGAAACGGTCACATCCCGAAATTCGTGCCCCGTATGGGGAGTATACCATCCGTTGTAGAAGGTACGCGCCGATTCGTAGAACTCCGTTCCTGCAAGCATCTTCGGCTTCAGGCTTGCAAAGGAGGCGTCCTTGGAAATAAATCGGGCGTAGTTCTTGGAAAAATCGGTCATAAGGGACTCAAACTGCTCCCGATCCGTCTCGGAAACGGGAACGAAAAGAGAGACGGTACCCTCCACGGGCTCCCCTTGAATGCAAACCGTTCCGTCGGGAGCCGTTCCGCGGATCTCGGGGGCGTAAAGATATCCGTCAAGGGTATACGTTACTTGCGTGGGAACCGAAATCGTTCCCTCCAGGTCGGTAAAATCCACGTTAGTGACCGTGGAATCGGCATCGGGGGACTGCAACTTCCCGTTGACCACGACCTGAACGAAGGAGGGAGCGACCACCTTGATGGGGTCGGAATAGTTCACCTCCGCGATCACGGTCCAATCCCGAGCCTCGCCCTGTACGGGCACCAAACGGACCAAACCCAAGGGTGTATCCCCTGAATAGACCCGATAATCCTTCTCCCCTGCCACGTCAGAATCTCTGCCCGCGAAGCGCAGGTCGGAAAAATCGGTACCGAAGGTATCCTTCAGGTATTGAATATAATCTTCTTTTGAATTCTTATCATCAAAGGAAAAGCCCGACGCTTGCACGGCAGTCTCGTAATCCCCTTGAGAAAAGCGGCGGAAATATTCCGAAACGGCGCCGATCTCCGAGCTTGCCTCGTACTGCTCCATATTCTTCCACAGGGAGTTCAACACGCCCCAGACCGCAACGCCTAACACCAACGCCAAGGAAAGAAGCAGCAGCTGAAACCAATATTTCTTCATACTTCACCTCATTGACCGTCGGATTTTGGCATCACGATGATGGCGTCGGGAAGCCTGCGGGAGCCGTAAAGAGAAGCGGAAACGTTCAGGATCTCTCCGTTATACATCATCATACTGGAGGAGCCTCCGTCCAGATTTGCGGCGTTTACCGCCCCGTAATCCAACATAATTTGAGCGCAATCCTTATAAGAAGCACCCAGACTGCTGGCTTGTCTTCCGTCGATTACCAACAGAAGCACCGCGCCGTCTGCCCGCTGTCCGATCACCGTGCGGGGATTCAAGCCGCCGCCGTTGCCCGTAATATCAACGGCTTTCCCGTTGACGATAAAAACGGGGCCAAAGGATATGGCATCCCGAAGTCCGCGGTCCAGCGCCTGCTGTCCCGTCATATTTCCCACCACCAAAACGTCGTTTTGGTCAAAGCCGATGACGGTGGAGGTGGAAGAACGGGACCCGTATAGCAATTTGGAATCACGGATCACGATGCCAAGGGGCGTTCCTCCGTTTCCAACGCCGCCGATATCTTCAAATCCGCCTGCGTTAATGGCCGCGATCGCACCCGATTCCGCGTAAAAATCCTCGACCTTCTTCCCGGGTCTTCCATCGTATACCGAAAGGGCGGCAACCCGTACCCGCGAGGGGTCGCGAACGATCATCATTCTCCCCCGAAAGGTGGATCCGACGACCTCCTCCACGAGAATCTCGTCCTTTTCCTTTTCATCAAGGGGATCAAAGGGAAGAGAGGGTTGCGTAACTTCGTTGGTTTCGATGACGGAATACTTCCGCAGGATGGCGTTCACCTCATCCTCAGAATAATAAATGCGGGCGACAAACTTTGCCGCAGAGGTTTCCATCACCGTATTTACAAACACTTCTGCCGCAGAGGAGGAGGGACCCTTGCAGATCACCGTAACGGCACCGACGACAAGCACAATCACGGCAAGGAGGAACACTCCCAGCACCGCAAAAACCCGTCCTACGATACGCAGAGCCTTGCGGGACTTGGGCTTTTCCCGACGGCCGCGAATCGAAGGCCCGTTCGCAGAGACAGGCTTGGCTTCCGTGCGAACCGCTTCTTTTACACTTGACACGACAAAACACTCCTATGTAGAAACAAAATAACGCTTACGATGCATTTCTCTTATTTTCGGAACACCCAGCTGCGCTGAATCCGAAAGCTGACGAGAAACAGAAGAATATCCACGGGAATCTTCGCCAACGCGGAGGGACATCCCGTCAGGGAAAGAAGATGGACCAATCCCGCCGAGCAGAGAAGCTGGCAAAGGCACAAAATATAGTACCGCACCAAGGTCTTTCCCAAATTTTCCCGAGAACGGAACACCACCGTTCGGTTCACGGCAAAATTAAACAGCGACGAAAGGATTCTGGCACCTGCGGTGGCGATATAAATATTTATATCCCCGAGTCCCGCGGCAATCCACGACAACAGCCACAAAAAAGCGGTGAACAGTCCCCAATCCAGCACGAAGGACAGGATGGACGAGGAAAGGTATTTCAAAATCAGCCCGTAAATGGCCACGGAATCCCGAACCACACGGAAGTGAGAGGATTTGTTTTCTTCGATATAGACCGTCTCAATGGGGACCTCCCGAATGGTCACGTCCGCCCGACGGGTCTCCAGCAGCATATTGGTCTCGAACTCAAACCGCTCGCCCTTTACGTCCAAAAGATAACGGCAGAACTCCGAAGAAATTCCCCGAAGTCCCGTTTGCGTATCGCTGACGGGAATCCCGCAAAGAGACTTAAAAATAAAGGACGTGATATTGTTTCCCATACGGGAACGGGCGGGAACGTTCTCCCCGGAAAAGACCCGCACACCGAGAATGAGGCTTTCGGGATGGTCCTCCAGCGCCTTCGCACAGTTCACCACGTCTTCCATCCCGTGCTGACCGTCACCGTCTAGGGTAACCACACCCGCGTGTCCGTTTTCCAAGGATAAAAAATGATTGAACGCAGTTTTCAACGCCCTGCCCTTGCCCAGATTTTTTCCGTGACGCAACAGGGTACATTGAGGGTACTCCATAGCCCGATCAAACCAAATGCGGCATTCGGGACGGCTTCCGTCATCCACCAAAAGAATGGTTTCAAAGCCTGCGTTGACCAAGCCCTCCACCACCCGAAGAAATTTTTCGTCGGGATTCAAGGAAGGGACGATAGCGGTTACGTTCATATACAACTCTTTTCCTCCGATGCAAGATCGAAATTATATGAGATATTATACCGATTATAATTATATCATATTTTTCACTACATTGCAAGAGGAAAAACGAAAAAAGTCAAAAAAAGAAGGGGGCTTGGGAAATTTCGCAAAAACACGGATAAATCTCCGTTTTTTCCCTGAAAAAACAAGAACGGAGCGTTCCCTGTAAACGCTCCGTTTTGCGACCGACGGATAGCTCCGTGCGATCAAGGTTGGTGGAATATATTATGTAAAAGTGAAGGATTAAACTCTTTTTTTCGGGCGGCAACGCCACACGCAATCACAAAAGGGAAAGGGGGCACCCCTTCCGCTGTGGAACGACACCACACGCGATCGCCGTAGTACCACTTCTTGAAAAAAGCGAAGGGCGAGCCCTTTCGCCTTGGGACAACGCCCCACGCAATCGCTATTGTACACAAATCTTGGGAGAAAGTCAAGGAAATTTTTATTGTGAATTTGCACTTTTTTCAGGTAGGTTCACGCCGTATGATCGGCGTCGTAGGCTTTCGACAAAAATCCCGAAATCTTCGACAGATATCCTTCGCTGTCGTAGGCCCGCGCCCGCAGATGATTCACGTTGGGCAAAAGCCAAAGCTCCGCTTTGTTGTCCACGGAGGCGAGGGTATGAAGATGCCGCACATCGGAAGAACCGAAGATCTCGTCCCCCTCTCCCTGAATCAGAAGCACGTGCGTCCCGTTCAAAGCATTGATGGGATCGGCAAGAGTGACCTCGTTCACGTCCACCCCCGAAATCACGGGAAACAAAAGACGAACGGTCTGCTTTACGGGGAACAGGTCCACCGAAGACCAGGTGCCAAAGTTCCCGTAGAAGGTTTTTTCAAAATCCTCGTAGCAGGAATCGAGGATCAGAGCGTTCACGCCGTCACATTCTGCAGCGGCCACGGCGGCGGGATAGCATCCGAATCCGATGCCCTGCACCGCAAGGAAGGACGAACCTGTTTCCTTGGCGGCAAACGCGACCACGGCCTTCAGCTCCTCGATTTTATCCATCGTAAACACGTTTTTCGTTCCATCGGAAAAACCACTTCCCGTCCAATCGAAGACGATTACGTTGTACCCTGCGGAGCAAAGATCAACCATATAATCGACGCCGCCCAAATCCAGACACTCCCGATTGCTGTCGTAATTGGGCGCAATCACCACGGTTTTATCGGAATATTCGGTGGTGCTGACCCATTCCTCCGCATCGGGATCAACGGGCGTCTGCGCCGGGATTTTCCAACCGTAGACGGTACCGTTCTCGGTCTCCACCTCAAAAACACGATAATCCAATCCGTAATCGGAGGGGATCGTCTGCGCCGTAATCTTTTCGGGATGCGTCCAGCTATGAATCAAAAACCCGGAGACCGCAAGATCAAAAAGGATCAAAAAAACTGCGGTTCCGCAAAGGATCCACCCCAAAAGCTTGATTTTTTTCCAAAAAGACGGCTTGCCCGCCGTTTTAATTTCCGATTTCATAAGACTCCTCCTCGGAACATCTGCCATAATTGTACCATATTCCCGGAGGAAAGTCAATGGTTTTTTCGTGGCAAAACGCCCGAGGCGGGCAAGCAAAGGAAAAAAATTGATTTTTTCCCGCCTACCATCTTGAAATCAGCAGAAAAATATGTTATAATATATTATTATTAACGAATTCGTGTCGTCACAGCTCGGGACGGCAACACATCAAGGAGAACCACTATGGACCGCACCCAAGAAAACCTCCGTATGGCGGAGCTTCTGTTCCCCCATATCACCAAGACTCCTGCGGATTACGAGGCGATCTATCCTCCTCGGGATTTGCCCCAAGGTGCAATGGTCACCCGCATTGCCCCCTCTCCCACGGGATTTATGCACTTCGGAAATCTTTACGGCGCGCTCATCGACGAGCGTCTTGCCCATCAAAGCGGCGGCGTGTTTTATCTTCGCATCGAAAACACCGACGCAAAGCGGGAGGTTGAAGGTGCGGTAGACGTAATCCTGACCTCTCTGAACGCATTCGGATTGAAGTTTGACGAGGGTGCCACCGCAACGGAGGATCAAGGATGCTACGGTCCGTACCGCCAACGGGATCGGGCAGAGCTGTATCAGACCATCGCAAAGGATCTTGTGGCACGGGGGCTTGCCTATCCCTGCTTCTGCACCGAGGAAGACCTGCAATCCATCCACGAAAAGCAGGAGGCAGAGGGCGCAAACTTCGGATACTACGGGAAATGGGCCGTTCACGCTGAGATCACGGCAGACCAAGCGAAACGCCTTATCGCCGAGGGAAAGCCCTACGTAATTCGATTCCGTTCTCCCGGAAAAGAAGATAACCGTATTAAATACAAGGATCTGGCAAAGGGCGAGATCGAGATGCCCGAAAACTGCACCGACATCGTCCTTCTGAAATCCGACGGAATCCCAACCTATCACTTTGCCCACGTCGTGGACGATCACTTTATGCGTACCACCCACGTGGTACGGGGGGAGGAATGGCTTTCCACGTTCCCCTATCATCTGCAGATGTTCGATGTTTTGGGATGGGAAAAGCCCGCCTACGTCCATACCGCCCATATGCTCAAGCAGGACGGGGCGTCCAAACGGAAGCTTTCCAAGCGCAAGGACCCCGAAGCACGGCTGACCTACTATCTGCAGGAAGGGTACCCCGCGGGGGCAGTCATCGAATACCTGATGACCGTGCTTAATTCCAATTTTGAGGAATGGCGGAACAAAAACCCCGAGGCAGACCTGAACGACTTCCGCTTCAAGGCAGAAAAAATGGGGGTTGCAGGTGCCGTATTTGATATTGAAAAGCTCAACGATATTTCCAAGAACCTCATTTCCCGTATGAGCGGGGAGGAGGTATACGACGCCACGGCGGAATGGGCACGACAGTATCGCCCCGAATTTTACGCACTTCTGACCAAGAATCCCACCTATTCCAAGGCGATCTTATCCATTGGCAGAGGCGGCAAAAAGCCCCGCAAGGACTTCACCGTTTGGTCGGACGTCCCCGATTATATGGCGTTCTTCTTTGAAGAGACCTTCCAAACCGCGTACCCGTTCCCAGAAACGATGTCCAAGCAGGACGTACTGCGGGTGTTGAAGGAGTATCCCCAGGCCTATTACGACGAAACCGACGATCAGCAGACGTGGTTCAGCAAGGTCAAGGACCTGACCTCTACTATGGGATACGCCGTGGATATGAAGGCCTACAAGGCAGATCCCCAGGCTTTCCCCGGAAGCGTTGCCGACGTGAGCTCCGTTCTTCGGGTGGCAATCACGGGGCGCACCGCATCTCCCGACACCTACGCGGTAATGAATATTCTGGGCAAAGATACGGTTCTTGCCCGTTTGAAAAAAGCAGCCCAAGCGCTGGAATCAAAGGATTGAAAAACAATGGAAGAAATCACAAATTTTATTGACGAAATCATTGCCGAAGATCTGCGAAGCAAGGAAGTGGATCACGTTCATACCCGCTTCCCCCCCGAGCCCAACGGGTACTTGCACATCGGCTCTGCAAAAGCCATTTGGATTAACCATTCTATGGCGAAAAAATACGGAGGAAAATTCAACCTCCGCCTCGACGATACCAATCCTGCAAAGGAAGACACGGAATACGTAGACGCCATCAAGGAAGATCTTGAATGGCTTGGGACCGTGCCCGACGGAGGCATTTTCTACGGCTCGGACTATTTTGACAAATGCTACGAATTTGCCGTGGAGCTGATTAAGCAGGGCAAGGCTTACGTCTGTGACCTTTCCGCCGACGAAATGCGGGAATATCGGGGAACTCTGACCCAGGCGGGGAAGGAATCTCCCTACCGCAACCGTTCCGTGGAGGAAAATCTGGATCTGTTTGAGCGGATGAAGAACGGAGAATTCCCCGACGGAGCCAAAACGCTGCGGGCAAAGATCGATATGGCGTCTCCCAACATCAATTTGCGGGATCCCGCCATCTACCGCATCGTGCACACCTCCCATCACCGTCAGGGAGATAAGTGGTGCATCTATCCTCTTTACGACTACGCCCACCCCATTCAGGACGCCATTGAGGGAATCACCCATTCGCTGTGCTCCATTGAATTTGAAAACCACCGTCCCCTGTACGATTGGGTGACGGAAAACATTTCCATCCGCCCCCGTCCGAAGCAACGGGAGTTTGCTCGTCTGAACCTGACGTACACGGTTATGAGCAAGCGCTTTTTGCGGGAATTGGTAGAAACGGGTCGCGTGGACGGCTGGGACGATCCCCGTATGCCAACCCTGTGCGGACTCCGCCGACGGGGCTATACACCCTCCTCCATTCTGGAATTCGTAAAAAAAGCAGGCGTTGCAAAGGCGTATTCTATCGTTGATATCGGTCTTTTGGAGCATTGCATCCGAGCAGAGCTGAACGAAACCGCAGCCCGTCGCGTGGCGGTTCTCGATCCGCTGAAGGTGACGATTACCAATTATCCCGAGGATAAAACCGAATACTTCCCCCTGCCCAACAATCCCCAGGACGAAACCGCGGGAACCCGTGAGGTCCCCTTCACCAAAACCCTTTACGTGGAGCGCAGCGACTTTATGGAGGATGCTCCCAATAAATTTCACCGCCTCAAGCCCAACGGCGAATGTCGCCTGATGGGTGCTTATATCATCCGCTGTGATGAGGTGATCAAGGACGAGGAAGGAAAGATCGTCGAGCTGAAATGCTCTGCAGACCTGGAAACAGGCTCGGGAATGCCCGCCGACGGGCGCAAGGTTCGGGGTACGGTTCATTGGGTCTCCACCCAATACGCAGTGGATACGGAGGTTCGCATCTACGACCGTCTGTTCACCCAAGAAAACGTCTTTGACCTGCCCGAGGGGCAAACCTATATGGACCTGCTGAATCCCGATTCTCTGACCGTGAAAAAGAATTGCAAGGCAGAGCCCGCCCTCGCAGAAGCGAAGCCCGCAGAGCGCTTCCAATTCGTCCGCAACGGCTACTTCTGCAAGGATATTCACGCCGACAACGCCTTCAACCTGATCGTAAATCTGAAAGACAGCTACAAGGCGTAAACCCGTTTGGAAAGGATCAAATCCCTGCAAAAACATCAAACCGTTAAAACAGATGGAACATCCTTGCCAATCATCAACCCGCCGAAAGGCGTAATTTTTCGAAAAAATAAAAGGTGCCGACTTTTTTATCGGCACCCTTTTTATTCTGCGTCTTTCTGTACAGGGGAACAACCGCAACAGCAGGAGCAGTTTCCCCCGCAAGAGGAAGGGGCTTGGGATTCTTTTGGGGAAGATGTGCAGCACCCATCGGGGCAGCCGATGCACTTCCTTCCGCTTTTTTTCGCCTTGATGACATACCACGCCGCAAGCCCGACCACGGCAAGAATCACGGCGATCAGAATATAGGTTTCCATACCCATAGGTCTCCTTGGTTACGCAATTTTCACGGCTTTTGCCGTCGTTTTTCCTTTGACCTGTTTTTCTGCACGAAGGCACAGGATGGTGAGAATCACGACGAAGGCCGCAACGGCAATACCTCCGCAGATGGCAGGAACGATTGCCAATTGGGTGGGAGCCGTAATCAAAGTACCCACGGTGTAGACCAGATAGGCTACCGTATAACCGATTCCCAACTGGAATCCCACCGCGCCCCAAAGCCATTTTGCACTCTTCATTTCAGAATTCATTGCGCCGATAGCAGCAAAGCAGGGAGGTGTGAACAAGTTGAACATCATATAGGCCAGCGCGGCAATCCTGGTAATGGCCAGAATTCCCGCAACGTCAGCCCCAGACCCCTCCATCAACGCCAATTCCTCGGGATCGATGAGGTTTTCCAGTCCTACGAAGCAGACGGCAAGGGTACCGACCACGTTTTCCTTTGCTATAAAGCCCGTAACCGCAGCGGCAGCCAGCTGCCAGGACAAAACGCCGACGATGGGAACGAGCAAATAGGCGATGGGACCTGCGATGGAGGCAAGAATGGAGGCGTCTGCCGTTTCCGCCACTCGGAAGGACCAGGTAAAGGTCTGCATCACCTGAACAGCGGTATTACAAAGCAAAATAATGGTTCCTGCCTTTACAATATACGCCCAGCCGCGGGAGAACATCGACTTGCAGGCTCTCCACAGAGAGGGAGCCTTGTATTCAGGCAATTCCATAATGAAGAAGGATTTTTTCTTACTGTTGCCCGTAATTTTATTGATCAGAAGCGCACCGATAAAGATGATTACGATGCCCGCAAAATACATCAACGGGCCGACCCAGGGAGAATCGTCGAAAAACGCGCCTGCGAACAGGGCGATGACGGGCAATTTTGCTCCGCAGGGCATAAAGGGAGCCAACATCGCCGTCGCTCTCCGTTCCCGCTCGTTGCGAATCGTGCGGCAAGCCATTACTCCGGGAATGGCACAGCCCGTGCCGATCACGAAGGGGATGACGGATTTTCCCGAAAGACCCACTTTTTTGAAGATGGGGTCGAGAACCACGGAGGCCCGCGCCATATAACCGCAATCCTCCAAAAGGGCGATGAGGAAGTACATCACCATCACCAGGGGCAGAAAGCCGACGACGGCAGCCACACCGCCGATAATTCCGTCAACCAACAACGCCTGCAGGATATCGGGGGTATTCACCACAAGCCCGCCGACCCATTCCTGGAGCATTTCCAGAAGGGTTACAAGCCCGGGAATGGTCGTGCCGTTGGAAAGTTCATACCCTTCCGCAATCCACGTACCGAGGGTGGCTTGGGAAATGTAGAATACAAGAAACATAATCACGGCAAAGATGGGAATCCCCGCCCATTTGTTGGTAAGGATTGCGTCGATACGATCCTGCGCATTTTTCTTGCGGGTCAGAACCTTCCGCGTTTCCACCAATTTGACGATGTCGTTCACGAAGGAAAACCGCTTCCGATCCGCTTTTTCTACGGCTTTTTTATCGGTCAAATCGATTTCCTGCTGAACGTAAGGGGCCTTTTGTCCCTTCCCCACCTGCGCGATCGCGGCAGCAATCACATCCTTCAATCCGTCTGCAGTGGTAGAGGTGGTGTTGATCACGGGACAGTTCAGCTCGGAAGACAAGACCTCTACGTCGATCACGGTTTCTTTCTTTTTGTTGATGTCCGCCTTGTTCAGCGCAACCACCACGGGGATGCCCAATTCCAGCAACTGCGTGGTGAAAAACAAACTGCGGCTGAGGTTGGTGGCGTCAACGATATTGATGATAACGTCGGGATTCTCATTCTTCACGTAGGTGCTGGTAATGTTCTCCTCGGACGTAAAGGGAGACATCGAATAAGCGCCGGGAAGGTCCACGGCCACCAATTCCTCCAAAACGTCTCCGCAATACGATTTCTTAATGGGATGCTCTTTCTTTTCAACGGTGACCCCCGCCCAGTTGCCGACCTTTTCATTTCTGCCGGTCAAGGCGTTATACATCGTGGTCTTTCCGCTGTTGGGGTTGCCCGTCAAGGCAATTCTCATAGATCGTTTCCTCCTTATTCGTACAATGAGTATCTTTTATGTAAAACAGTCTGTAAAAGCTACAGTTACCCTATGCTAACCGGCGGGTAAAAAACAATCGGCATCGCTTTTTTTGTTGGTTAAATCAAAATAGCTTCTGCCAATTGATTGTCAATATTATATCTTCCGTCCTTGATGGAGACGACGCAGCCGCCTTTTTGACGGGAAACCACGGTGATCGGCTCGCCGCTGTAGCAACCCAAGGAAAACAGAAACGCATCCAATTCTTCGTCGTCGGTTTCAATGGCGCGGATAATGTATTCAGTTCCTTCCGTTGCCTCTCTTAAAGTCATATAGGTCACCCTTCCGCATTATTGCGGTTAGCATAGGCTAACCATTTGATATTATACGCTCATTCCCAGGATTTGTCAAGCACTTTTCCCGTTTGTTTACATTTTTTTCACAACTTCGAAAAAACAAACCGAAGCAAGGGAATCTTCGACTTTTTTATTCGTCTCTTTTTCGCCCGTGAGCTTCACGTAAAAAACGCCCCACCACGGATCTCCGATGGAGAGAGGACACCCTTACACTTGAACGGCGGCTCCGAAAACGCCGCCGAACAGATTCCGAAAAACAGTTCGATCAGCCTTTCTTTTTCTTGGAATCCGTCGATGCAAAATACGTTCCCGAAACACAACGAGGACAATCAGGAAGGTGGCAACGATTTCAAAATTATCCAAAGGGGAAGCGTTGCCGCGGTGGTACAGGTCAGCCCGATCATCAGAAAAATCGGAGCCAGAATATCCGACACAACGATTCTCACCGTATAGGGAAGTTCCTTTTCGTCACGTTTTTTCCGCTTACTGTGTTCCTACAGCCTTTTGAAACAGCCCGACCCCGCCCCAATATAAAAAGGCTGCCATCTTGAGGAGAAGTTTGGGAAGAGGAGCTGTCAACGCATACAGAGCCGCCGCCGCAGAGGCAAACAGCGTAGCCCTTCTTTGGTTCTTATCCATAAAACGCCCTCCGCCTTAAATCGAACTATACCTTATTATACAAAAACGGGCAAAGGAATTCAATAGATTTTTCCAAAAGTTCAAAATCGGCAGGGAGTCTTCCCTGCCGATTTATCCTTATATTTTTATCTCTGCACGCGGCCGCTGCCGTCTCCGCCTGCCAATTTTTCCACCTCGGATACGGAAACGCGATTGTAGTCGCCCTCCACCGAGTGCTTGAGCGCCGATGCGGCAACGGCAAATTCGATGGCCTGCTGGGTGTCTTTTCCCGACAGGATGGCGTAAATCAAGCCGCCGCCGAAGGAATCCCCACCGCCGACGCGGTCGACGATATGAAGGTGATAAGATTTTGAGAAGCAATATTTTTCACCGTCGTACAGCATTCCCGCCCAATCGTTATCGCTGGCGGAGATCGAAGAGCGCAGGGTAATCGCGACCTTTTCAAAGCCGAACTTATCCGCCAACTGCTTGGCTACGGATTTGTATCCCTCGTGGTTCAGCTTGCCGCCGTAAATATCGGTACCCTCTGCTTCGATGCCGAACACGTCCTTTGCATCTTCTTCGTTGGAGATACAGACGTCCACGTATTTGCAAAGCTCGGTCATCGTAGCTCTTGCCTGCTCTCTCGTCCAAAGCTTTCCGCGGTAATTCAGATCACAGGAGATCTTTACTCCCTTTGCCTTTGCCGCCTTACAGGCTTCCAGACACAGATCGGCGACGTTTTGTCCCAAAGCGGGAGTAATCCCCGTAAAATGGAACCAATCGACACCTTCGAAGATGGAATCCCAATCAAAGTCTCCGCATTGCGCCTCGGCGATGGCGGAATGAGCACGGTCGTAAATACAAACCGAGCCCCGCTGGGATGCACCCTTTTCCAAAAAATAGATTCCCACGCGGTCTCCTCCGCGGACGATCTTGGAGGTGTCCACGCCAAAATACCGCAGAGAATTTACTGCCGCCTGCCCGATGGCGTGCTTGGGCAGTTTGGTCACGTAAACGCTGTCCATTCCGTAATTGGCAAGGGACACGGCAACGTTTGCCTCTCCTCCGCCAAAGGTGGCCTGCATCACGTCGTTTTGAAAGAAACGGTAATATCCGTCGGGGGCAAGACGGAGCATAATTTCACCAAAGGTAACGATCTTACTCATTTGTTTTCTTCCTCCATTTTTTCCAAGGACTCCTTGACGAAGAAGCTGCCTCCGATGGCTGCGATCTTGTCAAAGGCCAAAAATTCGTCAATATTACTGCGATCCACGCCTCCCGTGGGAATAAACTTCACCTGGGGGAAGGGTGCGGAAAGAGCCTTCAAGGCCTTCAGCCCGCCGTAAACGTTTGCAGGGAAGAATTTGACGGTGGTGATTCCCAGATCCAGCGCCTGCATAATTTCGGTGGGAGTAACACAGCCGGGATAATAGGGAATGTTCTTTTCCTTACAGATTTTCGAAACGGCAACGGAAAGACCGGGAGAAACGATAAACTGTGCCCCAGCTTCCAAGGCGGCGTTGCATTGCTCCGCGTTGATTACGGTTCCTGCGCCCACCGACATATCGGGATACTTTTCGCAGGCGTAAGCGATGGCTTGGGCGGCACAGGCGGTACGGAAGGTGATTTCCGCACAGTTGATGCCGTTGTTTTTAAGGGCGGTCAGGATCTTATCGGTTTCCGATAATTCCTTAATGACCACGACGGGAACGAATTTTTCCATAATAATCACACTCCTGAATATGCGGAGAATCCGCCGTCGATGGGCAGGACTACTCCTGTGATAAAGCCTGCGGCTTCGTTATTTACAAGGAATAAAAGACCGCCTTCCAGCTCCTCGCTCTCGCCGAATCGTCCCATTGGGGTGGCGGCAAGGATCTTCCCCGTTCGCGGGGTGGGCGTTCCGTCCTCGTGGAAGAGAAGCTTGGCATTTTGTTGGGTGGAAAAGAAGCCCGGAGCGATGGCGTTGACCCGAATGCCCACCTTGGAGAAGTGAACGGCAAGCCATTGGGTGAAATTGGAAATGGCTGCCTTCGCTCCCGAATACGCGGGAATCTTGGTCAGGGGGGTATACGCGTTCATCGAGGAAATATTGAGGATATTGCAGCCTTCTCTGCCCACCATCTGACGGGCAAAGGCCTGGGTAGGGATCAGCGTCCCCAAGAAGTTCAGATTAAAAACGAAGCCAACGCCTTCGGATTCCAGATCGAAGAAGGATTTGGTTTCGGCGTCGATATCGCCCAATTCAAAATATTCCTTATCGGTGGTCGCACGGGGATTGTTTCCGCCCGCGCCGTTGATCAAAATGTCGCAGGGACCAAGCTCTGAGGCAACGCGGTCGGCAACGCCGTAGCAAGCGGCTTTATCCAAAACGTTGCAGGCATACGCCTTGGCGATTCCTCCCTCGGCGACGATCTCTTCGGCATAGCCTTGGGCGGCCAGTTCGTTGATATCCAAAAGCGCAACTCTTGCACCTGCGCGGGCAAGAACCTTGGCGAAATAACTGCACAAAACGCCGCCTGCCCCCGTAACGACGGCAACCTTACCCGTCAGGTCGGTATTCAAAACGTTTTTCTTCATCGTTTTTCTCCTCTTTTCAATCGTGATATGCAAATTTCACACTGTTCCGTTGAGTCGATCCAGCATATCCCAACACCCCAGCATATACATAATTCCCAAGGCCCGGTCGTACAATCCATAGCCGGGACGAACGGTTCCGGGGCCCTCGCCCCACAAATGCCGTCCGTGATCGGGACGGATGTACCCTTTGTATCCGCAATCGTGGTACGCCCGCATAATTTCAAGGATCCCCGTATCCCCGTCGCAATC
>JAGAOB010000032.1 GCA_017623895.1 Clostridia bacterium
AATTCACTGTTTAATTTTCAAGGTTCATCGTGCCTGAAAAACTTACCGTTTTTTAGGCGCTTGATTAGTATACCACAATTTTTCGGGTTTGTCAAGCCTTTTTTGAAAAAAAGTTTTTGCGGCGAGCAAAAACAAAAAAGTCCAAAAAACCTTGAAATTCCAAGGTTTTTTGGACTTTTGATCTGTTTTGGATTAAAATATTTGTGCAAAACAAACAAGACACAAGGGAAAAGATCAATGAAACTATAAAAATTTACCACACAAAAGAAATTTCGGTCAACACTCCGATTCCCTCTTCACTGCTTTCGGGGCACGCGCACGCGTTATATAATAGGAAGAAACAGAATCATTCGCAGAGAAGATTCTGCTCCCGACCGTCAAAAACGGTCACGAGACGTCCTTGTCCATTGCATACCGAATCACGATAATCGCAAAAGGAAGTAAAGCGAATGGGAGAAGCATATCCCACAAGGCGTCTCTGGGCACGGTGCAGATCCGATCCCGCAGTAACGGGCAGATTATAATTGCGGGAAAACTCCGCCGCCCGCTCGTTTTCGAAATCGGAGCGATTGCCATTCAAGATCTCTATCGCGTCTACCTTTCGAGGGATGAGACGGATCTCTTCGATATACCAATCCTCCCGAAACGGGTGAGCGTGTACCACGAATCCGCCCTCAGAACGGGCAAATTCACAGTATTGTCCCATCGTCATTTCCATAATTTCGGGATGTGATTTCAGCCAATCCCGATCCAGGCCGTAGGTTAACACGTCGTTTCCGCTGTACGAACTTTCAAATCCAAAGAACACATCCATTCCAAGACGGTCCCCCTCGACCTTTGCCAATTCGTAGGAACGGCAAAATGCGTCGATAGAATCCTCCCAGGAAAGTCCTTTGGGAACGGTGGTATTTCCGTTCAGAAAATGATCGGTCACGAAAGCGCCCGTATATCCGTACCGATGCAAGCGGCGTATCTGCTCCTCAGGAGTATTCACACTGCAACGGCTTCCGACCGAGGTGTGCAGGTGGGTCTCGTAAAGATAGTCCATCAGCCCTTTTTCTCCACTTTCTTTTTGGTTCCGTCGGGATATTGAATATAGGTATTCTTCAGCGTTCCCTCCAAGCTTGCCCGCATCGCGGCGCGATATTCATTGCGAAGGGCTTCCCGCTCGATCTTCTCCTCGTCGGTTAACTCGCGGACGCGGGAAATACGGGTCAATTCGCTGATTCGTTCCAACTTTTCCTTCTCCATAATCGAAATCTCCTTTCGAATTCAACTGATTATAACACATTCGTAAGGAAAAGTCAAGAGGAAATCTGACCATATAATTTTATATAAAACTGACCATTGACAGATGCCACATTTTGTGATATAGTAAGGAAAACGCAATATTGTTATTTGGAGGAACCGATGATGAAACAAAAACGCGTAGTTACCATTCAAGATATTTCCTGCCTGGGGAAATGCTCTCTGACCGTGGCGCTGCACATTCTTTCGGCAATGAACACGGAGGCGTGTGTCATTCCGACGGCGATGCTTTCCACCCATACGGGGGGCTTTTCCGGTTATACCTTTCGGGATCTGACCGAAGACATTGTCCCGATTCTTGATCATTGGGAGGCGGAAGGCTTTGACTTTGACGCCATTTATACGGGGTATTTGGGCTCTGCAGAGCAGTGCCGACTGATGTTGGATCTGTTTGAACGCTTCGGAACAAAGGACAATTTGATTTTCGTGGACCCCGCGATGGCAGACAACGGGAAGCTGTACGCCGGATTTTCCTCGGATTTCCCTCAGGAGATGAAAAAGGTTTGCGCCGCAGCCGACGTCATTGATCCGAATCTAACCGAAGCTTGCTTGATGCTCGGCATTGATTATCCGGGCAAAATGGGATATACGGAGGAATGGATCAAGGACGTTCTCAAACAGCTTTGTGCTATGGGATGCCGCATCGCGATTCTGACGGGTGTGATCTTCGGAGATAAGCAAGGGGCAATGGCATACGACAGCTCTACAGATACCTATTCCTCTTATTTTGGAGAAAATCTGCCCGTGGCATTCCACGGAACGGGAGACGTCTTCTCCTCTGCCCTGTGCGGGGCGTTGGTGCGAAACCAACCGATGGAGCGCGCCCTGAAAACTGCCGTAGACTTTACCGTTGAGGCGATCAAAATCTCCGCCGCAGATCCCGATCTGCCTCGGTACGGAGTGCGATTTGAAGCAGCGTTGCCCGAATTGATCCAAAATCTGTAAATCGGAATAACCG
The DNA here is from genome assembly GCA_017623895.1 of Clostridia bacterium. Lineage (GTDB taxonomy): Bacteria > Bacillota > Clostridia > Oscillospirales > UBA644 > RGIG995. The sequence goes on from JAGAOB010000032.1 coordinate 2,267, forward strand.
TCGATCTGTCGGCGGTTATTTTTTTGATTTCTAATCCGATTTGGGTTAAACCAAAGAATAAATTTTTGAAAAATTCAACGAATTTTCTCGTTAAGTCTAAGGTTTTCTCGGTTTAGAATCTTGACATTTCCAACGTTTTATGATATACTGATACCAATTCAAGGAAAAGGGTGTTTTTTATGATTGAATACGGAATGCCGAATCTGGTGGAGTGCAAGGATATTGACGAATGTGCCCTGCTGTGTCATCGGCTGGGACTGCAATTTATAGAGATCAATCAGAGCTTTCCCAAATATCAGCCGACGGATATGGACGTTTCCCATTTATTGGAATTGAAGAACCGATACGGAATCGGATATTCCATTCATATGGACGAAGCGATGAATCCCCTTGATTTTAATGACAAGGTGGCGGAGGTCTACCGCAACAACGCAGTAGAATCCATTGAATTTGCCAAGGCCTTGGGGATCACCAAGTTAAATCTGCACCTGCTTCGCGGCATTTACGTGACCCTGCCCGAAAAACGGATTTTTTTGAACGACGTTTACGAGAACGAATACCTGGATAAGGTGCGCCTGTTCCGAAGCACGTGTGAGCGGGCCATTGGAGAAAGCGGGATTAAAATCTGCATTGAAAACACCGATGATCCTTTTATCCCCTGCCATCGGAAGGCCATTCCGTTGCTTTTGGAATCTCCCGTTTTCGGACTGACCCTGGATACAGGACACGATCACGCGTCGAACCACGCGGACCTCGACTTTTTCCAAAGTAATCAACAGCGTTTGTGCCACGTCCATCTTCATAATTGCAGAGGGAAATCCCCTCATCTGCCCTTGGACGACGGAGACGTGGATATCGAGGGAATGCTGAATTTGGTGAAAAAGACGGGGGCGGACTGCGTCATTGAGGTAAAAACCGTTGCAGGCCTGGAGCAATCGGTGGAGTGGCTGAAGCAACGGCGGAGCATTACGGAGTATAATGTTTTATAAAAAGGGAAAACCTACCGATTCGGTTGACGGAATCAGTATAGCGATATAAAAAAGGGAGATGCACTCGGATGGATTGGAAAGGGATGGGACGAAAACTGCTATTTCCTCCGCCGTGGCTGATTCTGTTGCTCGCGATTTTCAGTACGGGAACGCTAATCGCCGTGTTCGTGACGGGAGGAGAAAATTCCTATCCCGCCTATTTCGTCTATGCGCTATCCTTCTACACGCTTTCGGTGTTGACGGCTTGGATCGTAAAAACGGCTCCTCAATGGAGGCGGACAGTCAAGGGAAAAATCACGGGACATCCCTATGCAAGCCGCTATATGACCGACGCATCCTTCAAAACGAAGGTCTCCCTTGGACTATCTCTGACCGCGAGCCTCGTTTATGCGGGGATCAACGTCGTTTGGCTGATTCTGAATCACTCCGCGTGGTTCGGGATTCTTGCAACCTACTATAATACGTTGGCAATTATGCGTTTTTTGCTTCTTCGCCACGTTCATAAAGCGGGAATCGGAACCGACCCGATCGGAGAAGGGAAGCGCTCCGGGCTTTGCGCCGTCATTTTGCTGACGCTGAACTTGACGCTCTCGGGGGCGATCTTGATGATCCTTTATCAAGATCGGGGGTATGAATATCACGGGATTCTGATTTACGCGATGGCGGCGTACACCTTCTACATCACCACCCACGCAATCGTCAACCTGATCAAAGCACGGAAATACGAAAGTCCCGTAATCACCACGGCACGGGGGATCAATCTTTCCGCGGCGCTGGTATCGATGCTGGCACTGGAAACGGCAATGCTCTCGGAATTCGGGAAGGACGTCTCGGCAGAAACTCGTTGGATCTTTCTTGCAGCCACGGGTGCCGCCGTGGAAATTGCGGTACTGCTTTTGTCGTTATTTCTTCTATGGAAGGCAAAAAAGCAGATCCGTTCCTTAAAATCCCGTTCATAAAAAAGATACGAGATATTGTGATATCCCGTATCTTTTTTTGTTATCCTCTGCCTCCGGGGAACATCCCGCCGGGACCGCCACCGTGGTCTCCTCCACCGGGACGGAATCCGCCCATTCCCTCGTTTCCTGTCTGCGGAGATACCGTCGTTCCGTTTACCGTGAAATAGCACGAGGAAAGGTCCTCGGTCTTATCGGTCATACAATACAGGCCCACGTTTCCTCGCAGAGGACAGATTTGGGAGATCAAAGCTCTGCCGTCGGCATCGCAAACCTGAATTTCCGTATCCCCATCAAAGGTTCCCGCAGAAAGGGTATAGATATACTCCCCTGCCGTGTGTCCCACGACCTCGTTCC
>JAGAOB010000033.1 GCA_017623895.1 Clostridia bacterium
GCTTTTTGATCCCGAAGGAAGAAAGAAGCATTCCTGAATTTCGAGTATCCTCGGCGGCAATAAAATCCACCGACCCAAGGACCTCCAACGCCCGAGGAGAGAGATCTCCCCGATTCCCGATGGGGGTAGCAATCAGCCATAACGATACCTTTTCCATAGCGACTCCCTTCTTAAAAACGGTGAATTGCAAAAAACTGCGCGGTTTCCTCCCCCGAATCCTCGTATAAAACAAAGGGGGGATCGCATTTTAATCCCGAGGCAGCCCCCTTTTTGCATTCCATCAGGAACAGCTCGGGCGGCTTGTTTTTCTTTGGATAAATAAAGCGCAAAACCTTCGGCTCCAAGCGATTTTTTTTACAGACGATCATTGCATCCGCAAGACGCTCGGGCTTAAAAACGAAGCAAAAGCGGCCGCCGAAGCGAAGCAGGCGGGAAGCAGCGACAGCAACGTCGGAAAAGGTGCAGTCCTCCTCTCGGCGCGAGGACTCCGCTCCTCGGCGCGAGGTCTTCCCCGTTCCTTGGGGAAAATACGGAGGATTTGCGGTAACCAGATCAAATTTTCCTGCAGGCAAGGAGGTTCGATTCAGATCCTCACACAAAACGGTGATCCGTTGGGAAAGATCGTTCAACTCCACCGATTGCCTTGCCAAGTCGATACAGGCTTGAGATATATCCACGCCGTATACGTGAGTGGCACATTCATTCGACGCCAGCAAAAGCGGTAAAATCCCCGTACCGCAACAAAGATCGACGGCGGTAGAGAACCGCTTTTCCGCAGCAAAGGAGGAAAGAAGGATCGCGTCGGTGCCAAAGCAAAATCCGTCGGTATCCTGATATATTTTCCAACCGTGAACGAAAAGGTCGTCCAAGCGAATCATACCGCTTCCTCCTTAAAAATAAAAAAATGCATAATGAGCCCCCAAAAGGGTTCCCATTATGCATTCGTGCGCGGATTATTCTGCGGGATTGGGTGCGCCCACGGGGCAAGCACCTGCACAAGCACCGCAATCGATGCAATCGTCGGCAGAAATAACGAACTTGCCGTCCTTTTCGGAAATCGCGCTGACGGGGCATTCATCGGCACAAGCGCCGCAAGCGATGCATTCATCGGAAATCTGATAAGCCATAGTAAGTACCTCCTTCATTGTTCGGGTATCGAAACCGATACTCATATTAAGCATATTATAGCACGATTTCTTTCATTCGTCAAGTGCTAATTGCGAATTTTTCGTCAAATTTTGAAAAAACGAGGCATACGATGCGGTTTGTGTCGTTTTGCAGGAAAGCGGATCGCACGACGCGCTGTTCGCTTTCGTTGCAAAGCGGAATACGACGCGTTCTTCGCTTTCGTTGCAAAGCGGAATACGACGCGTTCTTCGCTTTGCAGTAAAGAAGATTATACGATGCGGTTTCTGTCGTTTTCGTCATAGAACGCTTTCACATTCTCTGCAATTTCACGAACGCAGCGGTTACGCGCTTCAGCGCTTCCCCAAGCCATATGGGGAGTGAGGCAAACGTTATCCCGTCCCAGGATACGGGTAAAAGGATGGTCTGCGGGGAACGGCTCCACGGAATAGACGTCTACGCCCAATCCCGCGATTCTCCCCTGCTCCACCGCGTCGGCGAGAGCCTGCTCGTCGGTAACGGCACCTCGGGCCACGTTGATGACGATGGCGTTGGGCTTCATTGCAGAAATCCGATCCCTTGAAATCATCCCGCGGGTGGAATCGTTGAGAGGGACGTGAAGAGAAATAATATCGGCACGGCGGCACACCTCGTCGATGGAGGCCTGCTCGTAACGGTCGTCGGGTCTTCTGCGGCACATCAAAACTTTACATCCCATCGCCTCGGCAATCTTTGCCACCTTTCCCCCGATGCCGCCTCCCCCCACGACGCCCCAGGTCATAGAGGAGATCTCGTGGTAGACGGGGGTCAACTGATTGGCTAACCCCGAAGCGGAATAAGCGCCCGAGGAAACAAAACGGTTGTATTCGGGCAGATGAGTAACCAAGGAAAGGGCCATTGCAACGGTCAACTGCGCCACATTATCGGAGGAATAGCCGGGAACGTTGCATAGAGCAATCCCGTGGTTCTTACAATATTCCGTATCAATATTATCGTACCCCGTTGCCGCAACGCAGATCAGACGCACTGCCGTTTCGGGAAGATTGGAGGCGTTGAGTTTTATTTTGTTGACCACAACCACGTCGGCGTCCACGATTCGTTCGTGGATCTCGTTGGGGGCTGTTGTAGCGTATTCTACCGTGATCCCCAAAGCACGAATGGGAGAAAGGTCCACGTCCTGCCCCAAGGTTGCGGCGTCCAGAATTGCAATTTTCATAAGATACCTCTTTCGTAAACTGACTCTATTATATCACAGAAACGAAAAAAATGCAAGAGCATCGAAATCGAGGAAATTCCCTTTTGCTCAAAAAGTGCTGTTTTTTATTCCGTTTCGGTTTATTTTTTTTGTAATTATTTTTTAAATAAAACTTGAGAAACTTATGTTTGTAAAGAAAGTTATCAATAAATTCCCCCTGAAATCAGAAGAAAAATTTAACTTTGCAAAAACAGGACGGGTAATATTGTATGGTATAAAAAGCAGGAAATATAAAAAACTAAAACCGAATCGTTCAAAAGGAGGAAAAAGACGATGTTTCATCACGAAAAAATGTTATTTCATCCCGTTGCGGTGGAACGGCCGAATCCCCAATACGCCGTACTGATGCAGGAGCAGTTGGGCGGAGGAAACGGAGAATTAAAGGCGGCCATGCAATATATGTCCCAAAGCTTCCGTATTAAGGATCCGAAAATCAAGGATCTGTTTTTGGATATTGCGGCAGAAGAATTGGGGCATATGGAGATGGTGGCCCAAACCATCAATTTGTTAAACGGTCACGAGGTAGCGGCAGTATCGGTACCTGCGGGAGAAATTCAGACCCACGTGCAGCTGGGATTGAATCCTGGACTGATCAACGCTTCAGGGTATTCGTGGACAGCGGATTACGTGACGGTGACGGGAGATCTGTGCGCCGATCTGTTGAGTAATATTGCCTCGGAGCAGAGAGCGAAGGTGGTTTACGAATATCTTTACCGTCAGATCAACGATAAAAAGGTACGGGAGACCATTGACTTTCTGTTAAATCGGGAGGAAGCCCACAATCAGATGTTCCGCGACGCCTTCAACGAGGTGCAGAAATGCGGCAGCAACTGCGACTTTGGCACGACGAAGGCGGCACGGATGTATTTTTCTATGTCCGAGCCGGGGCCGAACGCCTTTGCCGGGAATGAGGTAAAGCCCGTAGAATTTGCGAAGTAATTTTTAATTCAAAACGCCGAAAAGGGACGGTCCGAAGGGGCCGTCCCCGACGATCATCGGACTGAGTTTTGCAGTGGGAACCTTCGCTCTAAAGAAGGAACTGTCAATCAACATACACAGGCGGGACGATGGGCAAAAAAACGAAAAACCCCTTGCCTTTTTCTTCAGGATGTGCTATACTTAACATAAGAAAAGGAAAAGAGGGTTTCTATGAAAAAGAGCTTTGGAGCAAAATTTTTTGCGGCGCTGACGATCTTCAGTCTGACGGGACAGATCGCGTGGGTCGTGGAAAATATGTATTTCAACGTATTTATCTACAAAATGTTTCACGCTACGGCAGAACAGATTTCTCTGATGGTCTCCGCTTCTGCCGTTGCGGCGACGGTAACCACCCTTCTGATTGGGGCGTTGTCGGACAAGCTGGGAAAGCGAAAGATTTTCATTTGCGCAGGCTACGTGCTTTGGGGGCTTTCCATTTTATCGTTTTGCTTGGTTCGAGAAGACGTGATCGGCGTACTCTTTCCGATGGCAGCCTCCGCATCTGCCGTCGGGGTAACGCTGACCATCGTTCTGGACTGCGTGATGACCTTTTTCGGATCGTCCGCCAACGACGCTTGCTTTAATGCGTGGCTCACCGACGTTACCGATGAGAGCAACCGAGGAACTGCAGAGGGAATCAACGCAATGATGCCCTTGGTTGCGATCTTAGCGGTCTTCGGGGGATTTATGGGCTTTGACCTGAATCGCAGAGAAAGCTGGACGACCATTTTTCTGATCATCGGAATCGGCGTGATCCTGATCGGGATCTCGGGATTTTTCCTGATCAAGGATCCGTCGATGAAAACGGCGGAGAACCAAAACTATTTCAAAAATATTTTTTACGGATTCCGCCCCTCGGTCATCGGACAGAACAAGACCCTGTATCTGTGTCTCGCGGGGTTTGCCCTGTTTGGAATTTCCATTCAGATTTTTATGCCCTACCTGATTCTGTATTATACCGTGTCCCTAAAGATGGACAATTACGTTTTCATAATGGCCCCCGCTATCCTTCTGGCGGCAGTGTTCACGGCTTTGTGGGGACGGGTTTACGATAAGATCGGATTCCGAAAATCCGTACTCCCCTCCCTTGCACTTTTGGGGGGAGGATACGTTCTTCTGTTTTTCTTCCGTGCGACAACGCCCGTCTTTCTGGGATCTCTGCTGATGATGTGCGGATATTTGTCGGGAATGGCGGTTTTCGGCGCCGTTATTCGGGATCTTACCCCCGCCAATCGATCGGGAATGTTTCAGGGGCTTCGTATCGTGGGACAAGTGCTTATACCGGGCATTATCGGTCCGATGATCGGGTCTGCCGTGCTGAAAAACGCAGAGACGGTGATCAACGACGACGGAACGGTCTCGTTTGTTCCGAATGAAAACATTTTTCTTGCCGCGTTGGGGGCAGCGACAGTGCTTGCAATCTATCTGATCCCCCTGCTGAAAGCAATGAAAAAGAGGAAATGATATGAGAAACGGTTTTCAGGATCTTTACACCCCCGAAGGCGAAGCCCTGACGGGACAGCCTTGGAATATTTATCCTCGTCCTCAAATGAAGCGGGATTCCTTTTTCTGTCTCAACGGAGCCTGGGACTTTTTTGCAAGGGACGGAAAACGGGAGACCATCACCGTTCCCTTCCCGCCCGAATCCCTCCTTTCGGGAATTGGGCGGAGATTGGAGAAAAACCCCACCGTGACCTACGAACGGAGCTTTTCTCTCCCCAAA
>JAGAOB010000034.1 GCA_017623895.1 Clostridia bacterium
AAATCTCCCAATTTCCAAAGGGAAGCTCGCAGCAAAGAGAATAAATTCTTTCAAGATCCATCTCAATCTCAGAGGTGTTGGTTACCGTCACACGGCGGGCGATGGCGTCCACCGTTTCAAACACCGAGTAATACAGCGTTACCTGTGCCCCCGTGACGGCGTCTTGGGTCAGAATCTCCAGTGTGGTCACCTCTTGTTCGGTTCCGTAGGTGGAGGGTTGTCCTTGAATGGAAGGCTTTCCGCCGTAGATTTTATGGGATACGTATCGAACGTCGGTAGCGGCATCCCCCGCCGCAGAGCGAATCTGAAGGGCACTCACGCGATAATCCCCCGTGCCGTTGCAGGAATATTCCATCGGCGCCGTGTTGGGATACGTGGTCAGGTCTGCACTCAAGGGACGGCGGTCAAAACGGCCTGCGTAGTCCCGCATATCGCAGACGGGAATCGATTTTCCATAATAGTCGTGGATCAGAAATCCCCCGTCGTTTACGTGAAAAACATAGGATGTGTTTGGGGTAGAAAGATAAAAGGATTTGAATTCTTCCGAATACTGAATTGCCATAACAATCGCTCCTTTTCGTAATCTATGGTTTCATTATATCATAGTATGTTGATGAATTCTTGCTGTTTTGTTGCATATTTTTTGTTTTTATGTGTTATCTTTTGTCTGTTTTTCCGTATTGTCAGAAAAATATTACAGATTCGTCGGCAAAATGAAACTCCCGTGAGGTATAATGAATCCAAAGGAGGGGAGTGCTTTGGAACGCAAGCTGTACGCCACAGTGCCGCAAGAGGCTCACGGGAAGCGATTGAAGGATTTTTTGCGGTCTACGTGGACTCTGTCTGCCGCGCTTTTGATTCAATTAAAGAGCCGAGAGGACGGAATCACCGTCAACGGGCTTCGCTCGTCGGTGGGATCCTTTGTAAAATACGGTGACCGAGTGTGCATTTCGGTAGGAGACGGCGGTACTGACTCAGGCTTTGCAGAGACTTCGATGCCCTTGGATATTTTGTATGAGGATTCCGACCTTATCGTCATAAATAAGACTCCCTTTTTGCCTGTGCATCCCTCGAAGGGACACGAAGCGGACACCTTGGCAAACGGTCTTACGGCATATTATCACCAAAAAGGGGAGACCTTCGTTTCCCGTTGTGTCCTTCGCTTGGACGCCAATACGTCGGGGGTGGTGTTGTTTGCCAAAAACGCTTACGCCCACGACCGGATTCGCCGTCAGCTGATCGAAGGAAGGGTAAAAAAAGAATACCGCGCCTTGGTCCACGGTTATCCCCGTTATCACGGTAGGATCGACGCGCCTGTCTATCGTCCCGAAGAAGCTACCGTCAAGCGCACGGTAGATCCTCGGGGAAAACCGTCCGTGACCGAATATTATTGCGAAAAAAGCGACGGAAGCCTTTCATTGCTTCGGGTCCTTCCCCGTACGGGGCGTACCCATCAGATCCGTCTGCATCTGTCCCACGTGGGAACCCCGATCGTCTCGGACTTTTTGTACGGTGACGAGAAAGACGGGATTCTTACCCGTCACGGATTGCATTGCTCCGCAGTTTCCTTTTCCCATCCTGTCACGGGAAAGCGCGTCACGGTAAATGCGCCCCTCGCTCCCGATATGGCTGCCGTAGCAGCGCGCCTTCCCGAACGGGAACGGTATCGCACCCTGGATTTTCATCTGAAGGAAGTGTATGGCGAAAAATTGGTAAAATTATCCCTGAACGCGGGGTTATCCTGTCCCAACCGTCAGAACGGTCAGCGAGGCTGTACCTTTTGCTCCGCGGGCGGCGGGGGAGATCGGGGCTCTGCTCCTCAAATTTCGATCTTGGAGCAGCTGCAACGGGAAAAGGAGCGTTTATCCCACAAATGGAAAAATCATCGATATATTGCCTATTTTCAGGCGTGTACCAATACTTACGCTTCCGTGGACACGCTCCGTGCTCTGTTTACGCAAGCCTTATCCGATCCCGATGTGGCGGTTCTTTCCATTGCAACCCGTCCTGATTGCGTCCCGCACGAGGTATTGGATCTGCTGTCCGAGTTCAATAGACTCAAGCCGGTCTGGGTGGAGCTGGGGCTGCAGACGTCCCACGATGAAACTGCCCGTCGATTGAATCGCGGGTACGATCGTGTCGTATATGAAAAAGCGGCAAACGCCCTTCGTCAACGGAATATTCCCGTCGTTACCCATCTGATTTTCGGCCTTGCGGGGGAGACGAGGGAGCAGATGCTTCAATCGGTCTCTTATGCGGGCCGATATTCCGACGGAGTAAAGCTTCAGATGCTGCAGATCCTGCAAGGCTCGTCTCTTGGAGAAGAATATCTGAAATCCCCCTTTCCTCTCCTGTGTCGAGAGGAATACGTGGCGCTGATCTGCGATGCCATTGCCCTTCTGCCGCCCCACGTGACGGTCCATCGCTTGACGGGAGATCCTCCCGGGAATTTGCTGATCGCCCCCGATTGGACGGCAGACAAAAAGCGGGTTCTTGCAGAGATCCGCGCTGAATTGGAACGACGTGATATCGTTCAAGGCGGTACGGAATAAGAAAAAGGCTCCTCAAACGAGGAGCCTTTCAGCGTATCACTTATTTTTTCCGTAAAGGAAGGTGTTCTGATAGAAATCGGAAACCTTGTTGATTTCATCACACAAATAACTGTATCCGATCTCCTCGTACAGGGTGTTCCGATCCGAAAACAGATTCGTTCCCAGCCCGAGACGATTTCCTTCGATCTCGCACCCGATGGCGGCAAGGGTCGTGGGGAACATATCCAGGGTGGTGAAATTTCGGTTTTTTGCTCGGACTGCCGGTGTGGGACAGTTGATCACGCAATTGTATACCCGTCTGATATAATCGCTTGAGGTATGAATATTGTGATAGGCGTTATTCATACTGAGATGATCACCCGTAATAATGATGGTGGTGTTTTCATAAAAATCTTGTGACTGAATCCATTCCACAAACTCGGCCACCTGTCTGCTGGAGCAGGAGATGACGTTAGCAAACTGCTGATTTCCGGGCTCGTAATCCTCAAAATGATCATCGTAATTTGTGTTGCAATAACAGCAATTATATCCGTCGGGATGATGGGTATCCACCGTCAGCATCGTAAAGGCAAAGGGTTCGTTGCCCTGCGCGATCTCGGTCAGCTTTTCCTTTGCGTATTGGAAAAGATACAGGTCCTCAAATCCCCAAAACTCGTTCCAGTAATCCGAGGGAATCAGGCCCTCCTCCCGTGCGGTAAACAGATCGTATACCCGATCGATTCCGTGCTGGGTAAAATATTCTCTCCGACCGCCGAAGCTTGCGTCCGACCCTACCATCAGTGTCTGATCGTATCCGTTTTCGTGCAGAATGTCGGTCAGGGAGGTCATCCCGGGCATAACTTGAGAATAGTTATTTAATCCGTTATTCCAGATTCCGTTGGGCAAGCAAAGGGGAAGCCCGGAGGTCTGGGAAATCATTGCCGCAATCGTCCACGTGGAGCCGACGGTCGTTCTTCCTCCCCCGATTCCGTCGGAATGGGAAAAGTTCAGGTTGTCCTTTGCAAGCTGGGTCAGCTCGGGGATGTAATTGACGGGAGAAGATCCTCCGTCTTCCTCGGACATATAGGCGGTTTCCATTGATTCAAGGTAAATATAGATCAAATTCCGCTTTTCTTCGGGGAAGGTGATTTCTACCGAATTCGGGTCAACGTAATGATCCTCAAAAATCGTGGTTTGGTTCATACGGGCGGAGACGTAGGTGTCCAACCCCGTTCTGCAGACCGAATACCAGGTCAAAGAGACCAAAAGGACCACGGAAAGCCCGACGGCAATCAGTCGATGGAGCAGAAGAACCCGTCCCTCGGCAATCTTGTCCTTCCAAAGGATCTTGGGCAGATTCCGCAACAGGAAAAAGGTTGCGGAGGATGCCAGAAGCGTAGGCAAAAACACCTGCAAAATTGCTTCCCATACCGCCTTCGTTCCCACTCCGTGCATATCGGAGAACAGGGTAAACAGTACGGCGTCAAACCCTACCTCCGCGCCGAAGCTTCGGGTGAACCAAAGCGCGGCAAACAGCAGAAGATAAGCGAGGGTTACGAAGAAGGCGCAAAGCACTGTCCAAAGAATCCCGAAATTTCGTTTGTTTTCCATCGTGTAACGTTCCTTTACCTAAAAATGAGTTTCACATTCCGCCATTGCGGATTGAACTTTTTGCAGCAGCTTCTCGGCTTGTACGTCTCGGTAATCCGAATTCGTTGTTACGGCCTCCGCCGCTGCCTGAAAATATTCGTAGGCCGCCTCGTAATCCCGTTCTGTTCCGAATCCGTCCTTCTTGCAAATCCCCAATCGATAGCAAATCTTTGCCAAAAGTGCTTCGTCGGGCTCCGAGGAGGATGCAACGATTTCATAGGCTCGCAGATAATATTCCACCGAACGGCGACAGTCCTTGGGCAATCCGCCCTTTCCGCGGAAGAAAAAGTCTCCCATCTTCAGCATACTGTTCGGCTCGTCCAATTCGCTTGCCCGTTCAAAGCAGTACGCCGCCAGTCGGTTGTCTGCCTTGACACCTCGACCCATTTGGTAGCAATACCCCAGGTTCCCCATCGCCACGGCGTTCCCCAGCTTGCTGGCAAGTCGGTAATATTCAAAGGCCGCTTGCTCGTTTCCGCTTCGGAACAGCTCGGTTCCTCTTGCCGCAAGCCCCTCCGAATCTCCCGCGTCGAACAGGGTCTGTAACTCCTCCATATGCCCATCCTTTTCTTGATTCATTCTATTTATTATACATCATTTCTCGAATTTTGTCAATGAAAGGCGGTAATTTGAAAGATTTTGTTCTTTTTTATGCCAAATTCTTTTCTGTGGCGGGAATGTGTTCTGGTTTCGGTGGAATACTGAAACAGGAGATCCGTACCATACTTGGGAAAAATTTATATTTTGTTTGGATTTATAACAAAGAATTTCCATTTTATTCCGTTATACTGTACTTGGATCGACAAGGCGAACGTATGAAATTTGATGTGCTTGATCCGCAGTATTCCGAGAACAATGATATAGGAGTTGATCGTATTGAAAAAAACGATGACCGTTCTTTTGCGGGCAGTGATTTCCGCAGTGATCGTTTTTCTAATGTTTTGGTTCGCCCTTCCCCCGGTGAATCTGCGCAGCGGAGCCTTCTGGACGTTTGTGTTCTGGTCCTTGCTCGTCGTCGTTGCGGTTAATTTTACGGGAAAGCTGATTTCATTCTTCCGAGATCTGAAATCAGGGCACAATACGCGCTTTGTCTTTTCCGTGCGCAGCGTCGTAAAATCCTTGGGGATTCCCGCCCTTGCGCTGATTGGACTTTTTGCGTTGATGCTCGTTCTTTCCACGGTCTTTAACGTCATCGGTCTGGAGATTTTCAACGCCGTTCGCTATAAGGATCTGATCACCGTTCAGGATGGTAGCTTTACCGAAGACGTTGCGGAACTGAGTATGTCTCAGATCCCCGTAGTGGATCGGGATTCCTCCGCAGCATTGGGGAAACGGAAGCTGGGAGAGATGAGCGACCTTGTGTCCCAATTTGAAATTGCAAACGACTATACCCAGATCAATTACAACGACGCCCCCGTCCGCGTCACCCCCTTGAAGTACGGGGATCCCATTAAATGGCTGTACAATCAATCCGAGGGAATTCCCGGATACCTTCGCGTAGATATGACCACGCAGGAGGTTTCCTTGGTTCGTCTGAAGGAGGGAATCCGTTATTCGGAAAGCGAATATTTTATGCGGAATATCCACCGCTATCTCCGATTCCACTACCCCACCAGGATCTTTGCCGACATTTCCTTCGAGATTGACGACGACGGAGATCCCTATTGGGTTGCCTCCACGGTGAAATACCGTATCGGATTTTGGTCGGGCAAGGACATCGGCGGCGTGGTTTTGGTGAATGCCGTTACAGGAGAAAGCCAATATTACGACGTCCAGGATGCTCCCACTTGGATCGATCAGGTCTACGATGCCGATCTGATTCTGCAGCAGTTGGTTTATAACGGGAAATATCGCTCGGGATTTTGGAATTCTCTGTTTGGCCAAAAGGGAGTTCTGACTCCCACCGAGGGATACAATTATATCGCCCTTGACGACGACGTCTGGCTCTATACGGGGATGACCTCGGTAGTCAGCGACGAATCCAACGTAGGCTTTGTTTTGGTGAATCTTCGCACCAAGGAAACCCGCTACTACGCCGTCCCCGGCGCCGAGGAATATTCCGCGATGGATTCCGCCGAGGGGCAGGTTCAGCACTTGTCCTATAACGCCACGTTCCCCATTCTTCTCAACGTAGGAAACCGTCCCACCTATTTTATGTCACTGAAGGATTCGGCAGGTCTTGTAAAAATGTACGCCTTTGTTGACGTTCAGCAGTATCAGATCGTCGGTACGGGATCCTCGGTGGATACGGCACGGGAGGATTATTTGCAGAAGCTGAAACACGAGGGACAGCTGGATTATCCCCCGCCGACCGAAGAAACCACGGAAAAGACCGGTGTGGTCCTCTCCATTGCCACCGCCGTTGTGGACGGGAACAGCGTCTACTATATTATGCTTGACGACGGCAGTGTGATTTCTGCATCCATTGCTCTTTCTCCCGATCTTCCGTTCCTTGCGCCGGGAGATACGGTTACTGCAACCTTGTCCGAGACGTCGGCCACCGCACTGACCGTGACGAAGGCAAATCTTTATCCCGAAGGACAATGATTCTTAAGCAAAAAGCAATCCCCACGGATTTCTCTCCGTGGGGATGATTTTATGCTGTTTTTTTGGATTATTCTCCGTCCTCGTCCTTCTTCTTGGAAAGAACCAAGTTGGTCAGAATACCGAGAATCAGAGCACAGGCGATGGAGGTTAGGGTGACCTTTCCGATTGCCATCGACGTTCCGCCGATTCCCGTGATCAAAATAACGGCGGCAACAAAGAGATTCTTGTTCTGGTTCAGATCTACCTTCTGGAACATCTTCAAGCCCGAAACGGCGATGAATCCGTAAAGGGTGATGCAAACGCCGCCCATTACGCATCCGGGAATGGAATCAAGGAATGCGACGAAGGGGGAGATGAAGGAAATCAGAATTGCCATAACGGCAGTGGCCGTAATGGTAACAACCGAGGCGTTCCGCGTAATTGCAACGCAGCCGACCGATTCCCCGTAGGTGGTGTTCGGGCATCCGCCGAAGAAAGCACCTGCGATGGAGCCGACGCCGTCACCCAAAAGGGTACGGTGCAGACCGGGGTCTTCCAAAAGGTCGTTGTCGATGATGGAGGAAAGGTTCTTGTGGTCGGCAATGTGCTCCGCAAAAACCACGAAAGCCACGGGGATGTATGCAACGGCAACGGTGGCAAGATAAGAGAGATCGAAGTCCTTCACACCCTTAATGGCTTCCATAAAGGAGAATTCGGGAACGGCAAGGAAGGTCTTCAAGGAGACCCCGTCGGCAACCAACGCTTGGAAGGGGGCAAAATCAATCACCTTCAGCGCATCGTTTCCGGTAGCAACTCCGATCAGTGTGAAGATCAATGCAACAGCGTAGCCCGCCAAAATTCCGATAATAAAGGGAATGAGGGATACCATCTTCTTCCCGTAGGTGGAGGCAATCATAACGATGAAAAGCGTTACGATTGCACAGATGAACGAGATCCACAAGTTTGTGGACATAACAAACGCGCCGTTTGCATCCTGAGGACCGTAAGAAAAAACGTCTTTGATTGCGGCTCCCGCAAGGGAAAGACCGATCAGTGCAACAGTGGGTCCGATGACCACGGGGGGCATCAGCTTGTTGATCCATTTGACGCCTGCCAGCTTCACGACGATTGCGATCACTACGTAGACCAACCCGGCAAGGGCAGCACCGAGAATCAGTCCGAGATATCCCGCTTGTGCGGATACGGCACCGGCAAACGCGGCAACCATCGAGCCGATAAAGGCAAAGGAAGATCCCAAGAACACAGGGCTCTTGAACTTTGTGAACAGCTGATATACCAAGGTGCCGACCCCTGCGCCGAAGAGCGCTGCGGATGCAGACATTCCGTTGCCTACGATGGCAGGAACTGCGATGGTTGCCGCCAGAATGGCAAGCAGCTGTTGGATTGCGAAGACAAGGACCTGTCCAAAGGGCGGCTTGTCTGCGATGTTGTAGCGAAGTTTCATTTTTTTCTTTCCTCCCGATTTTTTATACAAAATACGTGACGTATTTTATTTCAATTTTCTTCGGGCTCACAAACGTACACGCCCGTTTCTCCGTCAAATTCCGTTACGCGAACGGAGATCCTCTCTTTTCGGGACGTGGGAACGTTTTTTCCTACGTAATCCCCGCGAATGGGCAATTCCCGATGCCCACGGTCCACCAAAACCGCCAACTGGATCTTTGCGGGTCGTCCTAAGGTCATCAGCGCCTCCATCGCGGCACGAATCGTCCTTCCGGTGTAGATGACGTCATCAACTAAAATCACAGTCTTCCCGTCCAGAGAAAAGTCAATCTTTGTTTTCGTTACCGTCGGCTCCTTGGAATCGCGGTCGCGGTCATCGCGGTGGGGGGTTACGTCCACCGTACCGACGTGGGTGGAAATTCCCGAAAACTTGGCTACGTTTTCCGCCAGTGCGCGGGCGAGGGGGACACCTCTTCGGTGGATCCCCAAAAAGCACAGCTCGTCGGCGGTATCGTTCTTTTCCACGATTTCGTGGGCCATTCGCACCCACGTGCGTCGCACGGCGCCCTCATCCATCAGTTTTGCCTTGACGATCATATTTTCTACTCCGTAAATAACATAAAAAAAGACCTTGTCATCCGCAAGATCTGCAACGATTCCCGTGGGGTATGCAGGATCGAAAGGATTCTTGATCTTGTCGCGCCCCGCGGCGAATCAAACGGTTTTTTGTCGTATTCTGTACATATTATACCACTTTGGGTTGAAATTGTCAATACATATTGCACAGTTTACAATTTTTTCAACTTCTTTTCCATTTCGTGCAATTTCATCATTCCCCAAATTGCACCGAATCCGAGAATGATGCCGTTTGCGACCTGAAACCAAGGCAGATATGCCGTTTGCGGATTGGACAGACAGGGTTGAATCAACGCCTTTAACGAGGCTGTCGCAAACCCGAGGAGCGCAAAGCGACAATGGGACGGATATTTGTTTAACGCCGCCGCCAAGGGCTTGGTCAGCAGAAGCATTCCGATTCCCACGCCGAGACCGAGGGGAAGCAGTACTTTCCAGGTCCCCGCTTCGGTTAGATTTGAAACGTCGTCGTAAAGCCCGAATACCAAAAGCAGATGGGAGGTGCTGATGCCGGGAAGAATGATCCCTGCCGCCAGCAGGATTCCCCATAAAATCATCAAAAGAAATGAAGAACTTCCGTTTCCTTTCGGGATTTGATCTACGGCGACGACGGCGCAAAATCCCAAAACGAAAAGTAGCACCCCATTGATCGAAATTCCTCCTGCAAGAGCCTCTTTTCCCAGAAAAAACAGCCCCGTTCCCGCCGCGGCAAGAAACAGCATCGTCATCGTCAACGGTACGATTCGCAATGCGTCGTTCAAAAAGCCTGCAATGGAGAAAAATCCCAAAATACCGCCCAACAAGAGCCTGACAAGATATAAAACACTTCCTTTTTTTCGCAGGCTTGCCGCCGCCGACAAAATGTCGTCGTAGCATCCCAAGGCAAGGGCGGTCGTCCCTCCGCTTACACCGGGAACCGACATCGTTCCACCGATTAAAAAGCCCAAAAATAAATTTTTGATCCAGCCGTTCATAAGATCCCTCCCGTATGTTGTATGTCCTGAACGGCAGGGAATATGTCAGATAAGAAAAGCGACCCCCGAAACGTCGGGGATCGCGGATGCATTATGGACGTGTTATCGCTTTTTGCGGAATACTACGGTTTTGCTCAATACGTAGTTGAGCAGGATCACGATGATACAGACGCAGATCTTTGCAAGAAATCCCTTGATTCCGAACAGGTCGTGATCCAACCCCAGGTGAAACAGCACCGTAGGCAAGACGATCTCCAATATGCCCGAAAAGATTCGTGCGCCCAAAAAGGCTCCTGCCTCCTTCAGTGTCTCTTTTGTTTTCCATTCCTTGCTTCCGAATACGAACAGCTTGTTGGTTACGAAGGCAAAGACCACGGCTCCGAACCAAGCAACGGCGTTGCTGGCGGTCATTCCGATGATCGGGACGAGAAGCGCGTAGAGAACCACGTTCACCAAGGAGGTCAACGCACCGTAGGTAAAATATAAAATGACTTCTTTGTGTTTTTGATAAAATTGCTTCATATCGTTTCTTTCTTTCCGTCCCGAATATGGGATTCCCATCGACGTAGCCGTTGCTTTAATTTCAGTCCTCGGAACAGGGCGTGGCGCACCAGATCCGCAAGGGAAAATACAAGATAGAGCACCGTTGCCGTTCCCAAAACGTACAAAAGCATCAGCGCAAGGTTTTTGTCCGCATATCCTGCGAATTTTCCTACGATGATCCGATTCCAGATCTCAGGATGCATATGAATAATGTAAACGCCGAACGCCGCCGGAGAAAGGAAGGAAATAAGAACGCGTCCCACCTTGGGCAGATCGGTTTTTGCAAACAAAAGAAGCAACGCCAATGCTGAAATCAGAATTGTGGGGGATTTGTATCGGATCAGCACCTCCGAGTAGGTGAACGAGGAGATCCACGAGGCCCCCGAAAGCTCGAACAAGTATTTTACACCCCAAGATGCCGTCACACACCCCGCGTAAATCAAGGCGAGACATCGTTTTTTGATTCTTCCAAACCAGCCGAACCGTCCTACACAGCCACCCAAAAGGTACAGGGCACCCAGCCAAAGAACGCTATATCCGTCTTTGATTTGAAAAATGTCCTGCATTGCCACCGTGGGCAGAACCGACAGAACGCCGAATACACTTGCGCACAGAATCTTCAGATCCCGCTCTTCCATCGTCGTGACGGCGTGATTCAACAGGGGCATAAAGAAAAACAGAGCAAAATAGCAGGTAAAATACCAACCGTAATTGTGAATGACAGGGAAAAAGGAGCGCAAAATCGACAGTCCGTTTGCCGTCTCCGGGGACAGAATCGCAAAAAACAGCGTGATACCCGCAGAATATAGCACTACTTGAATCCACAAAAGGGCAAGACTCGTGTAATGATGCTTGGATTTCCATCCCACGTACCCCGAAATCAATCCGTAGCAGTTTACCGCGCAATACGCTGCCGTTTCCAGAAGCCACGCACCCTCGTCATTCAGTGAAAGGGGCTTTGCCGCACCTAATACGCCTCCCGCACCCAAAATGTGCAGGATCATCACCATCAGCATCGAAAGGATCCGTAGTAGGTCGATTCCGTAGTTCCGTTTTTCCTCAAGCATCACGATTGCACCCCCCCCCTTTTTCTTATTATACCACAGATTTACCGCCTTTGCAAGGGGGAAAATATATAAAAAGGGGAGACGGCGTTTTGTGCCGTCTCCCCAAGGGATTTTTTAATTAGTTTTCCGATTCGGCTTTCTTTCTGCGATAGAGCGTCAATCCGACGATTCCGCTTGTCAGTATCATAAGAGAAGCCCACAGCCAGAGATTCGAATTGTCCGAGGTCTTCGGGTTATAGAGATTTTCAAAGGAAATCTTCTCTGCCGCAGCCCCGTTCTTCGAATAGGAGTATTCTACTTTGAACGTTCCGTCCAGATGATCGGTTACCGTAGCGGTCACGGTGTAGACCGACTTGTCGTAGCCGATATCCGCTTGCGTTCCTTGAACCTCGGTTACGGTGTAAACGTAGGTCCCCGCTGCGTCCACGGAGATCGGCTGGAAGGTGATTTTTCCATCCTCTCCGTTTTGTGCGGCCTGCAGCTTCGTACCGTTTTTGTCGTAGAGCTCAAAGGTGAATTCGTCTTTCTTCAGATCCCGTCCCGTCAGCGTCTTGGTTCCTTCGATAACAATGGAGGTGGGAAGAGCGCGATAGGTGTTTTTGAATCGAATCGCCTCTGCCGTAGATCCTGCAATGTCGGTTCCGTTTACCTTTACCGTTGCGATCAGGTCTCCTTTTCCGTTGTCCCGTACGGTGATTTCCACCTTATGGACGGTCGTGTCCATCGTGACACCCTTTTCGTTGATTTCGTCCTCTACTACCGCGTAGTAGAACGTTCCTTCGGTGTCAAAGACCAAGGGCATAAACGCCACGTTCCCCGTTCCATCCTGTTGCAGTCGCAGGACCACGTCCTGTTGAACGACGGTATCGGTGCGATACGCGTAGGAGGCGTCGGTTTTGTGAAGATCGAATTTGAATTCTCCGTCGATCAGATCACGTCCTGTCAGCGTTTTGGTCGCTTCCAAGGAAACGTGAGCGGGATCTGCCGTGTACGTGTTGTTGAATACGATGCCGTCCGTCCCTTGATCGGTGATGTCCTCGTAATTGGTCACCTCAGTCAGAACGCCTTCTACGTCTTGCTTGGAGACGGTTCCCTTGTAAAGCAGGTTCCCTTCCGTGACTTGGGTGGAGGGATCGTCCAGGATGGAAAGGATTCCCGTTTCATCCATCACGACCTCGATGCGAATGTGGAACGAAGACGTGTCGTAGGATACGCCCTTCAGATCGCCCACGGATTCTACGATCTTGTAGTGATAGATTCCTGCCTCGGGCAGGCTCAGTGCGGGGAATTTGAATACGCCGTTCTCGTCGTTCTTCACAGCGTCGCCCACTTGCTTTCCGTTTCTTGCATTGATAAGGCGGAATTCAAATTCTCCTGCCTGCAACGGCAACGTTCTGCCGTTCAGATCTTTTTTGCCGCCGAAGTACTGTTCGATATTGTAGCGGATCGGCGTGGGAGTAAATCCGTTGCGGAAGACGATTTCAGAGGAGGAAAGTCCGTTTTTCTTCATCGAAACGGCTGCCGTCAGCTTGCCTTGAGAATTGTCGGTCACGGTTACCGTCACGGTATAGACCGATTCGTCGCAATCGTAACGGGGATCTTCCGCACCGTTTCCATCCAATTTGGGATTTTCGGTGACTGTATAGGTATAAACGCCCGCGGTATCGAAGGTGATCGTACCAAACGTGAATGCGCCGAGGCTATCGTTGGTCGCCACGTCCGTCGTCGGCATCGGAGCGTTGGGGGTGACGGGGGTCAGCTTGAACTCAAATTCGCCGTTCTGCAAGGGTTTCCCCGTCAGGATCTTGTTCCCGTTCAGCGTTACCGAGTCAGGGGTCGCCTGATACTGATTGGTAAACGTCATAATCTCGTTTGGGTCAAGGGTGCGATCCGAGGAGTTTTCGCGCTTCAACACTCTCGTTACCGTGGTGATCAGCTGCCTTTGTCCGTCGTCGGTGGGATCGGTGACGTTTACGGTTACCTCGTAGTACGCAGAATCGTAGGTGAATCCCCCGATGGGATTTTCGTTTGATTCATAGATCTTATACTTGTAAGTTCCCACTTCGGTGTATTTGATGGCGTCGAACACCACGGACCCGCTTGCGTCGTTCGTTGCTTTATCGTTAGTACTCTCAGGCATAGGAGCATTTTGAGTGATCGCTTCGATGACGAAGGTGAATTCGTTTGCGTTCAGCGTACGCTTTCCGTCGATCTTCTTGTTTGCGGTCAGTACGACGTACGCAGCCGAGGAAGGAGTGTACGTGTTCACGAAGACGGCGTTTCCGTCGGCGTCGACTCTGCCGCTTCCGCTTCCTTCGGGTGCAATGACCTGTGCCGTTGCGGAGGTGGTTCCGTCGCCGTTATCCTTTACCGTTACCTTCACGGTAAATACGGTCGTGTCGTAGGTGATATTGTCGATTCCCGTGTGGATTTCCGCCATATAATAGGTATACGTTTCACCCTCGGCGGAAGCCCGATTGGGGGCGTAGGTCAGCGGGAATTCAGCTTTTCCGTCCGGTCCCGTGACTACGCGGCCGATTTCGGTCGTCAGCTGCTCGTCGCTGTAAAGGGCAAATTGGAAGCCGTTGAGGCGATAAACTTCGCCGGAGAAGGATTTCTTGACTCCGATGCTTACCGATGCCGGCTGCGTGGGAGCGTAGACGTTGGTGAATTCGGCGGAAACGGTATAGGCGTTTCCGTTCTTCGTAACCGTGGTGAGCATATCGTTAACCACGTTTACAATCTCCAGATTGCCGTCCATATCGCTGTCCGCGACCACAACGGAAAATCTCCGCGTCGCAGTGTCGTAGGTGACGCCGCCTTGGGATTCCTGTGCTTCGGAAATGGCGTAATAATAGGTTCCCGCCTTCGGATAGGGCTCGTTGCCCAGATCGAAGGCAAACTTCTTGTCACTATCCGAAAAGTCAATGTAAATTTGGTTAATCACCGTTCCCGTTGCTCTGGTCGTATCGAGGCGGGTGACGATGAATGTATATCCTTCCCCAACCAGCCAATCATCGCGTCCGTCAAGCTTCTTTGCAATTTCTACGATTACGGATTGACCGTCGGTCTCCGTGGGGGCATAGGTGTTAACGATCAGAGCCTGGTCGTTGCTTTCCGCATCCACCGTTCCCCGCAGGGAGCTGCGCTCGCTGTTAAAGACGAATCCGTTGGGGATATTGGTTTCGACGACCTCATAAACGGTCTGCTCGGGAATGTTGTGAAGAACGAAGGATTCGCCCTCGGCAAGGGTCACGGTAAATTTCCCGTTGGAGGGTATATCAATAAATCCTGCGGCGCTGCTTGCTTCAAACCGACCGAATACGCTTCCGCCTGCTTGATTTTTCAGGGTTACCTCTGCGGTGAACTTGACACTGTCAGAAACGTCGACGGGAGCCCCGTTTGCATCGACCACCTGCTTTGTAATTACCAGATCCCCTTCTCCGACGGCGGTGTTTACGAAGTCTACGTCGTCGATGAAGCTTGCAGCGATCGTTCCCGACGCCATCGTGCCCATAGAGATTCCGTTTACGTGAACCGATTTGACCTTATAATCGTCGTTCGCGGAAATCTCTTCTACGGTGTAGGTTGCTCCTGCGGGCAATCCCGTCATCCAGAAGGTCTGTCCCGCGGACAGGTTTACGGTATAGGTTCCGTTCCCCGACATCGAAATTTCCGTCCCTCCGTTCAGGGGAACGACGTCGAGGTCGGTGATCCAGCTGTTTGCGGTTCCCGTGTAGGGAGTTGCGTTTGCATTGTGAACCGTAATAAGGAAGCTGAAGTCGGTGGACGTCCCCGCTTCAACGATGTCGACGGTTTTGGAGAGCTTCAAACCTTGTGCGGGGGTAACCTTCAACAATCCGTTGTTTCCAAGGTTCATATCCACGTAGAAGATCCCGTTTTCCTCCGTCAGATAGGGGTGGAACACCATATGCGCGGAATCGGTGGCGTTGACGTCCTTTTCCTTGTCGTACATTTTCAGCTCGCGGGCAGGCGTTCCTTGGGGAACCACGAAGGCACCCGTGTCCCCCGTCTTTGTTACGAAGGTTGCGTCCCAAACTGCGGATGCAATGGATGCGGCAGACATTTCTTCGTAGAAGAAGATGGGCTTGTCGGAGCCTTCGCCTGCATCCTTGAAGATGTACCGGCGGTGATAGTATTCGTATTTTTCTCCGTTGCCATCGGTTGCAATCAGCTTCCCGTTGTTGTTATGGGGTGCGCTTTCATTCAAAAGAATATAGGTCTCGCTTCCGTTGGGGCTGACCGACTTGCGATATACGGCGGAATCAAAGCTGTAGTAGAACCGCTCGTTTTCCTTGTTGGGGGTAAATTTCGATATGGCCGTTACGTGCTGGTCGTGAGACGGCGCGGAAATATCGAAATAGTTGGTCCAGAACTGTCTGGTAACGCCGTCGTCGGCGACGTTGCTTGTAATTTTGGTAATATTCAGCTCGTTCAGATCGGAACGAAGACCGCTTTCAAAGATCAGCCGAATGGGGGAGATGTTTGCGTCCTCCACCGTAAGGGATACGTTTTCTGCGTTGTCGACCGAGGTCCCCTCCAATGTGACCAAATAGGTGATCATCGGAACGAGGGATGCGGGAATCTTCCAGACGACGGATTGTCTGCCCGTGGCAATGTCCGTACGGATCTGAACCGTCATATACATCATATCGGAATCTCTGATGCTTCCGGTGGTTTCGCCCAAAAATGCGTAGGATTTGATCTTGTAAACCGCTTCGGCGGGTGCCGCAGCAGAAATCGTGTCATCCCAGAATCCAAGATACGATCCGTCTGCCTTTGCGTACCAACCCACGTAGTTGGACCAATCGGTGGGAGAATTGTATTTCAATTGTCCCGCGGCAAAGGCCTTTCCGAGGAAAATTTGAGCTTCGCTATTGTCGACGATGCCCAAGCGGGTTTTTACCGAACGGATAAATTCGTTCCCTAATTCCGTGGGGCTTTCAATGGAGCCGAGGCCGTCCTCCGTTACGTTTGCCAGCTTGGAGGCAAACATATGCCCGTCAAACAGGGTGGTCCCCAACAGGATCCCCTTGATGTCCTTGACTTCCATATAATCGCCTAAGGCGTCTTCAAATTCCACGTAACCCGAAAAGTCGGGGCTTCCGCCCTCCAGATGGGTGGGGTAGTAGCGGGATTGAAGAATGATTTCGTCCACGATGGACTCGAACGCGTTGGTCAGTCCCGTTCCCGATGCCGAGAAATATTGGTCTACGTAGGACTTATCCGTGACGTAAGAGTTCTTCGCGATGGAGACGTCGGTATATCTCGTTTGCCGAGAGGTTCCCTTGACCCGAACCAGCATACTTTGATTCCCGTTAAGGGCGGCGTAGGTTCTCCAGAGATCATCGGTCTGCGTAGATGCGTCGGGGTTCATTACGCTTTGCGCAATTTCGTTGTCTCCGATGTTAAAGCCAAGCGTGTAGAAAAGTCCGCGAACGTCGGCGTCTTCCTTTTGATAGTGCGCCTCGATCCGATTCATTACGTAGGATGCGGTCAGCTGGGTCAGAAACGCGTTTCCCGCGGTCAGTCCTGTCTCGCCGCCGTTTCCTATGTTGGATTCTCCTACGTTTGCGTAGTTCGAGGTTCCCGTCGAGCAGGCACCGTCGGACATCAGCACAAGAATGGGCATACGGTTGTCATCGGATTGCCAGTTGTTGGACCCGATGACCGTGTCCATTTCTTCAAACATCTCTTTGGCTTCCCAAAGACCCGCTTGTATGTAGGTTCCGCCGACGAAAGATTTCTTGTTGTCCAAATCTGCATTTGCAATGCTTCCTCGAACGTTGTCGCTGACGGAAACCTGGGTTCCTCTCAAAACAAGGTATTTTCCGTCTCCTCCCGTCGTATAGCGGTCAATGGGGAGAATGCGAGTAACGCTTTCGTTGTAGTCAGAAGTTCCGAATTCGTCTGACGCGGAGTAAAGAACGACGCCGACGCGGTTATTCTTGTTTACCGCAAAAAGTCTTTGGATCGCGTTGTTCGCCGCATTGATCAGATCTTCTTCGGAATTGGATTCCTCCATAGACCCCGAAAGGTCCAAAACCAACACCGTATCCGTGGGGACGGTAGAATATCCCACGATCTCCTTGTTCGCCGCAATGGCGGAAAGGGCGGTGAGGAAATTGCGGTTTTCATCCTGCATCGTAATCCCCGCCCGGGCAGGAAACGCGGATGCATCGGTGAATACCGATTTATCGGTCCAGACGCCACCTGCGTTGGACGTATTCAAATGACCTTCTCGCAGGTCGAAATACTCTTTCCAGAGATCCATCGTGTTCTCATCCGCAACGCGGTTGTAATAGGCGTCTTCCGCTCCTGCCGCAGAAAAGGGTAGAGAGGGTAAAAACGTCAGGATCAGTGCTGTGCAGAGCAACAGACTCATAAGACGTGTTTTCAGATTGTGTCTTGCTTTCATAATTGTGTTCTCCTTCCTTGCTATCGAAAGCCCGAATATTCGGTACAGACGTCAAACGGATGCGGGACGCGAGGCGTCACCGAGCGGAGGATATTCATCATACATTTCCTCTTAATACAAGTATATCACATTGTTTTTTTTAAGTCAAGAAAACCTTTGGAATGTTCACAATTATTTACATTTTATACGGGGATAAGCAACGCCTTCGCCGAGGCGTGTTTCCTTGTCGGATGGAGGGCAAAATCTTCGTCGAGAGTAGCGTTGCGTAAAATTTTTCCGAAGTTGTGATCATTTTGAAAACAAAATGTGAATTTTTTCGCACTTTTTCTCTTTCTATCCAAACTTCACAGTTATTTAACAAAATCGTGTTATAATCTACGGAGAAAATGAGATATTACGCGCACCTGTAATAGCATCTCCCTCCTCGAGATGCTTGTGGGTGGGCTGTGTCTTTTTATTGACTTGCCTTGCTTGATGCTTGGTATACTGCGAAGGAGATTGTAAAGCGAATGGAGAAAACGGAACAAAGCAACAGAGAGTATTACACCGTTGACGTGTTGCACATCGTACGGACGTTATGGAAACGGATCTGGGTCATCGCGCTTGTCGGGATCCTTACCGCGGCAATCGGCTTTTGCTATTCAAAATTTGCCGTTTCGCCCACCTATTCGTCTCACATCAAACTGTACGTGAATAACAGCTCGTTTTCCGTAGGGAATACCAGCGTCTCCCTTTCGGATCTGACGGCCGCCCAGAGTCTTGTGAAGACCTACGGAGAAATTCTCGACAGCCGCAGCACCTTGGAGCGCATCATCGAAAAGGCTGACGTGGATTACACGTGGAAACAGATGTCGGGGATGATTACTTGTGCTCCCTCGAATGAAACGGAGATTATGCTTGTGACGGTCACCTGCGGCGATCCTTACGTGGCGTGCAATATTGCCAACACCGTTGCCGAGGTCTTGCCCTCCCGCATTTCCGAGATTATCGACGGAGCCTCGATGGAGGTCGTGGATTATGCGATTCCCGAATTGGAAAAGGTCGCGCCCAGCATTACCCGCTATACGGCCGTCGGCCTGCTTCTCGGCGTGCTTCTTTCCGCGGTGGTTTTGGTTATCGTTGCTCTTGCGGACGATACGATTCACGATGAAGAGTACGTGCTTATGACCTACGATTATCCGATTCTCGGAAAAATTCCCGATCTTCTGGATGAGGGAAGCAAATCCCACGAATATTACTACCGCAAGCGTCAAGGTATCCAAGAATAAGAGAGGACAGGTAGAAACGATATGGCACTCTTCGGGAAAACGCGCAAACGCAAGCAGTTTCTGTTTTCGGATAATCCCAACAGAAAAACCTTGCATAAAAATCTTGAATTTACCGCTACGGAGCAATATAAGCTGATTCGTGAGAACCTTGCCTTTACGGTCCCCGCGGATGAAAAATGCCCCATCATCGGCGTTACCAGCTCCCTGCGGGGAGAGGGAAAAAGCACCACCGCCATCAATCTTTCTTACGTGTTGGCGGAGAAGGGAAATAAGGTTCTTTTGATTGACGGAGACCTTCGTCTTCCCTCCATCGCAAAGAATATGTATATCGAAAGCACCCCCGGGCTTACCGATCTTTTGATGGGCAAGGGTGCGTCTCTTTCCGATTTTCAATCGGCTTACCTGAAAAACTGGTATATCATTCCCTCCGGGAATATTCCCCCCAATCCCTCGGAGCTTCTCGGCTCCCATCGGATGGAGACCGTGTTGAACGAGCTGAAGGAGGCTTTTGATTATATCATCGTCGATCTTCCTCCCGTCAACATCGTTTCCGACGCCGTTTCCATCGCAAACTACATCACGGGAATGATCGTCGTCATCCGCCAGAACTATACCGAAAAGAAAGAGTTGGAGCGTTGCTTCCGTCAGCTGCAGCTTTCCAACGTCAACGTTCTGGGCAGCGTACTGAACGATGCATCCTCGGGCGGAGGCTCCTACGGAAAGCGCAAGAACGGCAAGTACTACAAGTACTACCGCTATTATAAAAAGTCTCCCGAGGAGACCCAATCGTGATCGATTGGCACAGCCACGTACTGTCGGGAATGGACGACGGGAGCAAGAGCGTTGCAGAGAGCGTTCAGCTTTTGAAGGAGCTTCGAGCTCAAGGGGTTGATACGGTAATCGCAACGCCCCACTACTATGCTGACGACGAATCCGTGGAATCGTTTTTGCAACGGCGTGAGGAATCTTACCAAAGCCTTTGTGCTCAGGTTGAAGACCTATCCAAGATCTCCGGCAACGGAGATCTGCCCAAGATCGTTCTCGGTACGGAGGTCTGTTATTACCCCGCCATTCGCCGCCTGGAGCGGTTGCTTGATCTTCGGATCGGACAAAGTGATCTTCTTCTTTTGGAAATGCCCTCGAGAAAATGGTCGGAGTATACGCTTCGGGAGATCGAGGAGATTTCTGAAATTCGCGGCGTCACCCTCATTCTTGCCCACATAGAGCGTTCGTTCCCCTTTCAATCTCCGAAAACCTTGGAGAGACTGTATGAAAGCCGAATTTTAATGCAGTCAAACGCGGGATTCTTTACCGCCCTTGGCACCAGATCCAAAGCGCTCCGTCTTTTACGAGACGGGAAGGTCCATCTGATCGGATCCGATTGTCATAATACGACCTCTCGTCCCCCGAGGATGGAAAAAGCGTTTCACGTAATTTCAAAAAAGTTCGGCGAGCATTTTATCACACAAATGAACGAGTTCGGTCAAACCCTTCTCGTGAAAGAATAAGTCCCATAACTTCGAAGGAGGAATCTTAAAATGAAAAAGATTTTTGCAATTCTGTTGATGCTTTCGGTTTTGCTGAGCTTGAGCCTTACCGCTCTTGCCGCCCCTGGAAGCTTCGTTTCCAGCCCCACGGGAAATTCTGCTCCTACCGTCGAATCGTTTAAGGCAAACGATGCTGACTGTACGGGAACATTGGTCGTTACCTCTTACGGGAAGCGCAACGAGCTTCCTCAAACCTACCGTACGCTTCTGGAAAAAGCCTACGGCGAAATTGTGAATTCCTCGGATCTGACCAAGCTGAACGCAGACCTTGCAAAGCTTGCTTCCGATCGCAACATCAAAGGATCCGATCTTGCCGTGAGTGATCTGTTTAACGTCCACGTTACCGATTGCGATGCCCACGACGGACATTACGACTTTGACATCGTTCTCAATGCGGGAACGCTGAACCGCTTTGTCGGTCTTCTTCAGATGAACCTTGACGGAGAATGGGAATACGTAAGCGGGGCCGAGGTTTTGAGCAACGGGACACACTTGAAGTTCTCCCTGAAATCTCTTTCGCCCCTGGCAATCGTTGTTAATACCGCATCTTCGGGCACCGATTCTCCGCCGACCAGCGACAACTGGATGGTTTACGTTTACGCAGGCATTGCCGTAGTTTCCGCAGGTGCGTTTATCGCTCTCTGGGTCACTCGGAAAAAATCCGGCGAAAATAACGATTGATCTCGCCCATGGCACAGAGGGGTGTGTTATGAACGAAAAAAGAAAAAAGAACCGATATTTCAAGTATCTGACGGTAGTACTTTTGGTTGTTTTTATTGTCGCAGCTTCCTTGTTCGTGATGAACCTGTGGGAACGGGGACAAGGATTGTTTCCCGAACCCGACCCAAGTGATCAACCGTTTGTTTACGAGGGAAAAGAATATCGTCTGAAAGAAAATATCGAAACCTTCTTGGTTTTGGGACTTGACAAGTACGAAAAGGACGAATCCGTCCTTGATTCCTACAACAATGACAAGCAGGCGGATTTTCTGATGCTGTTTGTTTTTGATAACAACGCAAAAACCTTTTCCGCTATTCACGTCAACCGCGACACAATGACCAAGGTCAACGTGCTTGGGGTTGCGGGAAACAAAATTGACTCCGTTACCAAGCAAATAGCTCTGGCCCACACCCACGGAAACGGCAAAGACGTCAGCTGTCGCAATACGGCGGATGCTGTTTCTGATCTTCTTCTGGGAAGAAAGGTGAATCATTACCTTTCTCTCACGATGGATTCCGTTCCGATTTTGAATGACGCCGTGGGGGGCGTTGAAGTCACCGTTTTGGATGATTTTACGGGAATCGACGACGGATTGGTAAAGGGGCAAACCGTTACTCTGCGGGGAGAACAGGCCCTGCACTACGTACGTACGCGCTACGGATTAGAGGATTCCACCAACAGCACTCGTATGGAACGGCAACGGCAGTATGTCAATGCACTCCACGCGAAGTTTGAACAATGCGTCGCGCAGGATCCTGATTTTATTGTAAATACGTCGTTGTCGGTCTCGGAGTATTTGGTCTCCGACCGTTCCGTAACGCAATTGCAGGAATTGGTAAGAAAGTTTAACGAATACGAATTCACGGGGATCCGCAGTATGGAGGGAGAATCCCGTTTGGGAGCAGAATTCATCGAATTCTATCCGAAAGAAAGCTCAATAAAGAAAATCGTAGCCGAATTGTTTTACACGCCGAAGGATTGATTGGTTTAATCTTTCGACAGAGGGGAAAGTAAAAGCAGTGGAAGCAAACAAGAAAAACGTTTCGGGAGGCTCCGTCCACGGAACTTCCCGGGATACAAACAAAAATGTATACATAAAAAAGCCGATTTACGAGGCATTCAAGCGCGTCTTTGACATTGTGTGCTCGGCCCTCGGTCTGTTGGCACTTGCGTTGCCGCTTTTGGTGATTGCAATCATTGTGGTTATCGACAATCCGGGAGCCTCGCCCATCTATTCACAGCTGCGAGTGGGGAAGAACGGAAAAAAATTCAAATTCTATAAATTCCGTTCGATGATCCCCAATGCAGAGAATATGTTGGATTCCCTTCTGGATCAAAATGAGATGGACGGCCCCGCCTTTAAGATCAAGGACGATCCCCGTATTACCCGTTTCGGCCATTTCATCCGCAGGACCAGCATCGACGAGCTGCCTCAGCTTTGGAACGTTCTGATGGGGGATATGAGCCTCGTCGGGCCTCGTCCTCCCTTGCCCCGCGAGGTCGAAATGTATGACGACTACCAACGGCAGCGTCTGTCGGTTACCCCCGGACTTACCTGCTATTGGCAGATTCAACCCAAACGAAACAGTCTGTGCTTTGACGATTGGCTTCGGTTGGATCTCAAGTATATTGCCGAACGTAATTTTGTCACGGACTTCAAAATTTTATTCAAAACCATAGGGGTCGTTTTTGGTCGGGAGGGCGAATGATGCCGCGTACCGATGAAAAGCAACTCCGCATTGCAATGCTCGGTCACAAGCGAATCCCGTCCCGCGAGGGAGGGGTTGAGATCGTTGTGGACGAGCTTGCAACGCGTATGGCGTCTTTAGGGCACGACGTGACCTGCTTTAACCGCACGGGACATCACGTCAGCGGTGCCGCTCACGACCGTGAGGTTGGGGAGAAATATCAGGGAGTAACCCTCAAAAACGTTTGGACCTTGGATAAACGGGGCTTGGCAGCGATGACCGCCTCGTATTCCGCCGCGATACGTGCCGCCCTTGGAAGATACGACGTGGTCCATTTCCACGCCGAAGGTCCTTGTGCGGCGATGTGGATCCCCAAGCTGTTTGGGAAAAAATGCATTGCCACTATCCACGGGCTGGACCACAAGCGTGCAAAATGGGGAAAATTTGCATCCTGGTACATACGCACCGGGGAAAAATGCGCCGTGCGCTTTGCGGACGATATCATCGTTTTGAGCGAGAGCGTCCAACGATATTTTAAGGAAACCTATCAACGGGATACCGTTCTCATTCCCAACGGCGTTTCCCGTCCGCAGCCTGCCGACGTTCTTGAAATTACCCAACGGTTCGGATTAAAAAAAGACGATTACCTGCTTTTTCTCGGACGGCTCGTTCCGGAAAAAGGGGTTCATTACTTAATAGAAGCATTCCGCGAAATAAAAGCCGACAAAACCCTGGTCATTGCGGGCGGGGCCTCTGACAGCAGTGCTTACGAACGGGAACTTCGCGCCTTGGCACAAGCGGATCCGCGCGTAATTTTCACAGGCTTCGTTCAAGGAAGGATTCTGGAAGAGCTTTACGCAAACGCCTACGTTTACGTGCTCCCCTCCGACCTGGAGGGGATGCCCCTCAGCCTTCTGGAGGCTATGAGCTTCGGGAATTGCTGCCTGACCTCCGATATCCCCGAATGTGCCGACGTGATCGGAGAATACGGCGTAACCTTCCGCAAGAGCAACGTTCCCGATTTGCGTAATAAACTACAGGAATTGTGCGATTCCCCCCACACCGTCTCCTTATTCAAGGAGCAGGCGTCGAATTATATTTGCAGTCGCTTCAATTGGGATGACGTAACGGGGAAGACCCTCCGACTATACGGAGCGGATGTCCAACAGCCCTCTGCTCCCGCAAAGGAAAAAGAATATGAAAATATTACTCGTTAACAAATTCCTCTACCCCAAGGGTGGCGCAGAAACTTATGTGTTCAAACTGGGGGAGACCTTGGCTGGGTACGGGCATTCTGTAGAGTATTTTGGTCTTGAAAATGAAAAGAATATCGTCGGAAATCGTGTTTGCAAGTACGTTTCCGATATGGATTTCAGTGAGGGGATCCTCAAGAATTTGAAAGCTCCCTTCCGAATTATATACTCGTCGGAGGCCAGGAAAAAAATTGGGAAAGTCCTTTCCGATTTTATGCCCGACGTGGTCCACTTGAACAATATTCAATTCCACCTGACTCCCAGCATCATTCTTGAGGTGGAGAAGTATCGGAGAAGAACGGGGCGTAAGGTAAAGCTCGTTTACACTGCCCACGATTATCAGCTGATTTGCCCCAGCCACGGCTTATTTGACCCCGATATCCGCGTCTGCGAACGCTGTCTTGGTGGAAATTATACCCACTGTTTTAAGACAAAGTGTATGAAGAATTCCCGTGCAAAAAGTTTCCTTGCAATGATGGATGCATATTTCTGGAAATGGAATAAGGCGTATCGCTACGTCGATACGATTATTTGTCCGTCTCAATTTATGAAGCAAAAGCTGGATACCCAACAGCGCTTCGCAGATAAAACCGTCACGCTCCATAATTTTATTGAAGCCAGATCGTCTACGGACACTGCGAAGGGGAACTATGTTCTGGAATTCGGTCACCTGTCTCGGGACAAAGGAACCTTGACCTTGCTTGAGGTCGCAAAACGAATGCCCAACGTTCGCTTCCTGTTCGCAGGCTATGGCGCCGCCGTGGACGCGATCGAAGCGGTCCCCAACGCAGAATACGTAGGATTTCAGACGGGAAACGACCTGAAAGAATTGATCTCACGGGCACTGTGTACCGTGTATCCGTCCCAGTGGTTTGAAAACTGTCCCTTTTCCGTAATTGAATCTCAAATGTACGGAACGCCCGTTATCGGGTCTCGTATGGGCGGAATTCCCGAGCTCATTCAGGATGGTGCCACCGGTTTGATGTTTGAAGCGGGAAATGTCGATGATTTGGAGCAAAAGCTTCGGTATCTGCTGGAAAGTCCCGACGTTCTGGATGCTTATACAAAAAATTGCAGTAACGTATCTTTTGAGACTCCGGATACCTACTACCAAAAATTAATTGGAATTTACGGTGAATGAATATGAAAATCTATGAAATCGGAACGGGCTACACCCCCATTCCCGCACAAATTGCGGCGGCGACGGAAAGCGTTGTGGAAGAGTTGACCAAGGCGTTTGTCCATTTGGGAGAGTCCGTGGAAATATTGGATATTTCCACTGAAAACCGTGCTCCTCATAACCTTCCCATTTCTGAAGTCAAGGTTCCCTCGATTTTTACCAGATCAGACGTCAGTCTTGGGATTATGCATAAATTGAAACGCGTGGTGTATTCCGTCGCCCTTTCATTTAAGCTGAAGCAGATTCTGAAAAAGGAGTCCGAAAGGGTCGTTCTTCACTTTCATAATCAGTACAATTTGTTTTTCTTCTCCAAGCTTGTTTCCGAAAAATTGAGGAAGAAGGCCTTTATTGCGTATACGAATCATAACGGCTTTTGGAGCCTTCCGTTAAGCGACGCAGAACCAACGCTGAAAAAGAGATATTTTCAGGAAATTGAGGCGATGAAGTGCTCCGACGTCGTCTTTGCCCTCAATCAGAATATGAAAAACAATATTCAAGAATATCTCAACCTCAACCCCGATAGCGTTGTGAAGATTAACAACGGAGTTAACACGGAAATCTACCGTCCCCTTTCCGAGGATGAAATCTCCGAAATCAAAAAGAGTCTCGGCTTGGCAGGTAAAAGAGTCATTTTGCAGGTCGGGTCGGTCAATGAAAACAAGGGGCAGCATCGTGCTGTAAAAATGCTGGAGCCTCTCTTAAAAAGGGATGCGTCGGCGGTCTATGCTTACGTGGGCGAGATTGTTTCTGCCGAATATCAAGAGCTTGTGCAAAAAACCGCCAAAGAATTGAATTTGGAAAATCAGGTCGTATATTTGAATGCCGTAAGCCCCGGGGAAGAGCTGAATCGCCTTTATAATATTGCTTCTGCAACGATTTTCCTTTCCAATTACGAAGCGTTTGGCCTTGTCTGTGTCGAATCTCTTTCGGCAGGAACTCCCGTTTTGGTGTGTGCAAATACCCTCCTTGATTTCGGTGCGGGTTGTCTGCGTTGTTCTTCTCAGGATGCCGTCGAGCATTTCGACGAAATCCTTTCCTCGGGAGAGTCCTTGCGAGTCACGGCGAGAAAGACTGCGGAAGATCAGTACACTTGGACTAAAATTGCAGGCGATTACCAAAAATCCTTTCCATCTTGTAAATAAGTTCTTTGATGCATTTCGAAAAGGAAACGATGATTCTTTCCCCCGTGAAGCGTAGGAAATCAAAAGAAAGGAGTTGCCCAATGACAAAAACAAGGGATCAATGGATCGATCTTGTTAAAATATATGCGTGCATCCTTGTTGTGTTGGGACATTTCTTTCAAAGTATGGTGTCCTCTGAGATTCTGTCGTCTACTCCGCTTTACGAATGGTTTAACCGAACGATTTATTATTTCCACGTACCGTTGTTTTTTATTTGCAGCGGGTTTTTGTATCAAAAATACAGTACGGTTCGAAGCGTTTCCCGGTGGGGGTGCAACGTTTTGAAAAAAGCCTTATCCTTGGGTATTCCGTATTTTGTGTTTTCTTTGATTACCTATGGTCTTAAGGTTCTCTTTTCAGGCTCCGTAAATAATGAAGCCCAAGGGTTACTTGAATCCTTATTCTTGAATCCAATTCCCCCGTATTGGTACTTATATGCCTTATTTTTGCTGTTCTTCATTACTCCGACGGCAAAAAGCCGTCGTGAGGCTGTTATTTTGATGATAGCATCCGTATTGCTGAAGTGTCTCTGTTTTACGGCGGCAAAAAACATCCACGTACTACGGTATATTTTCGAAAACGAAGTTTGGTTTGTGTTGGGAATGTTCCTCTGTACTTTCGATGCCCCCGCAACGATGAAAAAAATGAAGCTTGCGTGGGGAGTCGTAGGCAGTATCGTGTTCATCGTCTTGAGTATTGTTTTTCAATGGTGGAACGGCATTTTAGCCTTTTTTATGGGAGCCTTGGGCT
This sequence comes from Clostridia bacterium, assembly GCA_017623895.1. Classification (GTDB taxonomy): domain Bacteria; phylum Bacillota; class Clostridia; order Oscillospirales; family UBA644; genus RGIG995. The sequence continues at coordinate 27,415 of JAGAOB010000034.1, forward strand.
GCTTTTGCACGCTGCTTATCTTCGTAAGGCTTGAAGATCTGTCCTCTCTTAAGAATGTTTATCGTGTATCCAAATATACGTTCCCTGTTTTTCTTTTACACACGATTTTTGCTGCAGGACTTCGCAGCGTTTTGTTCAAAATCGGAATTGTAAACCCGTTTTTACACGTTATTCTTGGCCTTATAATTAGTTTTGCCGGTCCGATGCTTGCGGCTGTTATAATGTCAAAATTCAAATGGATGGAGTTTTTCCTTTATCCAAACAAGATCATAAGAATCGGGAGAGATAAAAAATGCCAAAAAAGCTGAATGGAACCGTAATCGTAACCTATCGTTGCAACGCAAAATGTACGATGTGCAATCGCTACAAGGTGCCTTCAAAGCCGGAAGAGGAAATTTCGTTGGAAACCATTTCCAAGCTTCCCGAAATGTATTTTACCAACATTACGGGCGGGGAGCCCTTTATTCGCGAGGATCTCAAGGACATCGTGCGGGAGTTGTATAAGAAAAGCGAGCGTATCGTTATTTCCACCAACGGCTTTTTCACCGACCGTATCGTGGATCTTTGCAAGGAATTCCCTCAAATCGGCATCCGCATCTCGATTGAGGGGCTGGAGCAGACCAACAACGAAATCCGCGGGTTGGATGACGGCTTTAATCGTGGATATACCACGCTGAAAACTCTCGTGGAAATGGGAATGAAGGACGTCGGCTTCGGGATGACCGTGCAGGATAAGAATGCCCCCGATCTTGTTTCCTTGTATAATATTTCCGATGAGTTGGGTATGGAATTTGCGACCGCTTCTCTCCATAACAGCTTCTATTTCGTGGAGTCCAACAATATTATTCACGATCGCCTGATGGTGGCACAGAATTTTGAAAACCTGATCAACCGTCTTCTTCAATCCAATAGTCCAAAAAAATGGTTTCGTGCCTATTTTAATCACGGCTTAATCAATTACATTTTCAGCCAAAAGCGCTTACTGCCCTGCGATATGAGCTTCGATACCTTTTTTATCGATCCCTACGGCGACGTAATGCCTTGTAACGGAACGAAAGAAAAGGAAGTTATGGGAAACCTGAACACTCAGACGTGGGACGAGCTGTGGAATAGCCCCGAGGCGGAGTCCGTGCGCGCAAAGGTTCGCTGCTGTGACCGTAACTGCTGGATGATCGGCTCCGTTTCTCCCGCGATGCACAAATACATCTGGAAGCCCGCCCTTTGGGTTCTCAAGCACAAATTCCTGTACTTCTGGAAAAAGCAAAAGTATTCTATGTACGAGAATAAAATCGTTCGGGACTACCGTGACGGCAAAATCACGAAGGAAGAGCTGGACGCCTGCTCGACCTGTGAGCGTTGTGCAAGAGGGGATTGAGTTCCCCAAAGAGGCTCTTTTGTCGAAGGAGAGGAATTTTTATGTTGAAAAGATGCTTTCGTAAAATTTTATTGAGAGAAAAGGCAGACCCCCAAGCATTTGTTTCTTATTTGAGACAGCAGGGAATGCAAATCGGAAAAGACGTAAACATCTATTCCCCCCAAGATACGCTGATTGATCTGACGGCACCTTGGCTTATCTCCATCGGCGATCACGTGAATAATACGCGCGGTGTAATTATTCTATCTCACGAATATTCTTGGGCCGTGTTAAAGCGCAAGTACAGCGGAAGAATTTTAGGCGCACAGAGTCCCGTTGTGATCGGAAACAATGTTTTTATCGGGATGAATACAATCATTACCCGAGGCGTTACCGTCGGCGATAACGTCATCATCGGTGCAGGAAGTGTCGTAACTCACGATTGTGAAAGTGATTCCGTTTACGCAGGAAATCCTGCTCGAAAAATAATGACGTTGGAAGCCTTTTATAAGAAAAGGGAAGAGAAACAATTTCAAGAAGCTAAAAAAATGGCGTTGTGGTACAAAAACGTGCGTGGACAAACTCCCCCGGAAGAAGTCTTTAAGGAGTATTTTATGCTTTTTTCGGGTGCAGAGACCGCTCTTGAAAAGGATTACTTCCGTGAGCAGTTGGAGCTTTGCCTCAATTGCGAGGAAAGCCTTTTATATATGAAGGCAAATCCTCCTATGTTTAAGGACTATGAATCGTTTTTGAGAGAATGCTATAAAGAGGATTGATTGTATGCTTGAAGGGTTGGTCACTGTAATTGTTCCCGTTTATAACGTGGAGCAATACCTTCTTCGTTGCGTGGAGAGCATTCAGAGCCAGAGTTATCAAAACCTGGAAATTATTTTGGTCGACGACGCTTCTCCCGATAATTGCCCGCAAATGTGTGATCAACTCGCGTTGCAGGATGCACGGATCAAGGTTGTTCATAAGGAAAACGGAGGACTGGGCTTTGCCCGCAATTCCGGATTGGACGCGGCAACGGGAAGCTACGTTACCTTTATCGATTCCGACGATTGGATCAGCAAGTGTCATATTGAAAATCTTCTTTGTCAAATGATTCAAAACTCGGCAGACGTGGTGATCGGCTCTCATACCTCCGTGAACGGTATGGGTGTACAGGTCCCTCATTTCATCCAATTGGAAGAAGGGGTATACGAAGGGGACGAGATCAAATCGAAAATTCTCCTGCCCCTGTTCGGAGCAGATCTACGTTATCCCGACGATCTTCAGATGAATGCCAGCAGCTGTATGAATTTGTACCGTATGGAATTCATTCAAAGCCAACGTCTTCGGTTTATTAGCGAACGCTACGCAATCAGCGAGGATCTCTATTTTAATATTGATGTTTTTTATTTCGCAAGGAAGGTAGTGGCTCTTAACGAGCTTGGGTATTATTACTATCAAAACAACGAATCTATTTCCCGAAAGTATCATCCCAAAGCCTTTAAACGTACGATAAATTACTATTACGAGCTTCAGAAAAAGTCTTCGGAATATCATTTGAGTGATAAAATTGCATATCGCATTGACCGAAGCTTTTTGATGAATATCAGGGTTTTACTTCGCCTCATCGTTCTTTCGGATCTCTCCCAAAAGGAAAAGATGCAAGAGATAAGGAAGATCCTCTGTCACGATCTTGTAGTTCGCGTTGTGAGCGCTTATCCCATCCATACGTTCTCACTGTCACATCGCGTTTTTGCGTTTTTGATGCGTGCAAAAGGTGCAATTGGCGTATATTGTATGATCAAATTGCGGGAAGCGATGCGGAAATAAGAAAAATTATATGGGAAATTGCATTTTAGGAGAAAATTGATTTCATGGGCACGTCGCTGTTACACGGAAAGCTTTCGATTCAAAAAAGGACCTTCCCCGAATGGATGGTTTTCATTATTTTAATGTTCCCATTTGCCTTCGGCTGTATGACCGAGATCCTGCACATCCCCGGACTGGTCCGCTATTTGCTGGATGCTATTATTGCGTTTTTCTTTCTGTTCTTTCTCTTGAAGCGGGATTGGGCGGTGAAACGCAACGTATCCTTGTTGTTTGCATTGGTCGTAACCTTTTTCGTTTATACCTTGATTACTTCTGTATATAACTTCCAATCCCCCTTTTATTATGTGTGGGGGCTTCGTAATAATTTCAAATTTTATCTTGCCTTTTTCCTTTTTGTTACTTATGTAAATGAAGATTATGCAAACACTCTGTTGCGGCTGCTTGACGGTTTGTTTTGGGTCAATGCGGCGGTATCCTTCGTGCAATTCTTTCTTCTTGGCGTCTGGCAGGATAATTTGGGAGGTTTGTTTGGCTCAAGGGGCGCTACCAACGGTTATACCTTGATTTTCTTTTCCATCATTGTTGCCAGGTCTCTTCTGAAAACCTTTAACGGAGAGGAAAAGCCCCTTTATTGCGCCTGCAAATGCGTTACCGCCCTTGTGGTTGCCGCAATGGCGGAATTGAAGTTTTTCTACTTTGTATTTATCCTGATTCTCGTCTTGGCATCTCTTGTAACCAAATTCTCCAGACGGAAGCTGGTCATTGTTATCGTTTCCGTAATCGCCGTGGCTGTGGGTTCTGTTTTGTTGTCCTCAATCTTCAGCCGTGCCGACGGCTTTTTTTCCTTTGAAAAACTCATCCATTACGCGACCTCCGAACATTATTCCACGGGGAACGATCTGAATCGCTTTACCGCAATTCCTACCTTAATGAATAATTACGTCACGGAGCCGTTGCAACAGATTTTCGGGTTGGGGCTCGGAAATTGTGACGTTTCGGAAGTTTCGGTGTTCAATACCCCCTTTTATCAGCAATATTCTTATTTACACTACACTTGGTTTTCTTCTGCTATGGTGTTCTTGGAAACGGGCTTTGTCGGGCTGGCTCTCTATGTCTCGTTTTTCTTGATCTGTTTCGTTTCTGCATACCGTTCCTTGAAGCGGGGGAGAGGGAATCGTCTGTTTTGTCAAATTGCGGTAATTATGTCCGCGCTTTGCATCGTTCTGATGTTTTATAATTCCTCTCTTCGTGCAGAATTCTCTCATATGATGTATTTCTGCTTGGCGTTGCCCTTTTTGAGCCCTGCAGAATAATTCTGTCGTCATTTTCTTCCTCGGTCGCGCGTAAATATGGAGTGTGGATAGGTATCTTCCCATTATTGAACGTTCATTTTTTTTGTTTTTGCCAAGAAAGTTTGACAAAAGTTGGATTCTTTTATGACATTTTAACCAAACCCATTGACTATTAGACCCAAAGTGTGATTTAATAATGTTATACACGCCGCAGATGTTTCAGGGACTGACGCGGCAAAAAAATTTTAGGAGGGAACTCTATGAAAAAATCCTCGGCACTTCCCCGCATCCTGGCGTTTGCTTTGGTTGTGTGCATGTGCGCTGCCTTCTGCGTGACCCCAGTGGTCACCTCTGCAGAAGCAACTCCTACCACAATCCAGGTTCTTCCCACGTCCGGAACTGCAATTAATGTCCCCGGTGATAACATCCCCGTCTCTGTTGGCGGCGGTACGATCACCTACGATGCGGAGACTCAAACTGTCACCATTGACAGTATCTCTGCAAAACAACTTAAAATTG
>JAGAOB010000035.1 GCA_017623895.1 Clostridia bacterium
ACTGACCGCCCTCGTCGTATCCCACGTATCCCGGAGGCGAGCCGATCAGACGGGAGACGGTATGCTTTTCCATATATTCGGACATATCGATACGGATCATTGCCGTCTCATCTCCGAACATCACCTCCGCCAGAGCCTTGGAAAGCTCGGTTTTCCCCACCCCCGTGGGCCCCAAAAACAGGAACGATCCGATGGGGCGCTTGGGATCCTTCAAGCCGACTCTTCCCCGACGGATGGCACGGGAAACGGCGGTTACCGCTTCCTCCTGCCCCACAACTCTGCGATGCAGAATGGATTCCATATTCAACAGTCGCTGTCCCTCCTCGGAGATCAGCTTACGAACGGGAATTCCCGTGGATTGGGAAATGACCTCTTGAATTTCCTCCGCTCCTACGGTCAGCTCCCGTCCCGCGGCTTCTTCGCTCCACTTCTTGCGAAGTTCGTCCAATTCCGCTTTTTTCGCCTTTTCTTCGTCCCGAATACGGGCGGCCTCTTCAAAATTCTGATTCTGCACCGCGTCTTCCTTTTCGGCACCAAGACGGGAGATCTCCTCCTCCTTTTCCTTCAGGTCGGGCGGTGAGGTAAGATTGGAGATACGGATACGGGATGCGGCTTCATCCATCAAGTCGATGGCCTTATCGGGCAAAAACCGATCCTGAATATACCGCTTACTCAATTTGACGGCAGCTTCAATGGCTTGGTCGGTAATGCGCACCTTATGATGGGCTTCGTATTTATCCCGAAGGCCCTTCAAAATCTCTATGGCATCGTCTACCGAAGGCTCTGCCACGATGATGGGCTGGAACCGCCGTTCCAACGCCGCATCCTTCTCAATGTTTTTGTGATACTCGTTCAGGGTAGTAGCCCCGATAACCTGAATTTCTCCTCGGGCAAGGGACGGCTTGAGGATGTTTGCCGCATCCATCGCTCCCTCTGCGGATCCCGCACCGACCAGCACGTGCAGCTCGTCAATAAACAGAATCACGTTTCCCGCCTTCTTCACCTCGTCGATAACGCTCTTTAGCCGTTCTTCAAAGTCTCCGCGATATTTGGCTCCTGCAAGCATCGACGCTACGTCCAGCGTGACCACCCGCTTATCCTTCAGCATTTCGGGAACGGTACCGTCCACGATGTGCTGGGCAAGGCCTTCGGCAATGGCAGTCTTTCCTACTCCGGGCTCCCCGATCAAGCAGGGATTGTTTTTCGTGCGGCGGGAAAGCACTTGGATAACGCGGGCAATTTCATCGCTGCGCCCGATGACGGGGTCAATCTTGCGCTCCTTTGCCTGCTCGGTCAAATCCACGCCGTATTGATCCAATCCGGGGGTTTTTCCACCGCCCTTCTTCGCGGGGGTGCCCTTTTTCTGGGGATTGGAAGATCCTATGCCCAACAGCTCCAGGATCTCTGCGGCGATCTCCCGTCCGTCGGCTCCCTCCGCTTCAATCAATTCCACACCCTTGCAGTCAGTCTCCTTTAAGAGCGCCAAAAGCAGGTGCTCCGTACCGATAATATTGTGCCGCAGTTGACGGGCCTCCAAATAAGATTGCTCCAAAATTTTCTTCATTCTCGGGGTCATATCCTGCCCTGAAACGGTAGAGGGAGTTCCCGTTCCCACCGATTCGGCGATGCGGCTGACCAATCCCTCCACGGTGATGCCCGCGTCCGACAACGCCTTTTGCGCCACGCTATCATCGGTCTGCGTCAGCCCCACCAAAAGGTGCTCGGTTCCGATATAGGAATGACCCAATTCCCGTGCGGCCTGCAAAGCAAAATTCAAAGCCATCGTGGCTTTTTGAGAAAAATTGTTAAACATCAAAATCACCTCTTGTCGTGTGAATCAAAACAGATCAGTTCAACCGTTGACGAACCAACGCGGCCCGACGCTGATCCCGTTCTCCGTCGGATTGGGCCTCGCCCGTCAACATCAGATTATAGGGCTGACATTCAATAAACAACCGATCCAGATCGGACAGGTTCAGATCCAAAAGCTTCAGCTCCGCCGCCAAACGGACCTTGGAATACAGAGCCCGAAATTCCGCCGAGGTCAGCATCCGACATTCTTTCAGAATCCCGTAGGAACGGAACAGATCATCCTGCGTACGCAGGTCGGAATAAAGCTGCTCCCGTGCAATTCTTTCCGAATCGCAGATCTGTGCCACGATACGGTTGAGCAATTCCACCGTTTCTTTTTCGCTCATTCCCAGCGAAACGGAATTGGAAACCTGATACAGGCACGCACCCGCCTGGGTTCCTTCTCCATACAGGCCCCGCACGGTGATTCCCACCTGAGAGACGGAGTGGATCACGCGATCCATCAAACCCCGTCGGGTCAAGGCCGGAAGATGCAGCATAACCGACGCACGGATCCCCGTGCCCAGATTGGTGGGGCAAGCGGTGAGATACCCGTATTTTTCGGAAAAGGCGTATACAACCTTCCCATCGATAAAATCGTCCAAGACGTCGATGGCTTCGTACAGCTCCTCCAAGCAAGCCCCCGGTCCCATCGCTTGGATCCGCAGATGGTCCTCTTCGTTGATCATCACCGAAAGGCGCTTGCTGCGGCCCAAAAGCAACGCGGAGCGTTCACTTGCCCGTGCAAATTCAGGAGAGATCAGATGCTCCTCCATCATCGCGCCCGCCTGAACGGAGGAAACGTTTTTCATATCCAAAAAATCGAAGGATTCGCCGTTGTAATCCTCCAAAAGCCCGTGCAGCTCTCCTTTCATTTCCGCCGCGGCCGAATCGGTCAGCCGTGCGGGGAAGGGATATTTTTTCAGGTTTCGGGCAAGGCGAATACGGGAAGATACTACCATATTGGGGTCAATCCGCTTTTCTTTTTTATCCTTCATCTTTCCGTCCTCCTTTATTCTTTATCCTGAGATTCCAACGCGCGAATCTTATCCCGCAGCACGGTGGCCTCTTCAAAATTCTCGGTTTTTACGGCTTCCGCCAATCGGGCCTTCAAGGACGAAAGGTCCTCATACTTTTCTCCCTCGGAGGTGTGGGGCTTTTTCCCCGTGTGGACTTTATTCCCCGAAATGCGGGGCAATAGCTTGCGCAGATAATCACGGAAGGCGTCGTAGCAATCGGCGCATCCCATCATTCCCGTGTCGGAGACCTCATCCAGAGAACTCCCACAGGTGGGACAGCGGGTTGCCGCGGGAGCGGAGCGGGACCCTAAAAGGTCGGACACGGCACTCAAGCCAAAGCCGAAATTCCCGAAATTCATCAAAGAATCTCCCAATCCCAATTTTGCGGCACATTCGGAGCAGAGAAACACTTCACGGGTTTTTCCGTTGACGGTCTGCTTAAAATAGGTGGTGGCGGTGTTCTTTTTGCAATTTTCGCAAAGCATAACGATGTCTCCTTTACTGTGTGTTACATTATTATTCCGAAGCTACGGAAATAAGCATATGCTTGAAAATATCGGCCCGAACGAAATCCCGAACCGCAGGAGGAAGGGCAGAAAGGGCGTTCTCGGAAATAGCGGCACGGATCAGACGAACCTGCTCCGAGGAGAGGTATCCGTAGTCCAACATATTTTTAAGGAACAGATCCGCGTTAAAGCAATTAATGTTCTTCCCCACAGCGTTGACCACGTGCATAATGTGGGTGCGCTTGTCGCTTTGCACCCGACGGATCCGAATGTATCCACCTCCGCCCCGTCGGCTCTCGATGAGGTAGCCTCGCTCGGGGGTAAAACGGGAGGAGATCACGTAATTGATCTGGCTGGGCACCACGTTAAACTGTTGGGCAAGCTCATTGCGTTGCAGCTCCAAAGAGCCGTTTTGCTCTTCTAACGCCTCGATTAAAAAAGCGGCGATCAGATCGCTGGACTTCATAAGACCCTCCTTTGGTCAAGTTTTGACTTTGACCATCTTTGACCTTTATGGTCTTATTATACACCTTCCACAAAAAAAATGCAACCTCCAAAAAGGTCAAATAAGGTCAGAAAATCACATTTCGTTTTAATATATCAATCTCATCCTTTTGTTTTCTTTTATTTTTTTAGTTTTTTGCAGTTTTTCATTTTTCGTCCCATTGGATATTTCTCCCGAAAATCGTAAATATGTTTGAAATATTTCCCCACCCCCTTGCTTTTTTCGAACAAGTGCGCTACAATATACATACGAACCGATGTTCGATATTATGGAGAATCGTCTCTCCTTTCACGTATACTTCAACGATTTTTTGACTTCCCGTCGTCCCGTACTCTTATTTTGATGCACCCAAGGAGATTTTATGCTGATCTATCAATATTCCAACGGATTGGACGGATTTCTCTCCGCCGTATTCCGCGCCTACGAGGACCACGCACTACCGGACCTGATCACCGACGGGCAATTAAGCCAACCTCCCTTATCCTCGCAGCTCGTCGTTATCCGCCCGGACGAGGCGAAGGCGCTGCGGGTGGAAAAAGGGATCTATGCCCGTTTGGGGATGTCGGGGCTACATCAAATCACCTATGCTTACGCATCCGCAGATCCCGAAAAGAATCGCAAGCTATTCTATTGGATCCTTTCGGTTTTCAAGCACGGAAGCGAGGTACAAAAGCGGTACCAAGATCCCAACGTTATGGAGTTTTACGATATGACCGCACGGGTAACGCTGGAAATCAACCACGCGTTACTTCATTTAGCGTTTTGTCAAAACGAGGACGGATTACACTGTACCGAATTTTCTCCCGACCACAATATACTTCCCTTTCTCATACCTCACTTCGTCCGAAAGCTCCGCGAGCCCTTTTTGATTATGGATTGCAAGCGATCTCTTTACGGCATTTTTGACGGAACGGAATGGAAGGTGTTGTACTCGGAGCAAAAAATCCCCCTCACCCCTTCAAGCTCACAAGAGATCTTTCAGCGGTTGTGGAAGGAATATTACCGAGCCATCGCCATTGCAGCACAAGAAAACAAGCGATTGCAGGATTCCTATCTCCCCCGACGGTATCGAGCGTTTTTTTCGGATTTCCGAACATAGCACCCAAAAGAATACCGTTTGATGGGATATGTCACAAAAAATTCCCTTTTGCCCTCTTGCAAAAAGAGGGCATTTGTGATATAATGGTTAGGCTGAATTGACGTGCGGGTGTAGTTTAGTGGTAGAACCCCAGCTTCCCAAGCTGGTCGTGCGAGTTCGATTCTCGTCATCCGCTCCATACACGCATCCGTAGCTCAACTGGATAGAGCAATTGCCTTCTAAGCAATAGG
>JAGAOB010000036.1 GCA_017623895.1 Clostridia bacterium
ATCGTTATCCATACAAGGCAGATCGTCGTGAATCAGAGAATAGGTATGAATCATTTCCACGGCGGCGGCGGCAGGCAATGCAGCAGAGATCTCTCCCCCGCACAACGCGCACCACGACAGAGTGAGTATGGGTCGGATTCGCTTTCCTCCTGCAAGAAGACTGTATCGCATCGATTCAACGAGAAGATTGTTCTTATCTTCAGGCAAAAACACCGAAAAGGAATCTTCTACGGCAGTGCGATAGCGGGAATAACGTTCATCGAAGGTCGTCATCGGTCAGAGGAACCTCCTCTCCCTTTCCCGCAAGAGTAATTTCTCCGCGGAATTTCTCCAGCATTTTAGAGCATTTTTCAGACAAGGTAAGCGCTTCCTTGTAAACGCGCATCGTCTCATCCAAGGAAAGTTCTCCCGATTCAAGAGACGTGACGATCTCTTCCAAGCGGGAAATCATTTCTTCATAGCTTGCGGGTTTCTTTGCAGTCTGTGACACAGCCGATCACTCCATCATAAAAATGTAACGTTAAACGATCGCCCACGGAGATCTGCTCCGAAGAACGAATGGGAATCCCCTCCGATTCGGCGAGGGCGTAGCCCCGGGACAAGACGGACAAGGGATTCAATGCCGAAAGGCGGGCGGTAAGAGAAGAAAAGCGAGAGGAAAAACGTTGAGACTGTCCTTGCCCTGCGGATCTGAGGCGAAAATCAAGGTAATCCAAGGATTGTGAATAATTCTGAAGAGCACGGGAGGGATCGATTCGGGAAGAAAGATTCCGAAGGGTCTGCTCCTCCAAGCGTAAGCGGCCCGATGCAAGGGAAGTAAGGTTTCGCCGTGCACGGGAAAGGCGCTCCGACAGTGCAGGAGCCTGTCCCACCGCGACCTCCGCCGCAACGGAAGGCGTTGCCGCGCGGAAATCGGAGACGAAATCCAAAATCGTAAAGTCGGTCTCGTGCCCGATGGCACTGATTACGGGGAGTGGATATTCGGCAACGAGGCGGGCAAGTGCCTCGTCGTTAAAGACCGCCAAATCCTCGTAAGAGCCACCTCCACGGGCGATGATGACAAGATCGGTGGCGGGGCGGGCTTGAAAATACCGGAGCCCCTCGGCAACCGATCGGGGGGATTCGGCCCCCTGCATCTGACAAGGATAAACGCAAATATTAACCCACGGTGCAAGGCGAGCACAGACGCTTAAAACGTCGCGCACGGCAGCACCGCTGACAGAAGTGCAGACGCCGATGGAACGAGGGTATGCAGGGAGGGGCTTTTTGTTGTCGAATAAGCCTTCCTCTTCCAAACGGGCCTTGATCTGCAGAAATTCGAGATACAACCCTCCAAGACCGTCCGGCAGCATTTCTTCCACGTAAAACTGATACTGACCGTCTCTCTCGTAAAGAGAAACTCTTCCGCGGAGCAGGACCTGCATTCCGTCCTTGGGGGCAAAGGTAAGCTGGGACGCCTGCCATTTGAACATCACTGCCTTTACCGAGGCGTCGCGGTCCTTAATGGAAAAATAGCAGTGTCCGCTTTTAGCGTTACGGACGAAATTGGAAAGCTCACCTCGAAGCCAAACCGATTTCAGGTTGCGGTCGCTTTCCAAAATTGATTTTACGTATAAATTCAGTTGAGCAACGGAAAGAGCAACGGGTGGGTTCATCCGATTCCTCCCTCATAACGAAGTTTTGCCAGATAGGCAATTCCCGCAGCATTATCGCAGGAAAAGCCTTCTGCGGCAAAGATGGCACCGTAGCGCTGAGAAAGTCTGCGGCGAATGATAGAATTCGAGCAAACCCCGCCAATCATCAGTAAGGGAAGCTCGGAATAGCGGAGTTGAGCGTGATCAATCATTGCCTCCAGCTCCGAGGCGACGGAGTCGATGGCAAAAAAGGCAATCTCTTCTTTGGAAAAGCCGTCGGAAATCATTTTTTGTGCTTTGTTTTCATATCCCGAAAGAGAGCAGCATCCCTCTTGGAGGCGGACGCGATGCTTGACGGGGCGTTCTGCCCGCAACGCATCGGGGTCCATCGCGGCACCGCAGGGAAAGGAGTACCCCAAAAGGACGCCCACGCGATCGATCAGCTGACCGGCGTGAAGATCAAGCGTGCGGGAGATTGGTTGAATTTCTGAAATCCCGTTTACCAAAAGCAATTCCGTCGTGCCTCCCGAAACGTGAAAAGCGAGAAACCTCTTGTCAAACAGGTCTTCCCTGCCCGCAGACCAAAGCCCTGCGGCAATATGTCCTTGCTGGTGGGAAAATTCGTAAAGCGGGCATCCGCAGGTATGTGCAACAGTGCGAGCGTAGGACACCCCTGCAAGGAAACAGGGCATATAAGACTCGTCCACACTTCGGGGGCGAGACGAGACCCCAACCGCCGAAATGGACTGCGGCGTTGGGAGCGTTTCGAGAATTTCGGGGAACTGCCTTATATGCAGGAAAACGGCGTCGCTCTGACGAAGCCCCCGTTCCCCCTCCCGAACGGGAAGAAGCCGTCTTCGGCTCTCCATTCCATCGGAACAGAAAAGGGCAACGGAGGTCGTATAATTACTTGTGTCGACGCCGAAATATTCATTTTTCACGGACATGGGATGCTAATACTCCGTTTCCGTAAGAGGCGGATTCGGGGGAATCGTAGGTTTTGATGAGATTAACGGCTTCGTTGATAGCGATGGCGTGGGGGGTTTCGGTATAATCGATTTCGTAAAATGCGATACGCAACGCCGTCAAAAGCATTTTGGAAAGACGGTCGATGGTGCGGTTTTTGCAATATTTTGAGATCGTATTATCCAAGGCCTCCCGATTGTCTAAAACCCCGTTAAAAACGGAAAGAACGAAATCGTCCAAAAGAATCTCGTGATTTTCTTGGGCAAGGCGAAGGGTCTCTTCGCGATCGGGCTCGGATTGAAACGCACATTCAAACAGAAGAATGAAGGCGTTATTCCGCGCTTCGGAGCGTTTTAACATAATGCAAAGGCCTTTCGCTTATTTCGTGGATTTCTTTGCTGCGGCTTTGGGCAAAGCAACGCCCACAACGGCAACGTTGACGCAGCGAACCGAAATACCGGTCATATCCGCAACGGCATCGGCGACCTCACGCTGAACCACAGCACAGACCTCCTGCACCTTCACACCGAACAAAACCGAAATTTGCACGGTGATCTCCAGTCCGGCTTCCGAAGGAGCAAGGGTTACCCCCTTAACGAAGGTGACGCGGGACGACATAAGGCTTTTTGCATTTTCCAAAAGACGTTGGTGTACGCTTGCCACACCTTCCACGTCCCGGGCAGCCTTGATGGCAATGTCGGCGATGACCTCGTCGGAAATGCGAATGGATCCGTTCTTAATCTCTTCCATAAGTGAAACCTCCATAGGTGAATTGTTTCGTTTGATTAATTATATAATATTATATCATATTTTCACCCGTTTGTATAGAGGTAAAATGGAATTTTTTTTGAATTTTGCATAAAATTTTATCAATTTTTACGGATAAGTAACAATTTTCACCGATCCCGCCTCGAATCCCGTCTGAGATAGGACCGCGTCAAAAATTTGTGCCGACTGTGGACCGTCAAGCGCGTCTGCGGCAACGACGACGGTAGCCGTGTCCGATGTGAGGAAAACGATACATTCCTCAAACCCCTTTGCCTTCAGCACGCTTTCCAGGGAGGCTTCCCCCTCGGTAATTTTTGCGTAGGAAACAACCTCTGCATAGGCGTTTTTCCGCGTTTCTTCATCCACAGATTCATCATTTACGATCTCGTTGAGAAGCGCCAACGCCTCCTGTCGGGATTGGGTACGGGAATAGCGGGCGTTGTCGAAATACGAATCCTCGGTTGTTGCACCTGCTTCTACGGAGGGTGCGTTGGGAGCATTTCCGTCCTCGGAGGGGAACAGATTGCTCAACAGGGAGAATTTCCAATTAACCGCTACTGCAACCAAGACAAAAATCGTCATTGTGACAATGGCGACAACAGTTTTCTTTTTCATAACAAGTCACTCCTATGAATTCATTTTTTTTACGGCAATTCGGTCTGCGGAGATTCCCAGGGTACGGGATAAAATTTCGGTCACGTCGTTTTTGATTCGAGTGCTGTCACCTCCTTCACAGATTACGGCTACCCCTAAGACCGAGGGGGAGCACACCTTAAGAACCAACCCTTGCGATCGGGAAGAGATCAATACGTATTTTCGGTCAGCGGCGGTTTTTCCGTCGGCGACCGACGAATTTTCGTCGCAGGCGTAAACTGTCTCTCCTCCGTCGGAAAAGGTGATCATTACCGAACACTTTCCCACGCCGTATACGGAAGATAAGGTTGATTCCAGATCCTTTTGCAGAAGTTCGGAATAAGAATAAAGATCGGGGACATTGGGAGATTTTTCCGAATCCGCTCCACGGTCAGAAAAGAAAAACAGAAGCAAAATCAGCGAAAGAATACAGAGAAAAACCATCCATCGATTTTTACGGAGAAACACCGAGAGCTTGATCGGATTGATCCGTTTTTTCTCGGACGACGGTGAATCCACGGAAGGAAAAAGCCGTTTCAAGAGCACTTTGCACCTCCTTTTCTTCCCCTTTTGTGATGACCACGGAAATGCGCGTCAGACGATAGGATTTTCCCTCTCGCCGCAAATCACAATCCACAGAAATGGGCGCAGATCCCGTCAAAGAAAGAACGTGAGCGGAAACGGCGGATTCTACGGCAGCGGCTTCGGGAAGAGATTGATCGTACTCCGAGGTAAATTCTTCAACGTCGGGAATGGTAAAATCGATTTCGGTTATCCGCGTTCCGACGGAAATCATCAAAACAACAATTAACAAAAAATAGACCCACTCGGACCGCCGATCGAAAGGCAGGATCATAGAAATCAAACCGAAGAACAGACAGGACAGTAATACTGATACGAGCATCGTCATCCTCCCGTCAAAAGCAAAAGCGCAGAAGAAACCACCACGAGAGAACAGACCGAAAAACAAGTCATCATAGAAAAAGTATCCTTGATGTCTCCATAAAAATCAGAGAGCAAGCCCACACCTAAAAACGATCCTGCGGAAGATAAAAAGGAATAAAGAAATACAAAAAAGAACCCCATAATGCAAGGAGTTGCAAACAGTGCGGCAACCGCCAAAACACTGATGACACCGATCTTTCCGCAGAGACTGCGTCCACAGGCATAGACAGTCTCGATCCCTTCGGTCAAGGATCCGCCTGCAAGGGGTAGGAGCTGAAGCAGAGCAAAGCGGACTCCCTTTCGTGCCACGGTATCGGACGATGCAACCGCCGCGCGCTGTACGCAAAAAACGCCTACAGACAATCCCGACAGAATCTCAACGCCACGGATACAAAACTTTTTTACCGAAGAAATTATGGGGCGTAATGAAATCTGATTTCGAAAAAATCCACTGAGAGAAGCGGCATAACAAAACCAACAGAGTGGATAATACAGTGTAGTGACAACAGAGGAAAGAACTGTCAAAATCAGCGGAAGCGTAGCAGAGATAACCGACGCTCCCTGCTGTGATCCCGACCAGACTCGAGCAGCGCTGATGACGGGAAGCGCCGCAGTCAAAAATGAGGCGGTTTGTTCGGTGATTTCGGTGAGAGCCGACAAAAGAGATTCAATGACGGCAAAGGAATAGACCCCCGAGCTGACGACAGAAAGGTATCCCAAGGATTCCATCAACCGCTGATTTTTGCTGCACAGAGTAAACAACAGCTTAAAAAGAAGAAGGGTTGCCATCCCCGTTGTCAACAACGGTAAATGTTCGGACAAGAGTAAAAAAAAGACAGAAAGAAACATTTTAACAATTTTTGAAAGCGCAGGAGCGGGGGCGTCGGAGGACAAATCGATCCCGTATTCCTCAAAAAACCGCACACTTTCTTCGGGGATTGCCTCCAAAAACGACGCATACCCCGTTTCTTCCTCAGTCTTGTCCAGAACCTCATCGACGGTTTGTGCCGAAAGGGAGAGGGAAAGAGAAAGGAACAGAATGGGAATCAAAATCCATCGTATCACCGTCTTTTTCATAACCATCCTCCGAAGCTAAAACTCCGTTTCCAAAATCCGCTGTGCCAAATCCAAAATCAAAGGAACAGCAAGGGATACAATAGCGATTTGCCCGCAATAGTCCACCGTCTCCCCCAGGGCTTTTTGCCCACAATCAACACAGACTCCAGACGAAAGACGGGTGACGAGTCCGATTCCGATCCCGCGCAGAATCAATCCCACGGAACCCTCCTCAATGGAGGCTCTTTGCCCCAAGTCTCGGATTGCGGTGACGATTGATTCCAAGGAGGGTAGCAAGGCAAAAAACAGAATGACAATTGCCGCAATAGGTAAGAATTGAGAAAGCTCGGAAACACGACTGCGTAAAAATTGAGAGCCGATCACCGCAACCAAAGCAATCCCCATAATCCACGCGGCGTTCACAGCCCAAACACCGCCTTTATGGTTTCAAACAGCTCGCCGATCTCATTGACGATCAAGGCGAGAACGATGACCAATCCACCGATCGTGACCATTAACGCCTGTTCGGAACGGTCGGATTTCGTGAGAATCAAATTCAGAACCGCAACGATGACCCCCACAGCGGCAATTTGAAATAGAATTTCCGTATCCATTGGGTATCCTCCGTCACAACAGCATCAAGACCAGCACTGCGCCCAAGGAGCAGCCGAGAACGATGGCAGGCTTTCCGTTTTTCCCCAGAGATTCGCGAGCATCCCTCTCTGCCTCGGAAAAAGCGGATTCTGCAAGGGATAATTGATTCTCCTGTTCGGACAGATCTCCCTGTCCGAGAGACAAAAAGAGGCGATCCGCCGCATCCCACTCTTTGTCCGAAAAAAGCATCTCCCCTTTGCAGGAGCGCTTTGCATTTTCGTAGGCAGCAGAAAGATCAAAGGGCTCGGAAAAATCCATCCGATGTAGGAACGGAAGATCCGAGGGACAACGGGGAGACGACAAAATCTGATTTAACGGAGCCCCGAAGCAACGGATCTCGCGCCGCAGATAACGAATCAAATGCAAAACCTGCTCAATTTGACGGCGACGGGCAAACAGGTCAAGAGCGTAAATCACCCCACACCCCACACAAAGCAGAAATATCAGAATCAGCATAACGCATTTCAGCACACAGATCTTCCCTTTCCTTAATATTACAAACCGTTCCCGCACGGAGGGGATCCAAAAAAACCGCGGCGTCAATCCCACCCGAAAGGAACAGTTTTCGGACGGGAGGACGCTGCATTAATTCCTCGGTGGAATAAGCGTGTGCGGAAACCAGAAGAGCAACGCCGCTTCGCAATCCGTCCATCATTGCGCAGACCTCATCCGCCGTTCCGATTTCATCACACACTATAACATCGGGAGAAAGGGTTCGCACTGCCTGCAAAATCCCCACAGCCTTCGGGTATCCACGAAGAACGTCACATCCGACGGGGATAGGTCTGGATACGGGGAACAATTCTTCCCGCTCGTCAATCACCGCCACCTGAACGGTTTTAGACAATTCCTTTGCAACGGCTCTAAGCACCGTGGTTTTTCCACTGCAGGGAGGACCTAACAGCATCAGATTGCGAATTCGCCCATTCACGGTAAGCGTTGGTAATATATCTTGAAGAGAAACGTCGTACTCCCGAGCCACACGAAAGGACAGTCCACGGACATCCCGCATTCCCTCGATTCGTTCTCCCTCGCCGATGACTGCCGTCCCAACGATTCCCACGCGATGTCCCCCAAAAATTGTGACAAAACCGTTTCGGATCTCATTGCGATGAGAATAGGCGGAGGAGGCACAGATTTTTCGAAATACCGATTCGATCTGCTCTTTGGTAAAAACAACGTCGTTGCAGACTCTCCGCCCGAAGGCGAAGCGCAAAAGCATCGGTCCGTCGGCTCTGATGCGGATTTCCCGCAGTTGAAGTTGCTCGGAATCGGGAAGGCATTTCAGTGCTCTTGCAGACGCTTCCGTAAGATAGGGCAGAATCTCCCCTAACACTTGATCCATTTTTATCACCTTTCCACGGTTTCTATTTCAGTTTATGCTCGTGGGACAGGTTTAGAACAAAAAAAAGAATCCGAGAACTCGGATTCTATATAGGTTGTTTTTCAACTATTTCATTTTTGGCTTAAAAATAAGAGCTGCGAGGAGTGAAAAAACGATTGCCGCGGTAATTCCTGCGGCGGTGGCAGTAAGACCTCCCGTCAGGATCCCCAAAAAACCTTTCTCCGCAATCCCCTTTCGGACCCCTTCGGCCAATAAATGTCCAAAGCCCGTTAACGGAACGCTTACCCCGGAATGAGCAAATTTCAGCAGCGGCTCATAGATTCCCACTGCCGAGAGAAAAACGCCCGTCACGACGTATCCTACAAGGATTCGGGCGGGGGTCAATCGCGTACGTTCAATCAAAATCTGTCCAACCACACAGAGAAGTCCGCCAAAGAGAAAAGACATCATATAGTTCATACGTTCACCTCACTGTAAAGAAAGCTCCACAAGGTGAGCAATTCCCGGAATGGATTCTCCCTGCATCATACTGGTAGGACTCATCAACGCGCCCGTCCCCATAACCAGAACCTTCTTCCACGCTTTTGCTCTCATTTGCGGTAACACGTAACCGCACAGGACGGAGGCAACGCATCCGCATCCCGATCCGCCGGAATGAACGTCCTGGCGTGCGGGATCAAAAATCAAGCATCCGCAATCTTTATAATTATCCTTCAGGATGATATGGTCGGTCTTGAGCAATTCCACCAACAGAGCCGAGCCGATCTTTCCCAGGTCTCCCGACAGAATCAAATCGTAATCGTCGGGACAGGTTGCAGTATCGTCGAAAAAACGCTTTAGCGTCAATGCTGCCGCAGGAGCCATAGCAGCACCCATATTCGCCATATCAGTAATATTCATATCAATGATCGCTCCCGGGCAGACACGCTTGATCTTTACTCCGTTCCCCGCAGAAGAAACCACTGCGCAACCTGCACCCGTCACCGTCCACTGCGCAGATTGGGGGCGAAATCCACCGTATTCCAAGGGAAAGCGGTATTGCCGCTCCGAGGAGCAAAAATGGGAGCTTGTCACCGCGGCACAGCGATCTGCGAATCCGCCGTCAATCGCCATCGAGGATAAAATCAACCCTTCAACCATCGTTGAACACGCGCCGTACAATCCGAAAAACTGTACACCGCTATCACGAAGACTGTAATTAGAGCCAATACATTGATTGAGAAGATCGCCCGCGAACACAAAGTCAAGATCTTTTTCAGATATTTTGGCTTTTTCAAGCGCATATTTCATTGCCTCCTTCTGAAGAAAGCTTTCTGCTTTTTCAAAGCTGTCTTCGCCGCAATATTCATCGTTCTGCCAATGATCAAAAAATTCTCCGAGAGGGCCTTGCTTTTCTTTTCTGCCGACCATTGCAGCAGACGATAGAATGACGGCAGGAGTTTTCAATTCGTACGTCCCGCTTCCCAGCTTTTTCCGACTCATCCTACCACCCCGATTTGATAGAGAATATAATAAATCAACCCATAAAAGGTGGAAGCGGCAACGCCGTAGGCGATGACCGATCCTGCAACGGAAAAGATCTTCGGTCCGATCCCCAAGACCATTCCCTCCACCCGAAATTCCATCACGGGAGAGGACATCGCATTCGCAAACCCCGTGATGGGAACAAGAGTTCCGGCACCAGCAACTCTGGAAAGCTTATCGTAAACCCCGATCCCCGTAAGAAGAATACTGAAAAGAACCAAGGTTACCGATTCCATCGTAGAAGCGGCAGTTTCGTCCAATCCAAGGTAAAGATAGATCTCTTGAAAAACCTCACCCAAGGCACAAATTAGACCCCCAATCAAAAATGCCCCCAGACAGCCTTTCCATAAAGGCTTTTTCGGGGTCTTACGCCAAACAAGCTGCTGATAATCCTCCGAACGCATATTTTCCCTCCCTTTCTTCAAAGGATATTTTGACCCGTGAAAATGGGAATATGCAAAAAAATGTCCGCTCAAACGAGCGGACAAGAAAATGTTCAATTTTTTGGAAAATCGCCGATGGCATCGAACCAGCAACGAGCGTCAGAAACCGAAAACACCTCATACTCCATTGAGGTGGTTCCAACCGTGACCTCACCGCGTTTCGCATCAGAAATATTGACCTGTAGGATCTCGGAAACGGGAATGCGGCGAACCTCCGTCGGCGAAGCAAAAAAGGAAAGGGACTGCTCCGTCAAGAACAAGCGTCCCTTGACGTTTCGATCCCCGACCCGTCTGCGGGCTGTATCCTCCAGCAGCAGAGCCCCTTCATTCACCAGGGTCGCCCGATAAGGGGCGTAGGTCTTGGAGCGAACTGCTTCTACCAAAAACAGAACCGCAGTAATCACGATTCCCGAAACCACGGCACAGATGGCTGCAACCAAAAGAATTTTCAAGGTTTGGGGAAATACAGTGTCAGGGGGAGTATTCACAAGAAACAGAAGCATTCCAATGACGGCTCCATAGGAAAATCCCGACGATATAATGCGAAGATTCCGTTTTTTCAATTCAATCACCTCAAAATCAGAGAATCAAAAGCTCTTTGGGGCTTTTGGTAATATTTCGGCAACCGCCGTCGAGAACCACCACAAGATCTTCGATGCGTACTCCGCAATCCGAAGGAAGATAAATACCCGGCTCCACGCTCATCACCGAGTTTGCGGGGATGATCCCCTCGTAACGGGTGGAAAAATTGGGAGCCTCGTGAATCATCAAGCCAACGCCGTGGCCAAGGGAATGACCAAAGGCATCAGCAAATCCCTGCTCGCCGATCACGTCGCGGGCGAGAGCATCAATGGCACGCCCCGTCATCCCTGCCTTCAGATTATTTAAGGCGTTGTTTTGTGCGGCAAGGACGGTATCGTAAACCTGTCGTTGATGGTCGGAAACACCTCCTACGGCAACGGTGCGGGTCATATCCGAGCAATATCCGTCGTAGACAGACCCGAAATCCATTGTAATCATATCCCCTGCTCGAATGACGCGGGACGAGGGAACGGCGTGAGGCTTGGCACCATTCTCCCCTGCGGCAACGATGGTGTCGAAGGAGGGATTAGAGGCACCTGCGCACTTCATCGCGTAATCAATTTCCGTCGCAACACGCTGCTCGGTCAGGTCTCCTTGCTTCCAACGGGAAGCGATAAAATCGCAAATATGGGAAAACGCCTGATCCGTGAAGGACTGGGCGGTAACGATCTTTTCGATTTCCTCCTCAGACTTGACCATCCGAAGATCGGAAAGAACCTTTTCGTCTCCCGACAAGGTAAAACGGTCGCTCAATGCGTCGGCAAGAGCTCGATATTCCTTGTAGGTTAAAAATTCGTCTTCAAAGTAGACAGTATTCACACTGTTCGGAATCGCCTCGGACAACGTGGCCGAAAAGGACTTTTCAAGCAATTCCACTTTGTAGCCGTCCCGGATATCGTTTTGCGCCATCGTAATATAACGAAAATCTTTGTAAAACACTTGCTTTTCTTCACAGATAAGAACCATACCGTTAGAGGAAGTGATTCCCGTTAAATAACGGCGATTTTCAGGGCGAAACACTACGTATGCGGAGTGTTCGGGGAGTTGAGAAAGAAGCTTTTGAGCAAATTGGTTCATTGGTTAGCCTCCATTGCGGAACGATACATCCGCTTCATTGTAAAAGCATCAACGTCCATCGTTCCATCGGATTCGCAAATGACGTGGGCATTGGAGTTCTTTTGGATCAAAACCTCCGCTAAAGGAGAAAAGTCGGGACCGTAAACGGTATCCTCAAAGGTCAGATGCTTCTTTTCGCCCCCCGCGGTATATTCGATCTTGGAAAAATGCACGTGCATATTGCGCATACGGTCTTCACCGAGAACATTTTCGATGCGGTTAAGAATTTCGAGGTAATCAGCTTTGGAGGAAACACCTCCGCAGGTGCGGGCGTTCAAGTGTCCAAAATCCACGGTAGGCAAAAAGGATTCGTGGACCTTACACAGCTCTAAAACCTCATCCAAGGTCCCCAGCTGGTTGATCTTACCCATCGTTTCGGGGCAAATTCGAATGTGCCCCAAGCCTTCGCTTTCCAAGGCTTGCACCCCACGAGACAAGGTCTGCTTGGCAAGGGAAAGCGCCTCTTCCCTGCTGATCTTGGCACAGCTTCCGCTGTGAACCACGATCCGCTCTGCGCCCATCCAGTCCGCAGCACGGGCAGTTTTCAAGATATAGCCGATGCTGTTATCCCGCTTTTCCTGTTCCACCGAGGAAAGGGAAATGAAATACGGAGCGTGCACCGAGAGGGTCTTTCCCTTTTTGCGGAAGGCCTCGCCCAAAGCACGGGCCGTGGCTTCTCCGACGGTGACCCCATTTCCGCATTGATATTCAAAGTGCTCCAAGTCGATTTCATCCAGATAATCGGGCATCTGAACGGACTTTTTATATCCACGGTCAAAAAACCCTTGTGGGGTGCCCGCAGGACCGAACAAAACCATAAAATCGTCTCCTTTCAAATCAGAAATGGGATCAACCGATCCAATATCCTCTATTTTCGTTAGTTGATCTTGGGCAAGCTTGCGGCGGCAACCGATTGACCGACGCGACGGGACTTCTCATCGGGGATGTGAAGCTGAATCTTCTTCGAAAGCTCGGGGAATTCCTTGTCAAGAACCTCCTGGGTGCGATTGAGAAGGATCACACCGCCCTCACCCGAGGTCACACGACCCATAATAAGAACGTGCTTGATATCGAAAAATTCGGCATAGTACGCAATGGCATATCCGAAATATACGCCGATGGTGTCGTAAATTGCGGCGGCACGGGGATCTCCGTCCTTCATAAGGCCTTGTACGACCTTAAGCTTTTCGGCGGGAGAAAGAGCTTCGTCCAATTCAATTCCTGCATAAGGAGCAAGCTTGATCACGCCGTCCTGCGAGAAGTATTTTACACCGCATCCGTAGTCGCCCGACCACTCGTCCACCATAGCTTCTTCGCAATAGTCCACGGGTGCGAACGCCATTTCATTCAGCCAACCCGTGATATTTCCCTGGGGATCCACGTATCCTGCGGCCTCAGAGGTCCCCATAGCGATTCCGAGAACCGAGTCGTCGTTCAGGTCCATCGCACCTGCAAGGGCAGTCACATCGCCGTCGTTGGCAACCTCGATGGGAATATTTTCTCCGATCTGCTTTGCAACGTCGATGTACATATTCTTGACAGTTTTTTCAAAATCTTCGTCGTTTACCTTAAGGAAGAGAGAGGCAACCATAATGCGGTTGTCTACGTAAACCCCTGCGCTGGAAACACCGATAGCATCGACACGGGGCATATGAGACGCGGCGGTCTTCATCGCTTCGAGGATTCCCTGATAGTGGTAATTGGGGTCGGAGTTGATCTTGGGGAACCAAACCACCTCCTCGGAATAAACGCTTTCTCCGTTGATCACGGCGCTGACCTTACGGTCGCTTCCGCCTGCGTCGAATCCGATACGGCATCCGTCAAGGTGACGACCGATGGGGGCTGCGGCAGATTTATCTACGGGAGCGTTTTCCAAGGAACGCACCTCCACGACAAAGGGCTGCTCGTACACCCGTTCCATAAACTTCACGTCAAAATCGCGCAGACCGTCGTGGGAAAAGGCTTCTTTGATCTTGTCTCCAATGACAGAGCTGCCTGCGATAATGATTTTGTAACCGCCCGCGACCCACAAAAGGGTTTTTGTGATGCGCTCCACGAATTTGAAGTTTTCTTCGTCGTGGCCCGTTCCGTCACGGTAAACGCGGGTCTTATAGGTGGTAGTATATCCTTTATTCCGTTCAATTCCGATGACCAGATCCTGGCCGTCCTCCTGGGTAGCCTCCCGCATCTCGCGGCAAACGATGGAAAGAGGTTGGAATTTCGGGTCGAGTTTCGCGTTAACTTTAAGCTTCATATTTTACATCGCCTCCGATGATGGTTTTTTGCACGTTAAATTCGGCATCGGTAATAATGAGGTCGGCGTCCTTCCCTACTTCAACAGAGCCTTTGCTCTTCCCAAGGCCGAGAACGGCTGCAGGATTGAGAGATGCACAGTTCACACATTCGTGAAGAGGTATGGAAGAATTGGTATAGACGTTCCAAACGCCGCGGTTCAGGGGAAGCACACTTCCCGCCACCGTGCCATCCTCAAGGCGGCAGACAATATCCCGATAGATAATTTTGGTTCCGCCAAGGGTGTATTCCCCGTAAGGAAGCCCGCCCGCGGGCAAGCAATCGGTGATAAAGCAAAGCTTTCGCCCCTTAAGCTTCCAAATCAGGTCATAAAAGCATTTATCTACGTGGAAGGTGTCCACGATCAATTCGCAGCTAACGTCGGCATTCATTGCCGCAGTAACGACGCCGGGAGCACGGTGTGCCAACGGAGTCATCGCGTTGAACAGATGCGTTACGTGCTTCACACCCGCTTGCGTACTGCGCATAGCGGTTTGGTAATCCGCAGAGGTATGACCCATAGAAACAACAACATCAGTGTCGCGGTTAATTTCCCGAATGGCGGCAAAATCCTGCGTATCGGTTTCCGGGGCGAGGGTGATAATCTTGATGATATCTGCGTATTCCTTAACAATGGATGCATCGGGCTTCAAAATATATTTGGGATCCTGCGCTCCTTTTTTGCTTTCGCTGATAAAGGGGCCTTCTGCGTGACATCCGAGAATGGCGCTTCCGTCCCAGGTCTTACTCTCTTCCTTCAAGGAACGGCAGACCTCCAAGGCCTTGCGGATCACCTTCATATCCACCGTCATCGTAGTCGGTAAATAGCCCGTAACACCGTTGGAAAGCAGACCCTTCGAAATGGTTCGTATGGAGTCTTCCTCTCCGTCGCACACGTCACGGCCGAGATATCCGTGAATATGCAGGTCAATCAGCCCGGGCGATACGTAACCGCCGTTGGCATCAATCACTTCCGCATCCGCGGGAATCTGCTCCGAGGGAACGATCCCCTCAATAACATCACTGAACAGCACTGCAAATCCGTCGATGACGCGGTCCTTCAAAATAATTTTTCCGTTTGTAACAGCTTTCATTTCGCACCTCGTTGCCAAGATATGGATTGTGTATTTATTATAACATAAAACAATAATAAATTCAATAGGTTTAGGGCGAATTTTTTATTTTTTCCGCGATATTTTTTGCTCATTTCGTCCCCAAATTGTTTTGAAAATTATTACGACGAATTTTTTACGATTTGAAAAATGAAAAGATCCGAAAGACGCAGCTTTCGGACCCTTATGAGGTGTACCCAATTTAGATGTACGCCGATTTTACAGAGGGTACAACAACCCTTTGGCAATGATGTGGTTTTCTCTTGACCGGTATCTACCGAGGCAAAACATCATACTTACAAACGAAATTTTATTTAGTTAAAGCTTTCTTTTTTCGCTCGACGTCAACAACTGCCGCATCGTCATCCTTATAACCCCATTCGCTTTTGAGACAATGAATCAATCTATCATAAGTTTCAATCGCTTTATCATAATTATTCGTAATTACATATATTGTTGCAATACCATCCAAAGCATCTGTAAACCGTGGCATCCGGCTGCTTTCGGCTTCCCACGATTGTTCATAATATGCAATTGATTTCTTATACTCGCATTTACGAGCATAGTACTGAGCCATTTCAAAGAGAAATCCTGCATTATTCGAAAACTCAATCAAGGCAGATTCCATAATGCCGTCCGCTTTCTTCACATCGTATTCTGCAAGCGCAATATACGCCTTGTACACAGGAATTAAGAAAGGTCTATGGGCGGGCAATTCCGCACACTTATTCAAATATTCCTCTGCCTCTTTCGTTCGATGATCCGCAATCAGATTATCAATGATCTCATAGTAAGGCAGCGGTGTTTTGGGAATCGTCGTATCACTTTCGATTACTTTTTTGTAAAAATCAATAACGTCCGTATGGTTTGAACCATTCCAATCCCAAACATTTGCACCGTTTGATTTTTGCAGTAGCCACTGACAATCTTTGATTTCGGGAGCGAGCAGAATCGCTTCACGGGCATATTTACTTACTTTGCTCAAATATGATTCTGCACGATGATGATAAAGTCTTGCCAGCAAAGATAGGACCTTTCTTCTGTCTTCAAATTCATCAACCTGAATTTTCAACATATTTTCATACTCATAAAACACGTCATCGGGAAATTCCTCTTCAATATCAAGCCTTTTTTCTATTCGCTGCAATTTCTGTTCTACCGTCAAATCAAAAAGCTCGTCGATCGTTACACCAAGCTCACTTGATAAGATCGGCAAAAGCGTAATATCAGGCATCGTAACGCCCGTTTCCCATTTTGATATAGACTGTGCGCTAACGCCAATTCTTTCTCCAAGCTGCTCCTGGGTTGCTCCGATTTTCTGGCGCAACAGTTTGATTTTATTTCCGATGTCCATATATGATTCTCCTTCGGTTAGGTAAAATTCATTTCCCAAGTACTTGATGATTCTATTATAGCACAGAAAAACATTCAAATCAATAACGCATTTTTCGGATCGATTCGCCCGATAAGTTAAAAACAGTTTGTTCCGTGGTTCAAACCTGTCCACAAACCCAAAATACATCTACAAATTTTTGAAAAACTATAGCGTCGAACGATTTAGTGAAATATTTCACTTCTTGCCCGAAGGGCAAATTTCGTAGAAAAAAAGCACGCTCACGCGTGCTTTTTTTCTGGCTTAAACGTGATAAAAGGTGTCTAAACAGGAAAAAACGAACAAAAGGTGTCCGTTTCCTTATGGTAACCTTGTTGCATTAAAGCAAACGCTTTTTTATGTTTTTTAAGGTTTTTTCAATTGTTTTTTGCTCAAAATTACAATATAAGTCAAAATTACTAAAAGTACCGCCTTCATCA
>JAGAOB010000037.1 GCA_017623895.1 Clostridia bacterium
AGAAGTCCGCGTCGTCAAGCGTGGGAATGGAAAGCTCCTTTTCATTCTTGATGCAGACGTTCGAGAGCATATCCGACAGAGTATCGTCGGTTCCGTTCTTGTAGTCGAGGGAGAAGTTGATATCCACCTCAAAGAACTTCATAAACGGAAGGTTGACTTCCTTGATGTAGGGAACCGTTTCTCCGCGCATCATCTTGGACTCGATGATTTCCTGTCTTGTTGCGGGGATAAATTCGCCGTTTCTTACGTTACCCTGCTTGAACCCTGCGGAAGAGAGAAGATGACCGACTGCGGTAACGTCTTTGGGAAGAACGAGTAGATCTACGTCATTCGAGGTTCTGTACCCGTCGGGATAATGAGCGCACAGATACGCACCCTTGAGCATTGCCACCTTGCAGGTACAGGGAGAGAGAATCTCGGAGAGCATCACGATTCACTTTTTGAAGCTTTCGTTCTTCAGAACATTCTGCTCATAAGCTGCACCGAGGGAATTGCGGAACTCACGGTTGACCTTTCCAAGCAGTCCATTCTTCTTCAGTACGTCGTAAGCAACGCCCTGCATATGGTTGAAGAAAAGGTGTCCGAGGACGGCAGGCGTAGCGAATTCAATCAAAGAAGGATCTATAATCTTATCCTTGAATTTGCATAACGCCTTAAATAACTGTTTTTCTTTTTCTTTCATTGTAAAATCCTTTCATTGATTTGTTTTCGGTTTGGAGTATTGCGAAATAAGAGAGCTGAGCAGGATCTTTTCATCGTCAGTAAGTAGGGAATCTTGCTCGTCAGCTGCTATGTATAATTTCCGTAATACATCGAGCTCCTGTTCCTTCATATACATTCGATCCATAGAGTAGCCTTCCACGACGTACACACCGCCGCCGTATTTGCCGAATTGGGTATAGATCGGCTCGGTTCTGCTCAGTGACTCAATATCTCGCTGAACGGTTCGCATAGAAACACCGAATTCGGACGCTAAATTGCGTATTGTTTCATATCTGCGCCGGCACAGTATTTTCATAATTTCATATCTTCGTTCGGCTGTTCCCATTTATTCCTCACCTCCATTCCTCCATCATTCTAAACCTTAACCCGGACAACTACTGTCCTGATTAAAAAGTTTTGTGAATTTTTTAGAGGAAGGAGAATATAAAAAAGCTATCGCAAATGAAAGTTGTTCATTCGCGATAGCTTAAGTGAATATTATGTTATTTGTTAAAATTTTGTTATTTAATTAAGTCATTTCTTAAAGTGGAAGATTATTTGTTTCAATACAATTTCTTCTACTTGAGTTTTGACATTATTCATCATCTGTACCCACCGTAGTTGGTCAGTTTCCTTGAGATATTCGTCAATGCCTTGAGTCTTGGCAAACTCTATTATCAGAGAGGATATCATTTCGTGTGCCTGTTCTTCGATCTCGGAGAGGTAGGCGTTGAGCCGCCCTTCACCGAGCAGGGCGGAGTACCTTCCGCGACGGTGTTGCTTGAGATAGTCGAGGTGCATCCGTCCGTATTTGCCGATTGACTTCTGTTCGGGTAGCTCCACGTCGGGAACGAGGTTGCCGTTTTCCTCGCGGTATGTACCTCCAAGCTGTTCGTAAATGGTTTTGGTGTCCTTCATTTTTTGTTTCTCCGTACGTTTTATTTCATCAAAACCTTATACCGTAAGGGAAAACGCGTACTTGACGGTTATCTTGTGTCCTTGCGATATGCGGTTATGACGTTCAAATCTCATAGTTCGTACGGGGTTCATATTGTTGACCATTTGGCCACCGATAGAACCGGCCTGCTTGGAGGTCAAGTCACCGTTGTAACCCTGTTTCAGGTTCACGCCGACTTCGTTAGCGGTTTCCATCTTGAATCTTTCCATAGCTTCCTTCGCTGCGGGAACCACGTGCTTGTTGCTAGCCATAACTGTTTTTCCACTCCTTGTTGTAAAACGCCCTTGCGTTTTTCACGATTTTTTTACAGTCGGTCGACTGCATCCATAGTTTGACACGAAGGGATAAAATTATCAAGTGTAATTTTTGGAATTTTGCTGGTTTCAAGAATTAAAACGGTCGTCCATTCGGAACGTGACCCTCGATCAACGTGCCCCGTTAAGCCGCTGAGCTTCCAAGCGCACCTAAAAAATTTAGCGGAAATTACATTATATATGATGTTTCACAACGAAACGATTCGGCCGCATTTCGGCGAAACGCTTTATTAATATATAGGGGATGACGAAACTGGGAAATGTTTTCGAAATTTTTGCAAAATTTGTTGAAAAAACCAAGAAACAGTGATAAAATAAATAAGTTATATAAATATAGATATGACAACAGTGACACAGACCCATAGGAGGCAAAGATGAACTACAGTTACTACCCCGGCTGTACGCTGAAAACGAAGGCCAAGGAGTTGGACATTTACGGTCGGCTTTCCGCGGCAAAGCTTGGGATCATTTTGGAGGAGCCCGAGCATTGGCAATGCTGCGGCGGAGTCTATCCCCAAGGGGAGGATGAGATCGCAACTCGGCTTTCTTCCATCCGCGCTCTTGCTGCGGCAAAGGAAAAAGGTCAGGATCTGATCACGCTGTGCTCCGCCTGTCACCACGTGCTGAAGCGGGTAAACAACGATATGAAGCGCAACGCAACGATCTGTCAGCGAGCAAATAACTATCTGCAGCTAGACACGCCCTATCGGGGAGAGACCGAGGTGCTTCACTATTTGGAGCTGTTGCGGGATCGGATCGGATTCGACACGCTGAAATCCGCCGTGGTCAATCCGCTGAAGGGAGTCAACATCGCCGCCTATTACGGCTGCCTGCTTTTGCGTCCCGGGAAGGAAATGGGATTTGACGATCCGGAGGATCCCTGCATCATCGAAGACTTCATTCGTGCCTTGGGAGCGACGCCGGTAAAATATTCCCAGAGAAACGAATGCTGCGGCGGATACCTTACGCTGGAAAATAAGGGGGCAGCTCAAAAGAGAGCGGAAGCGATTCTTTCCTCTGCCGCCGACGCCGGTGCGGAGATGATCGTCACAGCCTGTCCCCTATGCTTGTATAATTTAAAAAACAACGCAAAAACCAAGATCCCCGTGAAATACTTCACCGAGGTGCTTGCCGAGGCGTTGGGGGTAAAGGAGGAACTATGAGCCTTACCAATAAAGTGACGGCAGAGGACGTTCTGCGGATCAGCGGAGTGGATGCAAGCCGTTGTATGCAATGCGGAAAATGCTCGGGAGCCTGCCCGAACTACGACGAAATGGACCTGCATCCCCATCAGTTTGCCGCCTTGCTCCGCAAAGGAGAGGTCGAACGATTGATGGAATCCAACGCCTTATATCAATGTCTTTCCTGCTTTGCGTGCTCTCAACGCTGTCCCCGAAACGTAGAGCCCGCAAAGATCATCGAAGCAGTGCGTCTGACGGTGATCCGTCAAAAGGGGCGCAACTATATGACGGCAGACCGTCTGCCCGAAAAGCTGGACGAGGATCTTCCCCAGCAAGCGCTGGTCAGCGCGATGCGCAAATACAGCAAATAAGGTGGCGCAAAACCACAAGTTGATATGCATGTGAGTTTGTGAAAGTACAGCAAGTTGATATAAGCAAATGAATTTGCGCAAGCGCGACAAGTTGGTATGTACGTAAGTTTGTGCAAATACAGTAAGTAAACTTAGGAGATAGCGTTATGCAGAAAATCGGCGTATTCGTATGCTGGTGCGGAAGTAATATTGCTGCGACCGTAGACGTGAAGGCAGTGGCACAAGCCCTGAAGAACGAAGCGGGTGTAGTCTTCAGCACCGATTATCAATATATGTGCTCCGAAAACGGTCAGGCGATGATCCGTCAGGCCATTAAAGAGCATCAACTGACGGGAATCGTGGTTTGCTCCTGCTCTCCTCGGATGCACGAAGCAACCTTCCGTAAAACCGCAGTCTCTGCGGGATTGAATCCCTATATGGTGGAGATCGCGAACATTCGGGAGCAATGCTCCTGGATCCATAAGGACATTGCGGAGGGAACGGAGAAGGCCATCGTGCTTGCCCGTGCGGCGGTTGCAAAGCTACATAAAAATGCGCCCCTCACCGCAGGGACCAGCCCCGTCACCAAGCGCGCCTTGGTCATCGGCGGCGGCATTGCGGGGATCCAGACGGCGCTGGACGTTGCCGATGCGGGCTTTGAGGTGGATATCGTAGAAAAATCCCCCACCATCGGCGGACGTATGGCACAGCTGGACAAAACCTTCCCCACGCTGGACTGCTCGGCGTGTATTCTGACCCCCAAAATGGTGGAGGCCGCCCAGCACGAGAAGATCAACATCATTTCCTACGCAGAGCTGGAATCGCTGTCGGGCTTTGTAGGAAATTTCACCGCAACCATTCGCAAGAAGGCCCGTTTCATCGACGAGGACAAATGCTCGGGCTGCGGCGTATGCACCGAAAAATGCCCCTCCCGCAAGGGCTTGGACGAATTTAATATGAAGCTGAACAAGCGGGGGGCCGTTTATATTCCCTTTGCCCAGGCCATCCCCAACGTGGCAGTCATCGATGCGGAGCAATGCCTGCATTTTCGGACGGGAAAGTGCGGACTCTGTCAAAAGAACTGCTCGGCGGGCGCGATTGACTTTGAGCAAAAGGATCAGCTCATCGAACGCAAATACGGTGCCATCGTGGTCGCCACGGGCTTCAAGCCCATCGACGCCTCCGCCTTTAACGAATATGCCTACAACGATTCTCCCGACGTGGTCACATCGTTGGAATTTGAACGAATTATGAACGCCGCAGGCCCCACCAAGGGACAGCTGATCCGCCCCTCCGACCTGAAGCATCCCCACGAGATCGTCGTCATTCAATGCGTGGGATCCCGTTGCACGGAGGACAAGGAAAAGGGCAAGCCCTACTGCTCCAAGATCTGTTGTATGTACACGGCGAAGCACGCGATGCTGGTGCGGGAAAAATACCCCGACGTGAAGGTTCACGTCTTTTATATCGACGCCCGCACCCCCGGAAAGAATTTCGACGAATTCTACCGCCGTGCCGTAGAGCAGTACGACGTGGATTATATCAAGGGAATGGTTGGAAAGGTTGCCGTGGAAGGCGACAAGCTCCACGTTCAGGGAAGCGATCTTCTCAATGGGGAGCAGGTTCATATCAACGCGGATATGGTAGTCCTTGCCACCGCCATTGAACCCGATCCCACCGCCCGTTCCTTGGGAACGATGCTGACGGCAAGTATGGACACCAACGATTTCTTTACCGAAGCCCATCCCAAGCTCCGTCCCGTGGAAAGCCCCCCGGCGGGCATCTTCCTTTCCGGCGTTGCCCAAGGCCCCAAGGATATTCCCGAAACGGTGGCTCAAGCCGGGGCCGCCGCCGCGAAGGTCATCGGACTTCTCTGCAAAAACGAGCTGACCTGTAACGCCTGCGTGGCCCAGACAAACGAAGCGATCTGCAACGGTTGCTCCCAATGTGAAAAGGTCTGCCCCTACGGTGCGATCACCTACGAGGATAAGGAGATCCGTTCTCCCGAATTCCGCGGCATACGGAGAATTGCGACCGTCAACGAGGCGATCTGTCAGGGATGCGGTGCCTGTACGGTAACCTGTCCCTCGGGAGCAATGGACCTGAAGGGCTTTACCAACAGTCAAATTATGTCGGAGGTGGATGCGATATGTCGATGAATCAGGAATGGACGCCGAAGATCGTCGCCTTTTGCTGTAACTGGTGCAGCTACGCAGGGGCAGATCTGGCAGGATCGGGACGTATGAATTATCCCGCAAACGTGAAGATCATCCGCATCCCCTGCTCCTGTCGGCTGAACCCGATGTTCGTGCTTCGGGCCTTTCAGCGGGGCGCAGACGGCGTGATTCTGTGCGGATGTCATCCCGGAGACTGCCACTACTCTACGGGCAATTACTATGCCCGCCGCCGTATGACGGTCCTGTTCTCTCTGTTGGATTATATGGGCATCGAGCGGGGCAGAACCCGTGTGGAATGGGTCTCCGCCGCCGAGGGCGCAAAATTTGCCGCTACGATGAACGATTTTGTAAAAACCATCACCGAATTGGGTGAAAATAAGAAGCTGGGGGATCTGCGATGCAAGAAATGATCATCAACCGCCTGCGGGAGCTTCTGGCCGACGGCGAATACGCCGGCGTGATCGGGTGGGCTCAAGGCGAAACACCCTTTGACCGCACCCCGAATCTGTTTAATGCGGAAGGCTTGGATCAGCTCCGCTACGATTCTTTTTGCGGAAGCAACCTTTCAAAATATCTCGTTCAACAAGCCTCCAAAACGGAGAAAAAGATCATCGCACTGCTCAAGCCCTGCGATTGCTACAGCTTTAATCAGCTCTGCACCGAGCATCGTATCGACCGCAATAAGGTCTACGTGATCGGCGTGGGATGTAAGGGAAAGATCGATGTTGAAAAGATCCGTAAGGCAGGCATCAAGGGAATTACGGGGATCACCGAGGACGGGGATCTGCTGAAGATCGAAACGATGTACGGGGAAAAAGAAATTTCCCGCAAGGACGTTCTTTTGGAAAAATGTCTGGCCTGCAAGGGCAAGGAGCACAAATGCGCCGACGAGGTTCTGGGAGAAAGCGAAGAGACCTGCAGCGGAGATAAATACGCCGCCGTTCGCCGTCTTGAGGCCATGACCGCCGAGGAACGGTTTGAGTTTTGGCGGGGAGAGCTTTCCAAGTGCATCCGCTGTAACGCCTGCCGCAACGTTTGCCCTGCCTGCAGCTGTATCAAGTGTGTGTTCGACAATCCCAATTCCGGCGTCCAGAACAAGGCCGCGGCCGACGATTTTGAAGAAAGCTTGTTCCATATCATCCGTGCCTACCACGTTGCGGGCCGTTGCACCGACTGCGGAGAATGCAGCCGCGTTTGCCCGCAAGGGATCCCTCTGCATCTGCTGAACCGCAGAATCATTCAGGACGTCAACGAGCTTTACGGGGATTATCAGGCGGGAGAATCCATTGGGCAGCGCCACCCCCTCACCGATTTCACCCTGGAAGACGAAGAACCAAGCGTAATTGATACACGGGGAGGCGGAAAATGATGAAACAACTTCCTTTGGACCGACTTCCCGAATTGTTCCGAAAAATTTCGGAGAAGAAAACCGTGATTGCCCCCATACAATCTGCGGGGCAGGTAAACTTCGGCGTATGGACGGAGGATTCGATCCTGCGTCTCGACGCGCTGAAAACCGTAAAAAGTGCAAAGGGTGCCTTTTTCCCTCAAGTAGAGGACATCGTCCGATTCCGTATGGAGGGAAAGAAGATCGACATCCATCCCGCAGACGTGCTGACGGAGGAATTTGTGATCTTCGGAGTACGGGGATGCGACGCACGGAGCTTTGAGCTGTTGGATCGGGTATTTCTCTCCGATCCCGTCGACCCGTTTTACGCCGCCCGCAGACAACACGGAACGGTGGTAACGTTGGCGTGTAACGAGCCCGAGGAAACCTGCTTCTGCACAAACTTCGGCATTGACGCGGCAGACCCCGCAGGAGACGTGACCTGCTGGATCGCGGGAGACGTGATCTATTTCCGCGCCAACACCGAAAAGGGAATCGCGTTTACCGCGGATTTGGAATCCGCCGAAAACGAATCCCCCGTGGAGGAGCTGAAAAAGAACATTACCGAAATCTTGAAAAAGCTTCCCTTTGGAGCATTGAACCTGACGGGATTTGACGGCGATCATCTGATGGAACGCTTTAACGATCCCCGTTGGAGCGAGCTTGCCCGCGGATGTCTTGGATGCGGAACCTGCACCTTCGTCTGTCCCACCTGTCAATGCTACGACGTGCGGGACTTTGATACGGGAAGCGACATTCAACGGTATCGCTGCTGGGACAGCTGTATGTTTTCCGACTTTACCCTGATGGCACACGGAACCAACCGTCCCACCCAAACCGAGCGGTTCCGTCAAAGATTTATGCATAAGCTGGTCTACTTCCCCTCCAATAACGAAGGGCTGTATTCCTGCGTGGGATGCGGAAGATGCTTGGAAAAATGTCCGCAATCCATTCATATTATAAATGTAATTAAAGCGTTGGGGGTGAACAAAGATGCCTGACAATATTATTCCGATGCTTGGCGTAGTGACCGCCATCCGAATCGATACCCCCGACATCAAGACCTTCCGCGTGGAGGCGGTGGACGGCGGGAAATGCTTTGAGCATATGCCCGGTCAATGTGCTATGATCTCGGTTCCCGGAGTGGGAGAAGCGATGTTTTCCATCACCTCCTCTCCTACGGTCAAAGATTATCAGGAGTTTTCCGTAAAAAAATGCGGCTGCGTCACCGAATGGCTTCACCATATGGACGTAGGTCAGCAGATCACCATTCGAGGCCCTTACGGGCGTCCGTTCCCCGTAGATACGGAGCTGAAGGGGAAGGATCTCCTCTTCATTGCCGGCGGAGTCGGGCTTGCACCGCTCCATTCGGTAATTAACTACGTTTTAGACAATCGTACCGATTACGGCGCCGTAGATATCGTTTACGGATCCCGTTCCAAGGAGGATCTGTTGGATCTCCCCGAGATTCAATCGGTCTGGGCAGATCCCGCAAGCAAGATGAACGTGCACCTCACCATCGACCGCGAGCAGGACGGCTGGGACGGTCACGTAGGCTTCGTTCCCAATTTCGTTAAGGAATTGGATTACAAGCCCGACCGAACCGTGTTGGTCTGCGGGCCGCCCATTATGATCAAGTTTGTATTGGAGGCCCTGACTGAAATGGGATTTGTAAAGACGCAGGTCTACACCACGATGGAGCTGCGAATGAAATGCGGAGTGGGAAAATGCGGCCGCTGTAACATCGGTGACAAATACGTCTGTAAGGACGGTCCCGTGTTCCGCTTCGACGAGCTGGACGAATTGCCTGCAGAGTATTAACGGAGAGAGTGCTATGGAAAAGAAATTGCTGAACGTATACCTATATGGTAAGAAATATGAGATTCCCGCAGGGCTGACCATTATGGAAGCAATGGAATACGCCGGATACCGATTGGTTCGGGGAATCGGTTGCCGCAACGGCTTTTGCGGAGCCTGCGCCACCGTCTACCGCATCAAGGGAGATCGGGAGCTAAAGGCCTGCCTGGCGTGCTCCACCACCGTGGAGGACAATATGTATATCGCCACCCTCCCCTTCTTCCCCCTGGTCAAGGAGCCCTACGACATCGAAGAGGTTCGCCCCGACGAACAAATTATGATGCAGCTATATCCCGAGATCTATTCCTGCGTCGGATGTAACGCCTGCACCAAAACCTGCTCCCAAGGACTGAACGTAATGCAGTATATCGCCCACGCACAGCGGGGTGAATACGAGAAATGCGCGGAGATGTCCTTTGACTGTGTTATGTGCGGCATCTGCTCCTCCCGCTGTCCCGCAGGGATCTCTCATCCTCAGGTTGCAATGCTTGCCCGTCGTCTGAACGGGAAGTACCTTTCCCCCGAAGCGGTTCATCTCACCGAACGGGTCAAGGAGATCGAGGACGGACTTTGCTCCAAAGCCATCGAGGCTTTGATGGAGAAGCCCATCGAGGAAATCAAAGAGCTTTACAACAACCGTGATATTGAGAAGTAAGGAGGAGCGAAGATGATTTTTACCGAAGAAATGCTGGCTTCAATGAAAAAAGTGGAAGCGGCGCGGGAAGCGAACATCAAGTACGAGCCCCGTCGTATGACCGCTGAAGAAAAGGACGCTCTGCTGAAGCAATATCACCCCGACTATAAGAAAAGCGGATTTTCCACCATCAAGGTCGGCCCCAACAAGGGAGAAAAGGCTCCCGTGGAGTTGGTCGACGTTATGGAGGGCAGAAGCCGTATTCTCGATCTGAAGATCGATTTGAATCAAGTGGATTACGACGTAGACGTTTTGGTCATCGGTGGCGGCGGTGCGGGATCCTCCGCTGCAATCGAAGCTCACGCAGCAGGTGCTAACGTGCTTATCGCAACCAAGCTGCGCATCGGAGACGCCAACACAATGATGGCGGAGGGCGGAATCCAGGCAGCAGATAAGCCCGGAGATTCTCCCGCCCACCACTATCTGGACGTTATGGGTGGCGGACACTACGTCAACCGTCCCGAGCTGGTCAAAAAGCTGGTTATGGACGGTCCGAAGGCCATTCAATGGCTCAACGGGCTGGGCGTGGAATTTGACAAGGACGAGCAAGGGAATATGATCACCACCCACGGCGGAGGAACCTCCCGCAAGCGGATGCACGCGGCAGCGGACTACACCGGAGCGGAGATTATGAGAACCCTGCGGGATGAGGTGTTAAACCGTAAGATCCCCGTTCTGGACTTTACCGCAGCCATTGAGCTGATTTTGGACAAAAACGGCAACGCCGCAGGTGCAGTGCTGCAGAATACGGAAACGGGAGAAATCCTTATTGCACGGGCAAAATGCGTAATTATCGCCACGGGTGGCGCAGGGCGGATGCACTATCAGGCATTCCCCACATCCAACCACTACGGCGCTACGGCAGACGGATTGATCATCGGGTATCGCGCAGGAGCAAAGCTTCTTTATCAGGACACCCTGCAATACCACCCCACGGGCGTCGCCTTCCCCCAACAGATCTTCGGAGCACTGGTCACCGAAAAGGTCCGTTCGATGGGGGCAAAGCTGATCAACAGCGAGGGAGAATGCTTTATGCATCCCCTGGAGACCCGTGACGTATCCGCCGCATCCATCATTCGGGAATGCTCCACCAACGGAAAGGGCGTTTCCACTCCCGTGGGAGGCAAGGCGCTCTGGCTGGATACTCCTATGATCGATATGATCCACGGAAAGGGAACCCTGGAAAAGCGTCTTCCCGCGATGCTTCGTATGTATCTGACCTTTGGAATCGATATGCGTAAAACCCCCATCCTCATCTATCCCACCCTCCACTATCAAAACGGCGGGCTGGAGATCGGAGCGGACGGTATGACCAACGTAAAGAACCTTTACGTCGTCGGCGAAGCGGTGGGCGGAATCCACGGCCGTAACCGTCTGATGGGCAACAGCCTTTTGGATATCATCGTGTTCGGCCGTCACGCAGGACAACAAGCAGGCGCCCGATTCCGTGATATCACCGTAGGAACGCTTTCCTTGGACCACGTGAAAAAGTACGATGCGGAACTGAAGGCGGCAGGAATCAACAGCAACGAGCCCTCGCCCAAGCTGTTCCCCAACTATACGAGAAACGTTATCAATTGGAGGAAATTATGAGAGAGATCCACGTGAACAGCATCATTGATACCATTGAAAAACTGTGTATCGATGCAAACAACCATCTTCCCTGTGACGTCAAAAATGCCATCGAGCGCTGCCGTGCCTGTGAAGACGGCGCCATCGCCTGCGGCATTTTGGACAACATCATCGAAAACTACAATATCGCTGACAAAGAGAACGTTCCCGTTTGCCAGGACACCGGTATGGCTTGCGTATTTCTGGAAATCGGACAGGACGTTCACATCGTGGACGGAGATCTGACCGAGGCGGTCAACGAGGGCGTCCGTCGTGGCTACGACAAGGGATACCTGCGGAAATCCGTGGTGAAGGATCCCGTCCGTCGCGGCAACACGGGGGATAACAC
>JAGAOB010000038.1 GCA_017623895.1 Clostridia bacterium
CTTCAAAGAAACGTCTTCCGTTGCGCGATAAAAATAATTTTTAACGGACCCACCGGATGCAATAACCATAATTGCCAAAATGCGCTTTCCGGCAGGCAATACCTCAAATTGGTAGATCCCGTCGGGAAAATTGGGAGAAATCCCAAAAACGGTACACCCCGAAAAATTCGCAAGATTTTGGGTTGAAGCTTCCAGCACTTCCTCAAATCCCGCGCTGTTTTCAAGGGAGCTGTTCAGTGTTTCCCGTTCTTTTTTTGTCAAGCGGTAAGGGGTTAAGGTTCCTACGTAAAAGCGGTATCCCAAATTCGAGGGGACGCGTCCCGAGGACGTGTGGGTTTTTTTTAGATACCCCAATCGCTCTAATTCCGACATTTCGTTGCGAATGGTGGCGGGGGATACGCCGAGGTTTTCTCGAATTAAGAGGGTTTTTGAGCCTACAGGCTCGCCCGTTTCAATATACGCCGAAACGATGGCGGATAAGATCAATCGTTTACGTTGGTCCAATTCCATAAGGCTCCTTTCTCTCGTTCTACGGGGTGGTATGTTTTAGCACTCGGTTACGTTGAGTGCTAACCTACGAATACTGTACCACTTTTTCCATCATTTGTCAAGGGATTCATCCTTTTTTCCGCGAAAATGTCACAATCTTGTAATTATTACAGCACGTTCTAAGCAGAGATAGACAGGGCGCAATTTTGCGAGAATCTTGAATTGCTACAGCATTGCAGAGGGGGAGACAGATGAGGGGAAATTTTCGTAGGAACTCTGAAATCATTGCAACATTGCGGATCGCAGCATTTCCGATGCGGAGATAAACAGCGCGCGGTTTTCGGGAAGAATAAACCACGACGGGTCTTTAAACAATCGGTCTGCGACCTTGGAGACCTGCTCAAGAATTTTCATATCACGGGTTAGATCTGCGATTTTGAAGGGGGGAAGCCCGTGCTGGCGATTTCCCAAAAAATCTCCGGGCCCCCGTAGTTCGAGATCCTTTTTGCTGATTTCAAAGCCGTCGTTGGTGGTGCAAAGAGCGTTCAGCCGTTCCGTTGCTTCCTCACTTTTATCGTCGGACACGACAAAGCAATAGGATTCTTTTTTTCCACGGCCGACCCGACCTCGCAGCTGGTGCAGCTGAGACAGCCCAAACCGTTCTGCATTTTCAATAATCATTGTGGTTGCGTTGGGAACGTTGACTCCTACTTCGATCACGGTTGTGGATACCAAAACCGAGATCTTGTTTTTTGCAAAATCAGACAAGATTGCTTCTTTTTCTTCGCTTTTCATTCGACCGTGAAGACACGCAACCGAAATTCCCTGCAAGTAGGTTTTCCGTAATTGCTCGGAAAAATCCACGGCGTTTTTCATTTCGTCTCCTCCCTCTACCGAGGGGCAGACGACGTAGGATTGCTCTCCGTTCAATGCCTTTTCACGGACGTAGCGGTACATTCTTTCTTCCATTTCCGACCCGACTCTGCGGGTTGCTACGGGAATTCTTCCCGGCGGGAGCTCGTCTAAAATGGAAATGTCAAGATCTCCGTACAGCACCAATGCCAAGGAGCGTGGAATGGGGGTGGCAGACAAAAAGATCATATGGGGATTTTTCCCTTTTTCCTGCATTGCTGCCCTCTGCTGAACTCCGAAGCGATGCTGTTCGTCAGCAATAGCAACAGCCAATTCCTTGAATTTGACACTCTTTTGAATCAAGGCGTGGGTTCCGATGACCAGGTCCACTTGTCCTGCCTCCAGGCGAAGCAGGAGATCCCGTTTTTCCGCAGCCCTCATAGAGCCTGTCAGCAATTCTACCCGAACCCCGCAGGGGGAAAGAAGTGCCGAAAGCGATTCGTAATGCTGAATTGCCAGAATTTCCGTGGGCACCATCAGTGCCGTCTGTTTTCCGTTTCGGGCGGTCAGAAAGGTTACGGCGGCGGCAATCACCGTTTTTCCGCTTCCCACATCGCCTTGAATCAGTCGGGACATCGGTGAGGAACGACGGATCCCGTCGAAGCACTCTTTAATGACGCGCTTCTGTGCGTTGGTTAAGGCGTAGGGGAGACGGTTCAAAAACGGGGTCAGGTCTGTGGGAACTAACTGTGGAGCATCCAGCTTTTTTACCCGCAGCTTCAAAATGCGAACTCCTACGGTGAAGAGAAACAATTCTTCAAAAATAAAGCGATTTTTAGCTTTTTCCGCTTCCTCGATGGTTCTCGGAAAATGAACGGCACGGAACGCCTCGTGAATTTCGGGAAGTCCGCATTTTTCTCGTATAGAGGGGAGAAGCATTTCTTTTAATTGAGCATTGCACGCCTGCAGAGCCGTTGCGATATTTCGAGCAAGGGAGGCTTGGGTAACACCCTCGGTCAAAGGATAAATAGGCTCGATTTCGGGGGTGGCATCAAGCTTGATTCGGGGGGACTCCATTCTCCGTACGAGTCCCTCCACCGATACCGTTCCGTGAAGTAATACCGTCATTCCCGGATGCAGATGCTCCGCCGTGTATTTTTGATTGTATAAGGTAACGAAAAGGGTGTTTCCCTTTGGGTCGGAAACGGAAAAGAGGAAGCGAGTTACACGCTTCCCCACTCGCTTGGATATGTCCGAACTGACCTTTGCCACTACCGTGACGGTCTGTCCGTCGACCAATTTGTCGATGGGACAGATTTCGGACATATTCAAGTACCCACGCGGAAAGAACCGAATCAGATCCGCACAGGTGATGATATTGAGTTTCTTCAGTAATTCGGCACGTTTTTGACCGATCCCCCGTAATACCGTTACGGGGCTGTTGAGAACGTCAATCATAGCTACTTTCCGATTTGATTTAGATTACTTTTCGGCGCGTTTCCAACGGATTCCTGCGGGAGTATCCTCCAAGATAATTCCCATCGCTGTCAACTGGTCGCGGATGGCGTCCGCTTTTGCCCAATCCTTTGCCTTACGAGCGGCAGTACGCTCCTCAATCAGCGCGTCGATTGCCGCGTCGTCTTGTCCGACGGCATCTTCTTTTGGAAGAAGTCCCAAGACGTCTACCAGCTCTTCTACCTTCTGGAGCAGGGATTCGTAGACTGCCTTGACCTGCCCCTCTTTTGCGGTTACGTTGATCTGCTTGATTAAGTCAAAAATCGCCGTCAGCCCGTTTGCCGTATTCAGATCGTCGTCCATCGCTTCCTCAAAGCGGCTTCTGTAAACGGAAAAGGAATTCAGATATTCCCGAGCTTCGGGGGAAAGATCTCCGTCGGGAGCATTCTTTGCAAGGAATTTCAAATTCGTCAGACAGTTATTAATGCGTTCCAAAGATGCCTTTGCCTGCTCAATAATACCGGGCTCGTAATTGATCGGCATCCGATAATGGGCCGAAACCGCAAAATACCGCAGGGGGAGATACCCGTACACCTTGGACAGATCGCGGACGGTAAAGAAGTTGTTCTTGGATTTGCTCATTTTTTCGTTGTTCACATTTACGAATCCGATATGGAACCAGAAACGGGCAAAGGTGCATCCGTTCGCACATTGAGATTGAGCGATCTCATTTTCGTGGTGAGGGAATTTCAGATCGTGGCCTCCGCAGTGGATGTCGATGGTGTCACCGAGATAGCGCTTTGCCATCGCACTGCATTCGATATGCCAGCCGGGGCGTCCCTCTCCCCACGGGGAGGTCCAATGGGGTTCTCCGGGCTTGGAAGCTTTCCACAGTGCAAAGTCCAAGGGGTCCTCTTTGATCTCGCTCACGTCAATGCGAGCCCCCGAAGCAAGATCGTCGATC
>JAGAOB010000039.1 GCA_017623895.1 Clostridia bacterium
ATGATTAAACTTATCGTTGGACTCAAAGGAACCGGAAAAACCAAAACTCTGATCACTGAAACCAACGCGGCAATGGCTGCAGATCGCGGCTGCGTCGTCTGTGTTGAAAAGGGCAGAAAACTGATTTATGACATCAGCCACAAGGTTCGCCTTATCAGTTCTGACGAGTACGATATCAATACCTATGACCGCTTCTTCGGTTTCCTGTGCGGATTGATGTCCGCAAATTACGACATCACCGATATCTTCGTTGACTCTATCACGAAGATCTGTGGTGACGATCTGAATGCGTTGGAAGCTTTCCTTGCTGAAGTCAGCCAGGTTATTCGCAACATCAATATCACCATTACGCTCAGTAAAGACCCCGGCGAGCTGACCGACGAACTGAAGAAATACCTTTAATTCAAAAAAATTAGGGGAGACTTTTCGCAAGAAAGGTCTCCCCTTTTTGTTTATAAAGTTATTTTTTCGAATACAAAACCCCGTGAATTTGTTGCAGTAAATCTTCTGCTATCTCATTCGGGATTAACGCCTGAAGAATATCTGCACCGAACCGCAAAGAGAAGCAGGAGTTACAGAGAGTATCCCAAATCACCGCCAGCAGATCTCCGCTCGGATGGTCTTTGAATACAATGGTAATCATAGATAGCTGATCTGCTTTATTGCACATAGTAACGCCCGTTTGTCTTGGTGCATCCGAAGAAATGACGGTACCCTCGTAAACCGAAAATGACGTGAGGATCTCCGTCGGAACGCCGTATTGCTTTGCCAATGCGGCGGCTCTTG
Source organism: Clostridia bacterium (assembly GCA_017623895.1). GTDB lineage: Bacteria > Bacillota > Clostridia > Oscillospirales > UBA644 > RGIG995. The sequence continues at coordinate 787 of JAGAOB010000039.1, forward strand.
GGTGCAATACTTTAGCGCCGTGCAATGCGAGATTCAACATCGTGTCTTCGTGGATTGAATTGAAGCGAACTGCAGAAGGTATTTTTCGTGGATCTGCGGAGTATACTCCATCCACGTCGGTAAAAATCATACAGCGATCTGCCTTTACCGCTGCTGCCAACGCAATAGCAGAGGTGTCGGAACCACCCCGACCGAGAGTGATAAAATCTCCCGCTTCGTTTATTCCTTGAAAACCCGTAATCACCACAATTCGCCCCTGATTCCACTCCTTACGGATACGGGCTATGTCAATCCTTCCGATTCTTCCGTCTCCGCTCTCACCGTATACCTGAACCGGAATCTGCATTCCGTTTAAGGAGATCGCATCACATCCGATCTCCCGCAATGCCGCCGCAAGGAGCGCAGCAGATGCTTGTTCTCCCGCAATCAGCAAGGCGTCGGATTCCCTTGAAGGAAAGGTGTTGCTCAACTCTCGATACAGTGTCGTTAATGCGTCGGTGGTTTTTCCCTGCGCCGACACCACGACCAGCATTTGATTATTCTCCGCATCCGTTTTGATTCGATTTGCAACGCGGCGGACACGTTCGGCATTTGCAAGAGACGATCCGCCGTATTTCTGAACAATTTTCATGTATAATAATACTCCTTCCGCAGGGACTATTACAGTATATTGCGGAAGGAGTTTATTTGTGCCGAAAATCGTCAACGGTGCGCGTCAAGATACCCTTGCAGCAACACCGCAGCGGCGGCTGCATCAATGCTTTTTCGTTGTTCTTTTGCTTTGGTACCGTTTGCGTGAAGCATTTGTGATGCAATGACGGTGGTATATTTTTCGTCAATTAACTCCGCATCCACACCAAAGCGAGATTTTAATTCTTCCCGAAAGCGTTTTACTCGTTGGCACATTTCGCTTTCGATCCCGTCAGTTCGGGAAGGAAGGCCCAAAATTACCTTTTCGGGAGAAACCGCTGACAATACGTCGCCGACGGAGGTTAACAGCTTTTCGTAATTTCGAGAGGGAATCACCGCATAAGGAGATGCGATCAAGCCCGTCGGATCGGAAACGGCAATGCCCGTACGGGACATCCCATAATCAATGGCGAGAATACGCATACGATATCCTTTCAAAGAAAATCCGCCGGATAAAATGGTTCCGGCGGGAGAATTTAGGCATTTTCCAAAAGCTTTTTCTGAATACTCAAAACTGTTTCCTGAGGAATGTTTTGATCCATAAAAGAAGCAATATCACCCAATGTCTTCAGCTCTTGTGCGACCTCGTCGGGAACGGTAACAGAAAATTCTTCTTCGATGTACATAAGTAATTCCAACACCTCAAGGGAATCGGTACAAATGTCTGCGATCAAGCTTTCTGCAGACAAGTTTTCAGTGGAAACATCATAACGTTGAGAAAAAATTACTTTTACGGTATCAAGAGACATAACTGCACCTCGCTAAATGTTTGTAAAAATATTATACCCGATTCCGGGGATAATGTCAAGCCTTTTCAAAAATATTTCAAATATCCTCATTGCGCTTTGCAGGCAGCTTGGAGGTGAGGGTTTCAACGGTTCGCTCAATGGCATCCTTACTGTTTTTCCAGTCCTCTTTTGCAAATCGATAATCAAATTTCTTGCAAAACCAATCGATGTCATCGTTAAGAACCTGCAAGGACCCTTTCGTAATCTTTCCCAATTCCGCGCAAAAAGCGATACGATCCCTTCGTCCCAATTCCTTCGAGGCGGAAAGGAGTTCCCGATAGTGCGGAAGGCAGAACCGTTGTTGTTCCGAAAAGAGTTTTCGGAAATTTTCATCGCTCTTCCAAAGATAAACGATATTGGAGCGAACGTGCTTCATTTTTTCCTCAAGCTTTTCACACACGTAGCAAGAATGTCCCAAATTCGATAAATATTTTTCCACGGCATCGGGGCTTGAAGAATTGATATGCGCACGAATTTCCTCCAGATGGGATTGTAAAATCAGCGCAACGGGCAATCTTTTTCCGTATGTAATCATTTTATTAAAATGATCGTAACAAAATCCAAGGCGATTTGTTTGGATCCGAATCGACGGCTCCATCATTGCAGCCCCGGTGATTGCCTTTAGCTCGTTTTTCTCCAGCATTTCGTGAAGAGAACAGATAGGGCACCCGCACTTCTTTCCAAAATGCTCGTTAATTGCAATTGTGTAAAGATGCTCAGACATAATTATACTTCTTCCCTTTCAGACACCGCTCAGATCAAAATCAGGTGTCATTGAAAAATTATCACAATCTCTTCCTTGAGAGTATCCCACAAGACGCAATTTGGTCGCTTCACGCAATACTGCGGAGTATTCCAAGGAAAACAACCGACGGTTCAATTCGGGACAAGGCGAGAGGTCCCCACAGGGCGTATACTGCCGCATTAAACTGATTCGAACGGACGATAACGGAAATTCTTGAGAGATCCAACGGAGCAAGGCAATAGAATCCGCCTTTCCATTGGGCAGAACCAAATGACGGATCAACAATCCTTTCTGTAAAATCCCACGTTCTGAAAAAATACAATCCCCGGTTTGTCCGTACATTCTTTTCAATGCCCGGGACGCCACCTCAAAATAGTTTTCGACATCGGAATAACGAAAGGACCGATCCGAAGAAAAATACTTGAGATCCGGAAGATAAACGTCCACAAGACCTTCAAAACAATGCAAAATTTCCTCCGATTCATATCCGCCGCAATTACAAACAACGGGAATCTGTAAGTCATTTTTGATGCTTCTTAACGAAGCCGCAACCAATGGTGCAAAATGGGATGGTGTAACAAGGTTAATATTTTCAGCACCTTGGTCTTGTAATTCCAAGAAAATTTCCGAAAGCCGAGTTTGCGATATGTCTTTCCCGACTTCTCCTTGACTGATAGATTGATTTTGACAAAACCGACACCGTAGTGCGCAGCCTGAAAAAAACACCGTGCCCGACCCTCGTTCTCCCGTAATACAGGGCTCTTCTCCAAAATGGAGGGCCGCGCGAGCAATTCGGAGCCGATCTTTACCACCGCAAGCACCCGGCATTACGGTACGGTCTGCACCGCATTCTCGAGGACATAAGGTGCAATTATGAAAATCCATCACAAAGCTCCCCTGACAAAGAATAAAATACACAAAGGCGGACAGCAACGGATGCTGTCCGCACTTAATGCGAATGTATTAACCGACCTGAGACAGCCCCTTATCGTTAAAGGACACGGGATACTTCTCCTTGAGTTCCTTAAGATAATCGCTGTAATCATTATTCTTCAACGTCTTCACCACGTCTGAATTCCATTTTTCTTCGCCGTAGCCAACAAAGTAGACAAGGTGGTATCCGTACGAAGTTTTGACGATTTCACAATCGCCTTCCTTGCGGCCTTCCGCCCAGATCCAATCGGTAATTTCGCTTACCATCGTTTTCTTGTCGAAATCTTCGTACAAGCCACCGTTTTCAACACTTCCGGTGTCGTTGGAATTGTCCTTGACCAAAGCAGCAAAGGAATCCTGGGTTGCGGCCCCGTCCTTCCATTGTTTCAGAAGCGCTTCGGCAGCAGCCTTCTGTTCGGCATCGTTCGTCTTTGCCTTTCCGCTCTCATCCTTGATAGTAGAGCCGTCTTCGTTGGTAAGATTGGTAACGGAAAGAAGAATATGACGCATCGTTGCCAGCCTATAGGTTTCCCATCCGCGCTCCACGAAGCAGATCACCTTGTAGGTATCTGTTGAGGCGGAAGAGGTTGCGGCAGTCTTAATTACAGTAACATCCCCAGCCTTACGAGCATCGTCAAAAAGCCATTCGGATGCTTGATCATCCTTAGTGTAGGTTGCGCCCTCGGTGAGGTAGGTTTTTTCTTCAAACGTATCCTCACCGACAACACCCTTCAATGCTGTCAAGAAAGAGGTAACGTCGGTAGATGCATCTTTAATACCGTTTGCAATTTCTTCCGCGGTCTTTTCGTTTTTCGTATCGGCTTTTGCAGTGTAAACATAGTAGCTTACAACGTCGAGGTCCTTTTTGTTGTCGGAGTAGTACTTTTCAATTTCCTCGGTTGGATAGGACAAGCCGTCCATATACTTCTCGCAGAAATCAGCGAAGATCAAACGGCGGGAAACGTATTCCTTATAGTCGTTCAGAGTGATATTGGGACCGTAAACAGAGCGCAGATATTTGTTGACGCTCATCTTCGCTTCCTTGGCCGCATTTTCCAAGTCTTTGATGGAATCCTCCAAGGATTTGGCAGATTCTTCCGTCATCGTAAAACCGTCTTCTACAGCCTTATTATAGATGAGGTAAATTTCTTCGAATTGGGTTTTTGTCTGATTGACGAAATAATCGTACCAGGAAATTTCGGGATCAAAATAGCAATCCTGACTCTTCAAAGAAGTAGAAGGGTCAAAACCGAGAGAGCTTGCGTAGTAATAATACTGCGAATAAAAATTATTCAACGCAGTGTAATACCCGTAGTTGTACTCAATGGCGTTGATCTCGGTATCACCGATTTCCATCACAACGGTGTTGCGGCGAAAATATCCGTTCTTTGCAACAACGGCAAGGGCAATCGATGCAAGCAGTACCAGCGCACAAACAAGGGCGACGATTTTAACGACAAGAGACAATGCCGCATCGTTCTTCTTCGCAGAAATGTTTTTAGACATAACGATCCATCCTTTTTTTCTTGATTTGCTTCAGTAACCATATTATCACGGAAGTATCGATCAACTATGGAGAACTTGTAACAAATCTTCGGTATATTATAGGGTTAATTATAACAGAGTTTGTTGTAAAAAGCAACCCTTTTCATAGAAATGTTGGATTTTCGTTGCATATCCCCGGAACAATCTTTTGAATCTGCACATATGTTGGAGGGGAGGGATACGAGATGCAATTAACGATCAGTGGTGAAAACATTGAAAGTCTGCTTTATCGGGAAAATAAACCGATTCTTGAACTGAAAATTTCTTATCCGCAGATTATGGGACCACTCTCCAAACAAGCGGAATTTCACTTCAACGATTATTATCGAAAACAATCGCGACAAATCAATTTGTACGCAAGAACAAAGCTTCATCGACGCGCCTCGGAGGAATGTCGCAGCGCAGACGAAAAGGAATACGATTTTACAATGCATTCTCACATCCGAACATTTTCCGTACCGCGATTAGATCCTCGATACACATCTATAATCCTTGATCAATATCATTATGAAGGAAGACTTCACGGAATGACACAACGAACGGGAAACACCTGGGATCTTTCCCGCGGAGTGGTGGTACCGCTTTCTTATTTTTTTCGCAAAAACGCGGCGTATCGAGGGCGAATAATGGATTGTATTTGCAATCAAATAAAACAACAAAAAGAAGGAGGGGAAATTCCATTCTTTGAAAATCCACTCCGAATTGCAAAAACTTTTTTTCAAGAGGCTAATTATTATCTGTCCAACGATGGTATCATTCTTTATTATCCCCTGTACACCCTAGCACCCTATTGTGCAGGAATTCTTTCTAATAAAATTCCGTTCGGTACGCTGGACGGTTGTTGGGCGTCAAAACGAAAACCGACAGAAATTCCGGCGTATACGGGAAGTTTTGCCACGGAAAGGGAACGACTTCTTTAGTATCCCAAGGATTCACGAATCAAAACGACGGTCATTTGGCAGGATGAGGGGTTGCGTCGCACGATAGCAATGGTAGAGCAAATGCAATCGGGGCTTTGACAATCGTGACAACGACCGTCTCTTACACAAGGAGTATTTCGGTTCAGACGCACTGCATTTTTCGGTGCAGCAACGTTTTTTGCACGATCCAAAGCCGACGAAAGGTCAGCAGTAAGCTTGTTTTCTCCGATAACGAAATACACCTGCTCGTGTCCGTAAACCGAGGAGGAAATCCGATTACAGTTTCCATCAATATTGACAATTTCACCAGACATAGAAACAGCATTAGCGGAGGTAATATAAATTTGAGAATCAGAAATGGATTGCGCTGAATCTTGTTTCCAATGCCACGCGCACGTCGATCGATTACTGAGAGCTTCGTACAAACCTAACTCTTGCACGGTCACAGACCCACCGAACGCTACGCTTTTCCCATTACATTCCGAACAAAGATATGCGACGGCGTCTTCCCTGCTCCAAAATTCGACAAATCGATATCCACGTGCTTCAAAGGCTTCCTTCAATTCCATTTTGACTCCTCCAAGCCAATTCTTCTTACGAGATTGTTTTCTATGACAAAAGATGCCATCATTTTATTATAGCAAACAGGACCGCAAATGTCAAGAAAAGTCGAAATTTCTTTTGAGTTGCAACCTATAAATTGTAAAATAACTTTATCATATTCGAAACAATTGTTGACTTTGTAGGTCAAATATGTTATAATTATAAAAAATATATCCCAATTTGCATAAAAAAAGGAGAACTAAAAAATGGACGAATCCAAAAACTATGTCGACTGGAAAACAATTACAAACTTTGTAATCGACTCTTTTGTCGGCTACGGCATCCCCAAAGAAGACGCGGAAATTTGCGCCGACGTTTTGCTTGAATCCGATAAGAGAGGAATTGAATCTCACGGCGTTAATCGCTTCAAGCCCATCTACTTGGATCGAATCAAGGCAGGAATCCAAAACCCCGTAACGAATTTTGAAGTTGTTAAGGATTTTGCCGCTACCGCAGTTGTAGACGGACACGACGGTATGGGACAAGTCATTGGATTCAAAGCAATGG
>JAGAOB010000040.1 GCA_017623895.1 Clostridia bacterium
AATGTCTTTGGTCAGCTGGCGCACGTTATGAAACGTCAGAAGGGTCTGTTCTGAGGTGGCGTCGGTAAAGGCTTCGTTGTACCAAAGGATAATTCCCTTTTCATCGGAAATAACGATGGGGACGGGGAAGTCTACCAGCCGCTTCTGGGAGGTCATATTCAGCATATCCACAATGGCGTGGGCAAGATTCTTTTTGCGCCGTCCCGAAACGAAAAGACGGATCTCGTTTGCCGTGATGCAGAGAACGAACAGCAGGCAAAGGGTGATCCAAGTGCCCCGTTCTGCCCCCAAGACGGCAAGGATTCCCGCGGGAATCAGAAACAGATACGAAAGTCGGTCCAAAAACGGATGGAAGCGATTCATTGATAAGTTCCTCCTCCGAGCATACCCCGTAAATCACGGCCTGCGGAAAGAAGCCCAAGCAACAGAAGCAAGGAGCTTCCGCAGGAGGAAAGCCCGATCACCACCGCTGCAACGGTCAGAAGAATGCGGGCGGAGGGCGACGGAGCACGGGTATTGATAAAATAAAGGATCAGAGAAAATCCTGCGAAGGTCAAGACTGCGGAAAGCACGTAGACGACGTTCATCGAAACGATCTGTAATACAGACCCCTGTCGGAAAGCCACGTTGATGAGAACAAACACCAGATACACAAGGGAAAGCAACCAGGAGGGACGGTATCCGTCGATGCGGTTCATATATTTTATTTCTACGTTCTCTACTCGCTTCAGGGCAACCTTCATTCCCCACCAGATCCCGAAGGAAAGGACCAAGACCGCAAGGGCAAACAGTCCCGGGGTGATGGAAAGAACGGAATGGACGGCCGCCGTGATTCCCTCCTCCGAGGCGGCAGCGGCGATCAGATCCGAAAGATCTGCACCGTCGGGGAGTGCATTCGGCTGGGCGAGGATCTTCTGAATCTCTGCAAAGGCCGCCGTTACGGCGTCTTTCATTCGGGTGGCCAACTGCTCCAGGCAGTATTGAGGATTAAAGGAATGATTGGGGGAGGAAAGAAAGACCTGAATGACCCCTGCCAAGGCGGTGACCCCCACCGACGAGACCAGCCCCGTCTGCATCGCACCCGCAAAATTGGTTTGAGAAAGAACGCAGGCCGCCAAGGGGAACCCGATGCCTCCCCACGTGAAAAACGTCAAAAGCCCCAAGATCGCGGAGCGGAAAAAGATGCCTACGGCGATTGCCGCAAGCACCGCCGCAAGGACGGAAAGGAAGGGCACGCGATACATTTTCCCTTCTAATTCCTCGGGCTCGTCTTCCGAGATCTGTGCCAAGGGATTTTTGCGACGAACGGTTCGTACGTCAGTCCCGCAGCACAGTCCTGCGGCGATGAAGATGTTCGCGCCGAGGAGGAACGCGATCCACGTTCCCAACAGCCCAAGGCAAAGGGCAGCCGTCCCGCACAGTGCAAGGGCGCTTCCTACCACGGGATATATAAATTTCAGATTCGTTGCTCGGTTCATGAAACAATACTCCTGTTCGTGCCCGCGAGCGCGGGCGTGCGTAACGTGTGATACTGTAAAGTATTAAATATTATACTATAGAAAGTTTCTCTTGTCAATACCGCAAAGGCAAAAACCATAAATTGTTTGGAAATGAACCTATTCTGCCCCGATTTCGGTTCAAGAAAATGACACAAACAGTTCAAAATTTATCCATTGAATTCTTTCCAAAATATGGCTATAATAGGATTAGCACTTAACGTGAAAGAGTGCTAATTTTTGAGATTGTCTTACAACTTTTTTGAAACGGAGGTAGGTTATACTATGACACTGAAACCTTTATTGGATCGCGTCGTCGTCAAGGCCGTGGAAGCGGAAGAGACCACGAAAAGCGGCATCATTCTGGCAGGCTCTGCCAAAGAAAAGCCCCAGGTGATGGAGGTTGTCGCCGTAGGTCCCGGCGGGATCGTGGACGGCAAGGAAGTGGAAATGTACGTGAAGGTCGGCGATCGTGTGATTACGGCGAAATATACGGGCACCGAAGTGAAGATCGACGACGTGGAATACACCATTGTCAAGCAGGAAGACATTCTTGCCATCGCAGAATAAGGAGTGATTATTTATGGCAAAACAGATTCTTTACGGGGAAGAAGCCCGCAAGGCGTTGGAACGGGGCGTCAACCAGCTTGCCGACACCGTGAAAATTACCCTTGGTCCCAAGGGCAGAAACGTGGTTCTTGACCGCAAATACGGCTCTCCCCTCATCACCAACGACGGCGTGACCATCGCCAAGGAGGTCGAGCTGGAGGACGCCTTTGAGAATTCCGTATTTCCGAAATGAGCGAGAAATACGGCTTCCATATAGATTTAGATAAGAAAATTCACGAAATGTCGGTTTCCGAGAAGCAAACG
>JAGAOB010000004.1 GCA_017623895.1 Clostridia bacterium
AAAACTTGCTTTTTATACCGACTCCGTAATCAAGGACGCGGTGGAAGATGCAAAAGCGCAATTGGGTGAAAAGGGACGCATCGTCGTCCGTGCATCGGGCACCGAGCCCGTGCTTCGTGTGATGGTAGAGCACGAGGACCTGCAAGCGGCGGAGCAGACGGCGGAACAGGTCTCATCCGTGATCCGCCGCCGATTGGAAAACAAGTAATTCTCTGTTGATTAGAAAAAAGCCCACCGCCCCAAAAAATGAGTCCGCCGTCAAAGAAAAAAGCCGAGGGCTTGCGGGCTCGGCGGAAGGAGTCTGTTTTTTCGGTGTCGTGAACGAAGGCAAAGGGCCTGAGGGCTTGTGGGGCGGGATCGGTTTTTCGTTCGTCGGGAACGAAATCGGGGCTTTGGTCTATTCCGAATAAAATATATTTTTGCCGTCCGTTGGAGGGACGGCCTTTTCTTGCACGAATGTCACATTTTTTCACTTGACTTTACGCCGTTTTTTTGGTATACTGAATTATAATGTAGAATTTCCGCCCACAGACGGCGGTCGGAAAGGAAATTTCCTATGAAAAAAGCAGTATCAATCCTTTTGTTGTTGGTGATGACGGCGACGCTTTTCGTCGGGTGTTCTCAAAAGCCCGACTTGTCCTATGCTATTACGGGGACGGTGAACGGGGAAACCAAAGAATTTCCCGTGGGGCCTTATCGCTATTACGTACAATGGATGACCGATTATTATTACGCGTATCTGACGTATCTTGCCTCCGAGAATAATTCCAAGATGAGCTGGACGGAGATGCTTGCCGATACCTCCTTTTCGGGGGGGAAGCAGACCCTCAGCAACGCGATTATTGAGAGCGCCAAGGATCAGTATATGTCTTATCTGTATATTGAGGAGACCTTCCGTTCCTTGGGGCTTCAGCTGACGGCAGAAGAGGAAAAGGAGGTTGACCGTATCATTCAGCAGGATTGGGTGGCGCTGTACGGAAACGACGGTCTGAACACCATTCGCCAGACCTTGGGAATGTCCTACGATGAATTCCGAGGTCTTATGGCCTGCAACATCAAAAGCGAAAAGATCCTGGATTACTATTACGGAGAGGGCGGACCCAACGAAATTACCCAGCAGGAAATGAAGGATTTCTTTGACAACAACTACGTTCGCTTCAAATACGTGGTCAAGATGACCAAGGATTCCGATGGAAATAAATACAACGAGACCAAGCTTGCACAGGTGGAGTCGGACAAAGCCGCCGTTCTTGCCGCCTTGGGAAGCGGTACCGATATCAACGATCTGATCGTTCAGTATTCCGACGATTATACCGCCATCACCGATGAAATGACTCCGTCGGAAAAGCAAGCCGCCGAGGATCAGAATAAAGCCATTCTGGAGGACGGCCTTGTGGTCAACGATCAAGGGGTTTTCAGTGAATCCCTTGCCGCTTATTACAACATTACGGTGGACGCGGATATTGTGGATAAGGTGTTTTCCCTGAAAAACGGAGAATTTGCCGCAATTACCACCGACGATTCGGTTTGGATCGTTCAACGCTTTGATCACAAGGAAAAGGAATCCTATTTTACCGACGTAAAGGATACGGTGTTCAAATCTCTGTACGCCGACGATCTTGCCGCCAAGCATACCGAATGGCGCAGTCGCCTCAACTACGTGTACAACGAAGCCGTCATTGACGCCTACCGTCCCGAGTATCTGACCGATCTGTTCAAGTTTTCTCAGTCGGCTTCCTGACAAATAGCGTAAGAAAAAGACCTCGCAGCTGATCTGCGAGGTCTTTGTATTTTTAATTTTCCTTTAAGAGTTCGGTCAGGGCGGCGTATTCGGTCAGCCCCAATTCTTCGCCCCGTGCAGAGGGAGAAAGGGAGAGGGATTGCAGTGCCCTTGCGGTTCTTTCCTTGGAAATCCCGATGGACGCCAAGGTGTTTTGCAGGGTCTTTCTCCGCATCGAAAAGGCACCCCGAATGATTTTGAACAGCTCCTTCGGATCGGTGTCTACGGGCGGGGCAATGGCGTCCAGCCGCAGTACCGCCGAATCCACTCGAGGCTTGGGCATAAAATTGCCTGCGGCAACGGAAAAGAGCATCTTCGGTTTGGTGTAATAGTTCAAAAACAAGGTGATGGCGGCATAATCCTTGCTCCCCTTTTCGGCACAGAAGCGCTGTGCCACTTCCTTTTGCACCATCACGGTAATAGAATCGAATTTAACGCCGCTTTCCAACAAATAAACCAGAATCGGGGTGGTGATATTATAAGGAAGATTGGCGCAGACTACGACCTTTTCTTCTCCTGCAAGCAGGGTAGGCAGGTCGGTCTTCAAAATGTCGTTACGTACCACCTGCACGTTGGAATATTCCCCCAAAGTTTCGTGCAGAATGGGGATCAAACGGTCGTCGATCTCCACGCAGACCACTTTCTTGGCCCGTGTTGCCAGCTGTTGGGTCAAGCACCCGATTCCGGGGCCGATTTCCAGAACGGTGGTGCTTTGATCGATCTGTGCCGCCTCTGCAATTTTTTCGGGAATACGGGGGGTGATAAGAAAATTCTGCCCAAAGGTTTTGGAAAAATGGAAGGCGTGCCGTTCCAGCAGGGCTTTGATTTGGGTGGGGTTGGTCAGGTCCATAGCGTTATCCTAAATTCTTTAACATAAATTTCAATCCGCTGTACCGCTTGTCTGCAGTGACGTTTTGAATCATATAATTCAGCCGCGAGAGCGATCCCACCAGGATCAGTAGCTGTTTTGCCCGTGTCATCGCGGTATACAGAAGGTTTCGGGTGAACAGCACGTCCGCCCCCTCG
>JAGAOB010000041.1 GCA_017623895.1 Clostridia bacterium
ATATGTGATATAATCTGCTTATGAAGAAAACAGACAAAGAAAGGGTTTTGATATGTCAGAAATCCACGTCGGCCCACGTAGCCAACGAAACCGCAGAAAAAAGAATCTGACGTTGGGGCTTATCATCGCCTCCACGGTTCTGTTCGTTTTAGCTATTGTATTCGTGGTTATATTTGCCATTCGCAACGCACCGCCCTCAACGCCGACAAACACCAATACCGATGCGTCAAACCAAACGACAGTAACCGATACAACGGATACCGACGAAGAAGACGACACCGTCAAGCCTATCTCCTTCGCTACCATTTCGGTCACGGGAGACATTTTGACCCACACTAACGTCATAAACGCTGCAAAAATCACCGAAACGGGAGAATACGTTTTCGATCCCTTCTTTGCCCACGTAAAGCCTTATATTTCCGCGGCAGATTACGCAGTTACCAATCTTGAGGTTACTCTGGCAGGAACAGAAAACGGGAGAACTTACACGGGGTATCCTCGATTCAACTCCCCCGACTCCCTTGCAACGGGGTTAAAAAACGCGGGTTTCGATATGGCAATGACCGCAAACAACCATTGCTATGATACGGGACTTACAGGGCTTCATAGGACTCTGCAAATTTTGACGGAGAACGGACTCGACACCTTAGGAACCGTTTCCAACGTTGAAACGAAGAAATACGTTGTCAAGGAGATCAACGACATTAAAATCGGAATGATCAGTTACACCTTTGAAACAGGCGACGCGTATCCCGACAGGCCTTCCATCAACGGACTTCTGACCTCGGAGAACTCCGTCGGACTCATCAATTCCTTTGATTACAAGCAGCTTGATAAATTTTACGCCGAACTTGAAGAGAATCTTTCCAATATGAAAGCCGACGGTGCCGAAGCCACCGTTCTCTACATTCATTGGGGAAACGAATACCAACTCTCCCCTGCTTCGTCTCAAAAGGAAATCGCACAAAAAATATGCGATCTCGGCATCGACGTCATTGTAGGCGGACACCCCCACGTAATTCAACCGATGGACCTTTTGGAAAGCACCGTGGATGAAAACCACAAAACCATCTGCCTCTTTTCTTGCGGAAACTTCATTTCAAATCAACGACGCAATTTGATGAATTTGAAGACAGGTCATACGGAAGACGGAATTATGTTCTCGTTCTCCTTTACAAAATACAGCGACGGAACCGTTGCTTTGGAGCAGGTTGACGCAATTCCGACTTGGGTGTGGCTCCATAAAGTAAACGGACAAAACGTCTACAGCATCCTACCTCTGGATCAAGGAATTGAGGATTGGAAAGCCGCATTCAGCCTTGACGATGTGAATTTGAACCACGCAACGGAATCCTACCAACGCACGATGGCTCTCATCGAAGAAGGCCTAATGAAATCGAAAAACCACTTAGAAGCCGAAAAGCTTGCTCGCCTGGCCGCATACGAAACAAAAGAATAAAAAACAACTCCCCCGATATACATCTGATCGGGGGAGTTTTAATTGTTATTTCCCGAAGACTTTTACATATTTTCCACCCAAAAAACACAAACTGTTTCTATCCAATCAAGGAGGAAGAACGATGGAATCAGTTTGGCAAAAAAATACAACCAAACCAAATTTTCAATCTCTTATCGGAGTAAAAAACACCGACGTGCTGATTATCGGAGGCGGAATCGCAGGAATCTTATGTGCTCACAAGCTTAAAAATGCGGGAATCAACTGTATTTTAACGGAAGCCGATACGATCTGCAGCGGCGTTACACAAAATACCACCGCAAAGATTACTCTGCAGCACGGAGCGATGTTTGACCAACTAATCAAACGATTCGGAAGCGAAAAAGCACGTCTGTACGTGGAGGCACAGAAGATCGCCGGAGCATCGATTGCCGAACTTTGCCGTGACATTGAGTGTGACTATGAATCAAAAGATTCGTATGTTTACTCTCTTTCAAACAGAAATAAAATTGAAAAAGAACAGCAGGCGTTAAATACACTTGATATCAATGCCGAATTTGTAAACACGTCCGAGCTTCCCTTTGAGATTGCAGGAGCTGTTCGTGTTAAAAAGCAAGCACAATTTCATCCACTGAAATTCTTATATTCCGTCGCGCAAGGTCTCCCCATATACGAACATTCAAAAATTATAGGACTTAAACCAAACAAAGCGGTTACAAATCAAGGAGAAATTCGCTACAAAAAGTTAATCATCGCAACTCACTTCCCAATGATAAACAAACACGGAGGATATTTCGCAAAGCTCTACCAGCATCGATCCTATGTTATCGCTCTTAAAAACGCGAAGAAAATAAGCGGAATGTATGTAGACGCATCAGACACAGGTCTCTCCTTTCGGAGCGACGGCAATTTTTTGCTTCTCGGTGGGGGCGGACATCGCACAGGAAAACAAGGCGGTGGCTGGAAGGAATTAGAAAATTTTGCAAAACAACATTTTCACAATGCCAAAATCGTTGCAAAATGGGCAACGCAAGATTGTATGACGTTAGATGAAATCCCCTATATCGGACAATATTCCCAGGCAATGCCTGACATCTACGTTGCGACCGGATTTAACAAGTGGGGGATGACGAATTCAATGGTTTCGGCCGAAATTCTTTGTGATTTAATTCAAGGAAAATTCAATAGGTATGCGGAACTGTTTTCTCCATCGCGAAGCATATTTCACCCCCAACTTTTCACAAACACATTTGAATCAATCTTAGGATTACTCACACCCACCGCACCTCGATGTCCTCATTTAGGATGTGCGCTCAAATATAACCGCGAAGAACACTCCTGGGATTGCCCTTGCCACGGTTCTCGTTTTTCGGAAAACGGGACCCTCATCGACAACCCCGCAACTGACGACCATCTATCAATTCAAAAACGAGGATAAAGGATTTTATTAATATAACGAATAACGACCGATTTTCGAGGTTTTTAGCCTCATAATCGGTCGTTTTTTAGTCGGAGGGACAGGATTTGAACCTAAAACATCTCGCCCCAAATGATAGGAAAACCCTACTTTATAGACATTTCCGGTTATTTCTAACCATTTCTGCTCAAAATCACATCCTCTTTAAAGCTTTTATCTCCTTTATATCCGTGTGTTCCGGTCACAGAAGTGGGATAAACTGTGGTCAAAAAACAACCTCGCAGTCGTTGAATTTTCTCAACACTGGTGGTTGTTTTTTCTTTCTATATCAAAAATTGATCCGCAGTAGACAAAGAAGAAATGTTTTTTCATC
>JAGAOB010000042.1 GCA_017623895.1 Clostridia bacterium
CATTCGCCTAAACTTTCTCGTGTACCAGCCGTGTACTTTTCGTGTACTTCGGCAAAAAAAGAAACCCGAAAACCCTTGTAAAATAAGGGTTTTCGGGGTAGTGACTACTATTCCCACTCAATGGTTCCGACGGGCTTGGGGGTTAAGTCCAGAAGGACGCGGTTGATCCCGTCGACCTCGTGGGTAATGCGGTTGGTAATTTTGTGAAGAATTTCGTAGGGAATCTCTTCGATGGTGGCGGACATAGCGTCGGTGGTGTTTATAGCGCGGATGATGGCGGGCCAGCCTTCGTAGCGGCTTTCGTCACGGACGCCTACGCTCTTGATATCGGGAACTACGACGAAATACTGCCATACCTTTTCGGCCAGGCCGCAGTTATCGAATTCTTCTCTTAAGATGGCATCGGCCTCTCGCAAGGCGTGCAGTCTGTCGCGGGTGATGGCCCCCAAGCAACGGACTCCCAGACCGGGGCCGGGGAAGGGTTGACGGTATACCATTGTGTGGGGAAGGCCGAGGGCCTCACCGACGACGCGAACCTCATCCTTGAACAGCAATTTGAGAGGTTCAACCAGCTCAAACTGCAAATCCTCGGGAAGTCCGCCTACGTTGTGGTGGGACTTTACGGCTTTTTTTCCTTCCGCCTGCTTGATTGATTCCAAGATGTCGGGGTAAATGGTTCCTTGTGCCAGATAAGAAATTCCTTCCAGCTTCCGAGCTTCGTCTGCAAAAACCTTGATAAATTCCTTGCCTATAATCTTCCGTTTTTGTTCGGGGTCGGAAACCTTTTCCAAAAGGTTCAAAAACCGATCGGTGGCGTCAACGTAAATCAAATTTGCATCAAGACCGTCCTGGAACAGCTTGATTACGTTTTCCGATTCGTTCTTGCGCATCAAGCCGTGATTGACGTGAACGCAGACTAGCTGCTTGCCGATGGCTTTGATCAAAAGGGCAGCAACAACGGAAGAATCTACACCACCCGAAAGGGCAAGCAGAACCTTTTTATCACCAACTTGGGCTTGAATTTCCTTTACCTGCTCCGCGATAAACGCGTCTGCAAGCGCGCGGGTGGTAATCCGTTCCATAGAGTCGGGGCGTCTGTTGGTATCCATAATGTTTTCCTCCGTTTGCTATGTCAGTTTGTGTAGTTGTCAAAGTAGCCCTGAACCAAGACCACGGGAGTTCCTTTGTCTCCCGAGCCGCTGGTCAGGTCGCACAGAGAGCCGATCAGGTCGGTCAGCTGACGGGGGGTCGTTCCTTGGGCCGCCATATTTCCGACCAAGCTGCTGCCGTCCTTTGCCTTGATGCTGTCGGAAATGGCTTTTTTCAGTGCTTCTCCCGACAGATCCTTATAATCGTTATCTGCAAGATATTTCAGCTTAAGCTCGTTGGGCGTTCCGATCAATCCGTCGGTAAAAGCGGGGGAGACCACGGGGTCTGCCAATTCCCAGATTTTCCCTTGGGGATCTTTGAACGCACCGTCGCCGTAGACCATAACTTCCACGTGCTTGCCCGTTGCTTTCAGTATCCGAGCTTGAATATCCAAAACAAGATCCTTACATTCTCTGGGGAACAGCTTGATCTTGTCTTCGGTAGATTTATTGGATCCCAAAAGACCGTATTTCTCATTACATCCGCTTCCGTTTACGGGAGCCGTAAGGATATCGTCCAATCCGCAGACCTTCTTTGCTCCGTTTGCCAACAGAATCCGTTTGGTGCGGGCACGGGTATGAATGTCGCAGTTAAGAACGCAATCGGTGTAGTTCAGAATGGTTTTTGCTTGGTTTGCAAAAATAATTTCGGCTTCGGCACCCATTTCGCGGATCAGGTCTCCGTAGTACTGAACGTAGTCTACGCCCGTAAATTCGTGCTTGTTTTCGCCAAACAGCTCTCGATACTTTTCTTCGGTCAGAACGTCGCTGTAGGGGTTGATTCCCGCATCGTCGATTTTATCGAGGCTGACAAGCTGATTGCCGACCTCATCGGAGGGATAGCTGAGCATAAGAACGACTTTCTTCGCCCCTTTTGCAATGCCCCGAAGGCAAATAGCAAAACGGTTGCGGGAAAGTATTGGAAAAATAACTCCAACGGTTTCTCCGCCGAGCTTCGCTTTCACGTCAGCCGCAATATCGTCGACGCTTGCGTAGTTTCCTTGGGCGCGGGCAACGATGGACTCTGTGATGGAAATCACGTCCTTGTCGTTGATGGAGAATCCTTCAAACTGTGCTGCCTCCAATACGCTTTCGGTTACGATGGCTACAAGATCGTCCCCTTCTCGGATGATGGGGCAACGAATGCCTCTTGATACGGTTCCGACTCTGCGTTCTTTGTTTTGCATAATGCTTTTCCCATCCTTTGCGTCAGAATTAAAACAGAGTGATACGATGAAGTATTATTTTGCTTACAGGTCTTCGTTTATCCGCAAGACCTGCATCAAAAACACATTTTTTATTATATACCTTTTCGACGGTTTTGTCAATAGTTTTTTGTGATTTTTTTGAGGAAAATCTCAAATTTTTGTGAGTCGCACTCCTTTGTGAGGCTTCTCGGTTTTTTCGTGAATGATTTCGGTGAGGATGTGGGGGAAAACGCGAAAAAATTACGTTCCTCGTCTTGACAAATGTGAAGCGGCATTGTATAATGAATCTAAAGAAAAAAGCAAGTTTTGGCGCGCATCGCCTAAAGAATGAATGGAGAATGTCTATGAGAAAAGTAAAGGCTTGTCTTTTGGGATTCGGTGGAATCGGCAGAGCTCATCTCAGAGCCTACCATCAATTGAAAGAAAGAAATGCCCCTGTCGAGTTGGTCGCCATTTGCGATGTGAACGCTGAACAGTTTTCAAGGGCCGTCTCGATCGAATTGGATGCAGGAAAATCCGTTGATGCTTCGCGCTTGCATTTTTATACCGACGCAGAGGAAATGATTGCAAAAGAGAAGCCCGACGTGGTCGATATTTGTCTTCCGTCGTATTTACACGAGGAGGCGACGATCAAAATGCTCCGCCTCGGCTGTCATGTTCTTTGCGAAAAGCCTATGGCGTTAAGCAGTGATGCCTGTGGAAGGATGATTGCCGCTGCCGAGGAAACGAAGAAAACGCTGATGATCGGTCAATGCCTTCGATTTGGTCCCGCATACCTGTATATGAAAGATGCGATCGATACCGAACGATACGGGAAGGTTTGCTACGCTCATTTTAAGCGACTTTCCGTGTTGCCTCTTTGGGGATTCGATCAATGGTTCGTGGATCATAACCGCAGCGGCGGATGCATTATGGATCTGCATATTCACGACGTGGATATGATTCGGTTTCTGTTCGGAGAGCCGAAGTTCGTTTCCTCCATTTGTGCGGAGCGACCGAATAAATTGCAGGTGGTGAACAGCCGTTTTGATTACGGAAACGGGACGCTGATCGTTGCCGACGGCTGTTGGGGAGAGGCAAAAACCCGTCCCTTTGAAGCGGAATGTCGTATTCGACTGGAGCGTGCAGAATTCGTATGTGACGGTCGTAATGTCACGGTTTATCCCGATGAGGGAGACGTATTTTGTCCCGAATTGGAGGCAAAAAGCCCGATTGCGGAAGAAATCCTCTGTCTCTGTAATTCGGTTCTCGGACAGTCCGTTACCTCTTGTATTTCTCCTGTGGAAGCGTCGAAAACCATTGCCTTGCTGGAAAAGCTTCGGGATAGTGCCGATGGAAACGGAACGCCCGTGCGTTGTTGATTTTTTTTGAGAGTCCCGACGGAGCTTCGGGACTCTCTTTTTCGTTTTGAGATTCCCATAAAATTTTGGAATTTCGGTTCTGTACTTGACTTTGTGTGGCAAAATATAGTATAATATGGAATATATCCTTCCCCTTTGGGGAGACTAACGCGAGGTGTAATATGAAAAAGAATCAATCGGTTCGTAATTTGGCGGTAACCGCAATTTTTGCCGCTATTTCCGCAGTGTTGATGTACATACAGATCGGGCTTCCGATTCTGCCGTCCTTTTTGAAATTTGATTTTTCCGATTTCCCCGCACTGATCGTTTCCTTTGCCGTATCGCCTTGGCACGGTGCGTTGGTTTGTCTTTTGAAGAATCTGTTGCATTTGCTCACGACCACCACAGCGGGGGTTGGGGAATTGAATAATTTCATTATTGCAACGCTGTTCGTCGTTCCTGCAGGGATCGTGTATCACAGAAATAAAACCCGTAAAACCGCATTGATCGGTGCCGTGACGGGAACGGTCTCTTCCGCCGTGCTCAGCGTGATTTATAACTATTTTATCGGATATCCTCTTTTTTCCGCGGCTCTCGGGATTCCTATGGTGGGAATCGTAGGGATGTATTCGGGGATCCTTCCCTCGGCAGACACGCTTTGGGAAGCACTTTTGATCTTTAATCTTCCATTGACTTTAGTTAAGGGCGCAGTCTCAACGTTGATTACGATGCTTATTTACAAGCGGATCTCTCCTTTGCTTAAGGGGAAGCGATCCAAGTGAGGTATTTTTATGTTTGATGATTCCTTTTCGTCTTTTTCGGGCTTTTCCGCCCCAACGGAATTGCGCCGACAATGTAACCGATCCCGTAGAGTTGCTCTGCTGAACGGAGATGTAATTGCCAACTCCAGGGCCGAGCAGAGGGGAATAAACGCGCGGGTTTTTCGCGAAGGACGGTGTGGATTTGCATCCTCTCCCGAAGTCGACGTCTCCGCTGCGGAACGGATTTTGAAGCAGGCGTCCCAAAACGCGAAGTTTCTTGCCGACCGTCTTCCTTCTGCGGGGACGGCCCTTGATCTCCGTGAAAGGATCTCCCATCGGGATCTTTGGCGCGAGGATTCCGTTCCTCAAAAGGATATTTTGGATTTTCTCAGCCAAATCGACGATTACGTGAAAAAAATTCCTCACGTGGTTTCCCGTCGTGTGAATTGCTCCTGCCTTTCCTTGGAAAAAGAGCTGATCACCGACGACGGCGTTTACGGCTACTCCTTTTTGCCGCGCAGCAATATTGCCATCGTTTTGACGGCCCTTGCTCCCGACGGTGCTCCCGTAGAGCTGTATCAGGTTTTGGGTGGATCGGGATTGTTCTCCGATCATTTTTCGGATCCCTCCCTCCTATTTGCTTCTATCGACAGCATTGCAGAACAACTGATGCAGAAGAGGGACGGCGTGTTCGCCGATGCGGGACAAAAAACCTGCATTATTGCTCCCGAGCTTTCGGGGATGCTTGCCCACGAAGCGGTAGGACATACCGCCGAAGCGGACTTTGTCATCAGTGGATCGGTGGCAGGGACTTGTCGCGGACAAGAGGTTGCGTCTTCCATCGTCACTCTGACGGATTTTGCCAATACCTTTGACGGGAAAGTCCTGCCGACCCCCATTTATATTGATGACGAGGGCGTTCAGGCCAAGGACGCGGTTTTGATCGATCAGGGCATCTTGACGGGGTGGATGCACAACCGTTCTTCCGCCGCCCGCTACGGGGATGCTCCCACGGGGAACGCTCTTGCGTTTTCCTTTGCGGACGAACCCTTGATCCGGATGCGAAATACCGCTATTTTGCCCGGAAAAAACACCTTGGATGAAATGATTTCCTCCATTGACGACGGATATTATTTTACCGCCACGGGCAACGGACAGGCGGATTCCACAGGGGAATTTATGTTTGGCGTCACGATGGGATACGAAATTAAAAACGGAAAATTGGGCCGCGCTATTCGGGACACCACCGTTTCTGGCGTTGCCTTTGACGTCTTGAAGACCGTGGATATGATTTCCGATCAGATGGTATGGCTCAATGCGGGTATGTGCGGAAAAAAGCAACCCTTCCCCGTAGGGATGGGCGGCCCCCACGTCAAGTGTCGGATCAATGTGGGAGGGAAATGAAATGAATCCAAATGAAGCCATTGCACGTAAGTGCTTATCCTACCTTACTGCCGCAGGGGCGACGCAGGGCGTTTGCGTTGCTTCGGTCGGAACAAAAACGGAGTTTTATTACGAATCGGGAAGCCTTGGCTTGTTGCGTACCGTACGAAATGTGACCGTTTCCGTGAAAGCTCTCGTGGGAACGCGAAAAGGGGTGTCTTCTGTTAATTCGTTTGAGGAGGAAGACCTGAAAAGGGCCGCGGAAGAAGCGGTTTCAGGCGCAAAAATTTCAAAAGAGGATCCTGCGGAGGGCTTGCCCGAGGAAATTACGGTTCAATCCTTTGAAAAGGGACCGATGGTCCCCGATCCCGAGGCGATGCTTTTGCGAATGACAGAGTTTTTTGACGAATTGCGTGAGCGATATCCCGCTGTTTCCGTGGACAGTGCGTCTCTTGACCATACGCTTGCCGAAAGTGTTTACTGTGCCACGAACGGCATTTGCTTGACCACGCGTCAAGGTGCTTATAGCTTTTCTCCTATGTTTATGTGTCGCGAGGGAGAGCACACCTCGTCCTTTAACTATTTCGGCGCCGTTTTTGATGCGCCCACCACTCCCGTGATCGATCTTGCGGGAGGACGGGGAATCATCGAAGACAGTCTCAAGCAAATCAATCCCGCCCCCCTTTCGGGAAAATTCGTGGGGGACGTTATTTTTACTCCGGCCTGCTTTGCAGGTCTGTTGGGTTCGGTCGAGGGGAATTTTCTTTCCGACAGTGTATTGATCGACGGAACCAGCATCTGGAAGGATCATTTGGGCAAACGGGTGGCTGCCCCCTGCTTCACCTGGTCCTCCCGCCCCCGCGCAGAGGAATTGACGGGCGGATATTTTACCACCGAAGGATACGTTGCGGAGGATATGGATATTATCAAGGACGGCGTATTGCAGAACTTCGTCCTGGGGCGCTACGCCTCGAAAAAAACGGGGCTTAAGCGTAGCCCCTCGGGGGGAGGCTGCTATTTTGTCGAGGGCGGAACCGAGTCTCTGGAGGAAATGATTGCGTCGGTTTCTCACGGACTTCTGGTGGCCCGCTTTTCGGGAGGAGACCCGACCAGCGACGGTACCGTTTCGGGGGTTGCAAAGAACAGCTTTGAGATCAAGAATGGAAAAATCGTCGGCGGAGTAAGCGAGGCAATGATTTCGGGAAATCTGGCAAAAATGCTCACCGATATCACTTCTCTGTCTAAGGAGCGCATTAACGACGGAACCTGCGTTCTTCCGTGGGTCAAGATCAACGGGATCACCATATCGGGAAAATAACGGCTCCTCTGTCGTTTTTGGACAAAAAAAACCGGGAGTTTCGAAAAACTCTCGGTCAAAAAAAAAGAGGGGTATATGTTATGAAACGAATCAGCATTCAAAAGTGAAGAGGAAAACTTGTTCCTGATCACAATACCATTATACCACGTTTTTCCAAAAAATCAAGAGGCAATATTTGTTGAATATATACAACCAAACGGCTGTCAATTTGTTTAATATAACCAAAGCGAGGTGCTTTTATGGCAGGAACGCCCCGACAGAAGCAGAAAATACTGTTACTTCTGCGCATCTTGTGCGAGCACACCGACGCCCAGCACGCCCTGACCTTGGCGCAATTGGGGGAAGAATTGGCGCGAGCAGGGGTCCCC
>JAGAOB010000043.1 GCA_017623895.1 Clostridia bacterium
GTCAGCACTCAGCTTTTTGCGCGACGTGAACGCGGCGATAAAGGCGGGAAGCGATCCGTCAAAGGTCTCGCCGACGAATTTTTCGCTCTGGATCGCCTGAAACTCCTCTTTTGTAAGTATCGCGCTCACCACGCTGTTTTCGGTCTTGAAAATTCCGCGCTCGCAGAGCTTTTTGAGCACGGTGTAGGTCGTCGTGCGCTTCCAGTTGAGCTCACGCTCGCAAATTGCAACGAGCTCCTTCGTCGAAAGCGGCTGATTTGCCCACACGATGTCGGCAAAATGCGACTCAACAAAACCAAGTCGTTTATCTTCCATAAATTTAACCTCCAATGATAAGAAAAGTGTGTCTATCGCGAATAGACTGTATACATAGTCTATCACCAATAGACAACTTTGTCAAGAGGTTTTGGAAAAATTTTTGGAAAATTTTAATACAGGGGAGAAATAACCCGATTCAAAGCCATATTTGCGCAAAAAAAGAGAGGGAGAAGCCTCCTCTCTCTTTTTTCGCAATCAGAACCACGACTATATTTGTCATAGAAGGAAACTGCTGTCTGACCTTCTTTTAGGTTATTTCAGAATGATTTTGTAGATTCTCTTCTATCGTTACCTCAACCTCACCGTTCAGCTGCAGGAATGGAAGCGCAACGCTTAGCTCATTCTTTTGATATATGTCACGAAGTCTCATATTTTTGACGGTTGCACCATTATCTACACGTAACAGTGGAGTGGGGTTCTTTTTTTCCTCACGATGAAGATTGGAAATGCTGAGCCCATCTACGTCTACACCCTTTTGTACCCAAATAAGCGGATATTTTCCACCCGGAACGTCGACGGTTCCCTCACAAGAGCAGGCAAACACATTTTCAATCACGATGTTTTCCATAGCGCCGCGTTCTTCCTCTCCACCGTGATATTTGGTCAAGCCGATGCAATAAACGTAATAGCTTCCGTAAACGTTGCGAATTGTTATATTTTTCACGGGAAAGCCATGAGAAAGCAGGCGAATTGCACTATGTGATCCCTCAGCAAAAATACCGTCAACTAAAATATTTTCAATTGGTCCGTACAAGCTATCGTCGGCGGTGATTGCAAGAAGGTCGTCGTGACATGCCCCCTTTAGATTGGTAACGGTGCCGTTTTTGCAATATCCTTCTATATGAATACCGTCCATATTCCAAAGCTTTGGACTACCTTCTGTGTATTCGAACAAAATATCCCGAACATCAAAATCTTCAATGTGAGCCATTTGCACCCCGTAAACAACGGGATTTCGAATTGTGATATTTTTGATTATAAATCTCCTGATTCGGCAAAAGCGCATACAATGTCCTGTATAAGCCTTGTGGCTCAAGGTGTTCATGGTCGCAAGCATAGTAAAATCCCGATGCTTAAATCCCATTTTATCAAACCAATACAGTCCATTTTCATCCGGAAAATGATATGGATTTGGCCATTGGGCGCTATGATTCATATCCCAAATGCCGCCGTCTATTGAAATATTTTCCGAGAAGTGATCAAAATCATCATTCTCTATCATTTCGCAATTTGCATGATCTGCCAAACGAATCACAGCAAAGCGCGGGAGCCTTAACGTTTGATTGCTGTGGATTTTTAGCGTCTTGCTAATAACGTAGTTTTTTAAAGGGGCAGGCAAAAAGACTTCACAAATACCCGAATCAAGCAACTCCTGAATTGCCGGATAATCATCGTGAACACCATCTCCGTATAACAGATATGACATATTCTTCACCTCCGCAAGGGGATAATTTTCTATATTATATCACAGATGCTATCTTTTGTCAAGATTTTGGCGGAGCAAAATTTCGCGCAAAACGAGAAAATGCTTCGCATTTTCGGGGTTCGTCGTCGGCGATAAGTACGAAAAAGGACATAGCAGGATAAACCCTGCTATGTCCTTTTTGGAGCTAATGGCGGGACTCTGAACCTTGTTTTGCGCCTTGAATTCAACCTACGGCGGTGCACATTTTGCGCAAAACGAGAAAATGCTTCGCATTTTCGGGGTTCTTCGTCGGTGATAACACGAAAAAAAGAGAGAGGACGAAACGTCCTCTCTCTTTTTTTGGAGCTAATGGCGGGACTCGAACCCGCGAC
>JAGAOB010000044.1 GCA_017623895.1 Clostridia bacterium
GCATCGGTTACGTCGGCAATCGCCTCGGCTCTGCCTGCATCATCCTTGTCGTAAGCGTCGGACTGACCGTTCACGCCTTCAACGACTCCGAACATAATGTAATTGGAGAGTCTGAACTTTTCGCCGGCCTGATTCGTACCCTCAATCTCGTTGAGAATATTAATCCCAAGCTGATATTTCAATGCGAGAGAGCCTGCGTTCGCAACTCTGAGGTATGCAACTTCGGTCACGCCGGGTTCCCAAAGGGTATTGGTGAGAATGTCGGAAGCACCTTTGACGTCTTGCCATTTGGTGCCGTTCCAATACTCAAGCTCAATGTCAAGGTTGCCGGACTTGATGACGTTGTTCTCGGAAACAACGGAATCCGAGAACCAAGCGAAGGTGCTGCCGACGAGCATCGACACGCACAGAAGAAGTGCCAGCCCGCTCATCAGCAAAGCACGCTTGGTGCTTTTTGCTTTTGTCATATTACCTATGACCTCCTTAAGTTATCGTCGGCGCAAGTGCAAACTGCACTCCGTCAGCGCCGAGCGATCGGAGGCAGTTAGTTGGGGAGAGTCCGCCTCCACGATTGTTGTGCAATGTGCATAAATCGGCAGAGAGTGCACCCCCCCCCGTTGTGCAGATTGCTATTTGTTCAAGTTTCATAAAGGCTTCCTCCCTTCCATTCGTTGTACTTTTGGCTTTCGAAAAATGAGATCTCTGATCAAGCCATAAATTCAGGATCTTTTTTGGATGGGATCGTGGATCTTCTTATTTGCCCCAATAGGTAGCAAATGCAGAACGAGCGTCGTTACCGGTGTTATCAGCCTGCAGGGCTTCCGCCTTAATGTTAATGCTGAAATTACCGTTGACGTACGCCATATCAGCCTGCTCGAACTCCCCGGGAATGGTGACGTTGTTGAACACGACGGCCGTCTGATCCTCGGTCAGCTTATAGCGATAATAGTACGCATAAGTAACGCTGTTGTTCGCATAGGTGGTAGCAGAATCGTCTGCATACCAAGCATTGCTGTCCACGTCCAGCCAGGTGCGAAGATCGGTGGTAATCCCCTGAGCCTTGCAAGCAGCATTGATGGTAGACCACTCGTCAAAGGTCACGTACACGCGAATCCACTGATCGTAGTCGCCGGTATTCTCAACCGTGGGGTTCTTAGCGATCTTATCCCCGGGAGCAATCTCGGGATAGGTATTGCCTGCGTGGGTGATGACATTATCGCCATCGCCGTCGGCATCGGCGGTATCATCATCGTCGTTCTCGTTTTCCCAAACCTCTACCGAGAAATCGGGAGTACCGTCCCCATCGCTGTCGGCGATCAAGAACCGGTTGGTGATATCGTCGGTAGCATTAAACCAAGCCAAAGAGCCCAAAGAAAGAATCGCGATCAAGCAAATTGCCAGAGCTGCAACAAACACCTTTTTCTTTGTCATTTTCATTTGTTTTCCTCCTTTCCTTAAAATTTTATCTCAAATTCGAGCCTATGGAATTCCTTTTTATAGGATCGAATCAGAAATCAGGATGGTTTCCCTTCGCGGGCAGATTCCGCGTCGTCCGTGACGCAGGCGCAAGCGCGAGGCGCGGCGGGAACGGAGGCTGGAGCCTCATCGGAGGCGCAGGGCGAAGTGGAGACAGGAGCCTCATCGGAGGCGCGAGGAGCGGTGGAGGGGGGAGCCTCATCGCAAGCGCGAGGCGCGGCGGGGGCTTCGGATTCTTTCGGGGCGTCGGGCGCCGAGAAGGTTTCGCGGCGCAGGCGCTCCATTTCGGCGCGGAGGCGTTGGTTTTCCTCGGAGACGGAATCCAATTCCGCCCGTACGGCGCAAGCCTCCCCGTCGGGGACGTCGTCCTTTTGCTTTCGGAGCAGATCGGGAAGAAAGACTGCCAGAATAAGCAATATTCCGATCCCGATGGTAATATACATTCCCGGGGGGTGCTGAATGAAATCGGAAACGTAGCCCAGCTTGGGAATGGAGAATCGGGGTATTCCGATCACGTTCTTAAAATGGACGGGCTCGCTGTCGGCAATATCGTTGGCGTCGCCCTTGGTATAGAATCGTTGGTGTTCCCCGTCCACCGAAACCACGCGATGGGTCGCTACTACCAGATCCTCGTTGAGGACGAAGGTGATAACGTCACCCTCCTTGATCGTGTTCACGTCCACAGCCTTGACGTAGATCAGATCTCCTACCTTATATTGGGGCTCCATACTACCGGAGATGACGGTATAGCATTTGTATCCCAACAGACGGGATCCCATCAAGAAAGCAGCGCAGATCACCATCAGCACCACAAGGACCGTAGTAAGAACGTTCCAGATTTTTTTCAGAGCTTTCATAAGCTTCCCCCTCCTGCCTTTCGGCAATCCAAGGGCAAAAGAGCCTCTTTCTCCCTTGGATCGCCGCCCATCCCCTTGGGGAAGGGGATGGAACGAGCGAAAAATATCAGTGGTTGTTATAGATTACGTCTACGCCTTCGTAGGCCTTCAAGCCCTTAACGCCGTACTGTGCTCCCCCAAAGATCTGATCGAAGGGAATCAGTTCGTTGTGGTGGGTGGTGCATTGGCTGTGGTCGTAATCCGCAGGAAGACCGCCGTAAGAATACCCGGGCTCTACCCGCATTCCTCGGCCGTTGTTATGACCGGGCGTAGGATCGCAGTAATGATAATTCGCCCAAGCGCCGTAGGTAACGGTTACGTTGGTGCAGTTGATATCATATTTGGTGGTATCGGGATAGTTGGCCCCGTCAATGGTTGTGGTTTCTTCCAGACGGCCGATAAGCATACCGCACATACGGTAGTTATAATAATCGTAGGAAGCGGTGCAGTCGTTATAGACGTCCAAGCGGCAAGCAACGTCGACGTTTTCAAAGTTGTAGGTCGCTCCGGGCTCGCCCTGACCGACCACGCCGCCGATAGAGCTGTCAAAGGAGCCCCAAAGGCCGGCAAGAACGACGTCTTCGGCGATGGTGATATTCTTGAAGGTGTAATTTCCGGCACCGGACCAGCCGATAATACCGCCGTTGCCGTTGTTGTACGTACCGAAATCGCTGTCCGCGATGGTAATATTTTCAAAGACGCAGTTTCCAGTGGCAGAGCCGGTGATTCCGCCCACGTCGCCGCCTTCGATGTAGCTTTCGGCGCCTTCAATAGTAAGATTCTTTACGGTTGCGTTGTTCAGATTACCGAACAAGCCGTAGGAGCCGTATGCACCCCACTGGTAGCCCAGGTCCCAACCGTTTTGATAAAGGTTAGAGATGGTCTTTCCATTGCCGTCGAAAGTACCTTCAAAGGTTCCGTTCTTGGAATGGTCTCCGATGGGACGGAAGGTCAAGGGATCGCCGTCGGCGGAGGGGGTGGTGTCTTCGCAGTAAAGATCCATATCTTTCGTCAGGGTAATGGTAACACCCGCAAAGGTGGTGTCCCCCGTCACAAGCTCGGCAAGGCCTGCCAGCTGCTCTGCGGTATCCAAGAAAAATTCCGTATCGTTTTCGTTGTACCAAGAGGTGTCCGCCGTTCCGTCCCAAACGTCTGCGGTGCTGTAGGTCACGGAGAAGTTGCTGAACTCCTTGGTAATAAAGGTGATCGTTCCGCTGGCGGGATCGTAGGTGCCGGCCATCGGCTGACGGTTGTGATAGAGGGTCACAACGCCGTCCAGATTCTTTCCGATAAACAGTTGAACGGTCACGTCGGAATCGGCAACCTGACCGCTGACCTTAATGTCGTAGGTGACGATCGTCGTTCCGTCTGGCAGCGTTGCCAAAAATTCGGAGGGCTCGGAGGTGGGCTTCACGTCAATGGAAACGTCACCGTTGGAAATTCCCGAAATGGAAAGGGTTTTCGCTTCGTTTTCATAGAAGAACGCTTGGTTCTGGGGTGCTACCGTTTCCTTGACGGGGTCAACCCAGTGGAAGCCGTTTTCGTACACGGCCTTATCGTCGTAATCCGAACCGAAGCTGTCGCTTTCCACGGTATCCTGGGTCGCCATCAGCGTAAGAGCAAATGTGATCTCGGGAATGGCGTTGCCGCGGTAATTGGCCTCGTTGCCTACGCTTTCGGGCATCGTTACCACCAGGGCGATATAGTGGGATTTTCCGGGAAGCAGGGAAACGTTGGTTTTCAGATATTCACCCAGCTTCACGGTGGACGCAGCGGCAGTAGCACGTGCGGTGTCGCGCGTAAAGGCGGCAGGTGCGGCTTCGGCGGGTGCGGTGGCACCGAACTTTAGGATTTCGGAGAGCTTGATCTCCTTTCCGTCCTCGGTCAGACCCGTCGTCTCCTCAAAGGAAGAAACTGACAGGTTGTACTGGAGCGCCAGTGATCCCTTATTGGTGATCTTCAGGTAGGCAACCTCGGTGTGTCCGGGCTCCCAAAGTCCTTTCGTTTCCCCGTCGGGAGCAACGAAAAGATCTTTCGCATCTTTTGCGGATCGATAGGTCCCGTCGGGAGCGTTGGCATATTCCATCTCAATTTTCAGATTCCCGGCGATAATTTTGTTGTTGCCGGAGACAACGCTGTCGGTAAACCAAGCAAAGGTAGTACCGACGAGCATCGAAACGCACATCAACAGGGAGATTGCACTAACGGCAAGAGCGCGCTTCGTCGTTTGCTGCTTTTTCATTGTTTAGGACATCCTTTCTTTGACGTTTGCCGTGACGGCAAGCAAAGGGCATATGGTGCTCAGGGTCTCCCCGACAACCCCCGCTGCGGGGTGTGCCGAGGCTGCACGGCAAGGAGAGGGGATCCTCGCTTGTAACGGAAAAAATCCGTTACCTGTGCGAACAATATGCCCTTTGCTTGCCGCCCATAGTGATCTATGGACGACAATCTAAAATAAGGGATAAAAGAAAAGGGGCGAGCTTCACGTTACGATCCGCTGCTTTTGGATTCTGTCTTTGCTTTTTTGCGGGTTGCACGAGGCTTTGCCGTTGCCGCCGCAACAATGAGAAGGCACAGGAAAAAGCTTACTGCACCACCGACAAAAAAGCCTATAATAAAAGGAATCATCGCGCTGAAATCAACTCTTTTCTTGGGGAGATCAGCTCGGATTTTCGGTCAGAGCTTCTTCTTTGGGTTCTTCCGATTTGTTTTGTTCCGTTTCGTCCGAGACAGGAGCAGGCTCCAGCTGTGCCTTGAGCGCCTTCAGCTCCTCCAGCATTTTTGCGTTTTCCGCTCGTTCCGCTTCGATTTTCTTTCGCTCTTCCTCCATTTCCTCCATCTGTTCCTTTTTGTAACGGCGGAACAAATTGAGGAATTTGACACCCTCGTAAAGAATAATTAACATAAAGGGTGTGAAGATGCAAACGAAATATCCGGGGGTCGTTTTCAGAAAATTGAAAAACGTTCCCAAGCCCGGAACGTGGGCTTCGTATCGACCCAGAACGTAAGGATCGGTAACAATGGTGTCATCGTCGACACCCGTAGTGGTACCGTAGGTAATAAATCCCCGATTCCCCTCCGCGTCCACCGTAATTTTCCGGATCTTGTGGGTGATCGTCTCCCCAAAGCTTTCGGTGTCCTGGGAAAGGAAGGAAATCACGTCTCCCTCCTTTAGATCGGAAGGATTGACCTCCTTAACGAAAATCAGTGCTCCTGCGCGGAAATCCGTTGCGGCCATAGAGTCGGAATTGACGATATACATCTTATATCCGAACAGGCTGCGGTCGTTGCGATTAAAGGGGGTCACGGAAATCACCGTGAAAATCATCATAAACACTGCAGACAACACCACCAGCCACACTACCGTGGTCTTCAGTACGTTCCATACTTTTTTCATCATATCAGACGTCCCCCTCCTCTGTTCTAAAATATTGCTTTACCGACGCATAAATGACTCGAAATACGTGCTCGGAATAATGATCCTCCCGTGGCATCTGCTCGTTGTGGACCATCACTGCGAAGGCGAGCATCACGTGCAAAATATGATTCAAAATCATCCACACGTCCGCCTCGTCCTTAAAGGCGGGTCGAAAGGTCTGTACAAGAGGATCGAACCTGCGCTTGTGATCCTCGGCGGAATACTTTGTAAAATACGGCGAATAATAATACCGCACGAAGGCAATGCATTTTTCCCGACTCCCCAACAAGAACTTCCAAAGAGCCTCGAAATATACTCTGCATCGCAAATCGAATTCCGGCTCGGGGAGATACATTACCTCCACGTACTGCATCGTCTTTTCCGCAAGCTCCTCATCCAACGTCGTAAAGGCTTGGGCCAGAAGATCCTCCTTGTCGGAAAAAAGGCGATAAATGTATCCCTCGTTGATCCCTGTTCCCGTGGTGATCGCCTTGGTCGTGGTCTTGTCAAGACCCTCGGTTGCAATCACCGTAACGGCTCTTGCCAGCAACGTTTCCCGCATATCCTGCGGACTCATAACGTGCCCCCTCTCGATGATAGTGTTCGCTACAAAAGCGACAAAAAAAGGGCAGACGATCTCCGATACGTCCAAATGCCGCGAAAAAACGGACCTACGAGATTGCCGGCCTCATACGTTTTCACAGAGTTCACCCCTCTGATTGATAGGCAATCATCAAAAGCGTTTGCAAATCTCCCACCTTTCCAAAAAATCGAAAAAAGCCCTTGCAAACGGCGGGTTTCACAGAGTTCACCCCTCTGCGGGATTGTATTTTACCACAAAACCGCTGTTTTTGCAAGAGGTTTTTGAGAAAAAACCGAAATTGTCACAAAAAGGTTGCATTTCAATGAAAAAAACTCCTCTGTTTACAAGGTTTTTTCGAGACATTTCACACAATTCGCCGTCAAAAGCCCCGTCAAAAAAGACGATGCTTTTCACCAATATACACCCACGGAAATAGAATAAGGAGGACAACATTATGTCTAAAAAAGGAGAAAACATTTACAAGCGCAAGGACGGAAGATGGGAAGCACGGTACATCAAAGGCTATCGCTCCGACAATCTTCCGCGATACGGGTACTGCTATGCACCGTCCTATCGGGAGGTGAAGCAAAAGGTCTGTGCAGCTCGAGCGGCAATGACCTCGGGGAATTCCTCCCAAACGGTATTTAAGAAGCGTCGCTTTGCATATTATTGTGACGAGTGGCTTCAGTTGAACCGCGATCGGGTCAAGGAATCGACCTACGTAAAATATTGCGGGATGGTGGAAAAGCACATCAAGCCTCGGCTGGGAGGATTTCTCGTGCAGGGGCTGTCCTCGGTGGTGATCGCACAATTCAGCCACGATCTTCTGTGCGAGGAGGAATTATCCCCCAAGACCGTAAAGGATCTTTTGACGGCTCTTCGCGCGATTCTGAATTATACGGGGAAGCACTTTCCCGAGCCGTTGCCCCCCATCGAGATCGTGCATCCCAAAATTCCTCGCAGAGAAATGAGGGTTCTGACCAAGGAGGAGCAACGACTCTTCGTCGGTTTTTTGCTCCACGACACGGACGAATATAAATTCGGCGTGTTACTGTCCTTGCTTACGGGAATGCGCATCGGTGAGATCTGTGCTCTGCAATGGAAGGACGTATCTCTTTCGGAAAAGACCATCACCGTCCGATCTACGATGCAGCGGCTGCGGGACCTTGACGACGCAGGAGAAAACAAGACCAAGGTGATCATCAGTGAGCCGAAAAGCGAGACCTCCGCCCGAATCATCCCCCTGACGGAGCCTCTGACGGCGTTATGCCGTGCCCGTTGGTGCGAGGCTCCCGAAGCGTTTCTTTTGACGGGGAGCAGAGATCGGTATATCGAGCCTCGGATGATGCAATACAAAATGGAGCGCTTTACCGCCGAATGCGGCTTGGAGGGCGTCCACTTTCATACGTTGCGCCACACCTTTGCCACGCGTTGCGTGGAGGTGGATTTTGAAATCAAATCCTTGAGCGAGATTCTAGGGCACTCCAGCCCCCGCATCACCCTGGAGCGCTACGTTCACTCCTCGATGGAGCTGAAGCGGGACAATATGAACAAGCTTCCCGCTATCGGCTTTTAATTTATCCGCCGTCAAAACCCTCCGTCTCCCGAGAGAAAAAGTCCTTATACCACGGGAACGCTTCGCCTCGGGAAGCAGAGGGGTGAACTCTGCGAAAATGTTGCATTTTTGATATTGCATTAAAAAAAGAAACCCCCGTCGAGGGTGCAGAAGGATTCTGCGTTCCCGACGGGGGTCTTTGCGTATTTCCGTTTTTGGGCGGTGCAAAAGGGCGTCGCGGAGGGTTGCAACAGGTGGAGACGGGGGAAAAGCGAAATTTTTATGAACTATCTTGACATTGCTCTTAAAATAAGGTATAATACTTGGTACTGACGGAAAAAGTCCGTCGGTCAGTTTCCTTGCCCACGGGGAAGCCCCGTGAGCCTTACAGGCGCGCTTGCGCCGAGTCCATAAGGAGGTATGAAAGAATGACTGCAAAGTACGAAACCGTATTTGCGCTCAGCGTCAAAACCTACGCGGATGAAGAAGCCCTCAACGGCGTTGTGGAGAAATTCAAGAAATTGATGACCGACAACGGCGCCACCATCGACAACGTGGATGTTTGGGGAAAGAAGAGAATGGCTTACGCCGTAAATTACGAAACCGAAGCCTACTACGTTCTGATCAACTTCACCGCTGACGTTACGTTCCCCGCTGAGCTGGAACGGAATTATCGCATTACCGATGGCGTGCTTCGTTCTCTCGTCGTGAGAACCGACAAGTAAGCACCGACAAAAAGACAATCCCGAAAGGAGCGATTCCCGCATGAACATTAACAAAGTGATCCTCATGGGCCGACTCACCGCAGACCCCGAACTGAAAACCTCTGCAAACAATGTCTCCATCGTGCAGTTCACCGTTGCCGTGAATCGCCGCTACGTCAGTAAGGATTCCAACGAACGTCAGGTCGACTTTATCGACTGCACCGCGTTCAACCGTAACGCCGACTTTTTGAGCAAATACTTCCGCAAAGGCTCCTCCATCATCGTCTTCGGAAACATCCAGGTCGATCAGTGGAAGGACAAGGAAGGCCACAATCGGCGTACCGTCCGTGTCATCGTTGACGAATTGCAGTTCGGCGAATCCAAGAACCGCGATTCCGGCTCCGCTTCTGCCGTTGCACCTGCAAGCGGTGACAGAGAAGGCTTCTCCAACGCATCCAACTCCGACTTTTTCTCCGACATCAAGGACGTTGACGGAAACGATGCAGAGCTGCCCTTCTGATTGAAGCGATTTTGAATTTACGAAAGGAGAATTCCGTTATGGAGAATAATACCACTGCTCCCGTTCAGGCTCCCGCCGCTGCTCCTGCAGAACGCACCGAAAGAGCCCCTCGGGACTTCAAGAGAAAGCCCCGCAAGAAGGTTTGCCAATTCTGCGCTGACCCCAATTGCACCATCGATTATAAAGACGTTGCAAAGCTTCGCAAGTTTATGAGCGAACGCGGCAAGATCCTGCCCCGTCGTGTTACTGCGACCTGCGCGTATCATCAGAGAGCTCTGACCGAGGCCATCAAGCGTGCCCGTCAGCTGGGACTTTTGCCCTACTCTGCAGACTAATCAAAAAAAATGTGAGGCATCCGAAAACGGATGCCTCATTTTTTTTGCCAAAAGATCGGCCAATTTTTTTATTCCGAATTACGCCTGGGACTTCTTAATTTTTCTGAAGAGGAGGGCGAGGATCAGCCCAACGACGATGGCGACCACCAGATCGAAGATCACCGTCAAAGCGAAGGTTACAAAAAGAATGACGATGTCCTTCCAATCCTTGCTCTTGCAGATCCCCACGAATTCCCGCCATTCGCTCATATTATAAGCAACCACGAACAGGATCGCCGCAATGGCAGGCATAGGGATCAGCGCCGCATAGGGCATCAGGAAAAGAAGAACGAGAAGAAGAACGGTGGAATGAACCATTCCCGCAATGGGAGTGCTCCCTCCGTTTTTCACGTTGGCGGCAGTGCGGGCAATGGCACCCGTGGCGGGGATTCCGCCAAAGAAGACCGAGGCGATATTCCCAAGACCTTGGGCCACCAGCTCCGCGTTGGGATTGTGGGTATCCTTCACCATTTTGTCGGCGACCACGCAGGACAACAGGGATTCCACCCCTGCAAGCAGAGCGATGGTGATGGCGTCGGGGATCGCCGCCGCGATTTTATCGAAGCTGAAGCTGATTCCCGAAAAATCTACCTTGGGAAGTCCTGCGGGGATGGTATACAGATCTCCGATGGTGTAAACGTTTTCTTGAAAGGTTGGCAAAACCGCCACCATCAAAGCCCCGACGATGACCGCAATCAGAGACGGGGGAACCCGTTTTTCAAGCTTGGGATACAAAATAAGAATGGCAAGGCAGATCGCTCCGACGATCAGCGCAGGGAGAGAAAAGGTGGAAAGAGAGGCAAAATTCGCCTCCATCTTTTCCAAGGTCTCCACGGGGCGAAGCCCGTCCGCATAGGTCAAGCCCAGAAAATCCTTGATCTGTCCCAAAAGAATGGTGATGGCGATCCCTCCCGTAAAGCCCACGGTGATGGGCTTGGGAACGTAACGGATCAACCCGCCCAATTTGCAAAGCCCCATCACCACCAGAAGAAGTCCCGCCAAAACCGTGGCAAGGAACAGTCCGTCCATCCCTTGGGTGGCAACGATTCCCGCAACGATGGTGGCAAACGCCGCCGTAGGTCCTGCAATCTGAACTCGGCTTCCACCCAAAAGAGAAACCACGAATCCCGCAGCGACGGCGGTGTAAATCCCGCAGGCAGGCTCCACGCCCGACGCCAGCGCCAGGGCGATGGAGAGGGGCAGGGCGATGATGGCGACGATCAAGCCCGCCACCAGATCCTTCGCGAATTGAGCACCGTTATAGCCCTTCAGAGCCGTAAAAAGCTTTGGCTTTAAGTAAAATTCCTTTTTCACAACCAATCTCCCATTTACAGAATAAGGGGTGCAAGCCCACGCTTACACCCGAAAACCAATCTATTATACACCTTTTGTCAAA
Source organism: Clostridia bacterium (assembly GCA_017623895.1). Lineage (GTDB taxonomy): Bacteria > Bacillota > Clostridia > Oscillospirales > UBA644 > RGIG995. The sequence continues at coordinate 10,923 of JAGAOB010000044.1, forward strand.
ATTTGTCAAGAGAAAAACCGCGATTATTTTTGAAAAAACAAAGAAGTTCGTCTTTTTGGTTGGAGCATTTGCCGTCCAACACGGCGTCCAGCAGAAATTCCAGGCCGTCTCCGATCTGACGCCCCTGCAGGCCCAGCGCCATCAGGTCTCTACCGTCCACCGCCAGATCCTTCAGGGAAAAGCATTGCTTTTCGGCGAGAATCCGATTTGCAATCTGCTCCAGGACATCGTACGTCTTCTGCCGTCCGCGAAATTCGGGGGCTTGCGCCAGATTGTCTCCCCGCATCAGGGTCAGAAGATCGAAAAAGCTCCGAGATCCCAGCTTGTTCAGCTTACGGCGCACCGCCGTTTCGGTGGGCTCGATGGGGGTATCGTGATGCTTGATGAGGGTCACCACGGCGATGCGATCCTCGTTGGAAAGGCGAAGACGACGCAGAATTTCATCGGCTATTTCCGCGGAACGGGAGGGATGGCCGTAAAAATGTCCCACACCGTTTTCGTCCAAGGAAAAGCACGGGGGCTTTGCAATATCGTGAAGCAACGCCGCCAACCGAAGCCGCGGTTGGGGAGGAACTGCCTCAACAACGTGAAGGGAATGCTCGTATACGTTATAAATATGATGATAATTTCGCTGATCGAATCCTACGCAGGGCAAAATTTCGGGCAAAAATACTCCGATGACCTCCCAATAGGCAGACAGTACGTCGAAGACGCAAGGGCCGCACAGCAAGCGCAGAAATTCCTCCCGAATCCGCTCGGCGGAAACCACGTTGAGGCGATCCTTGAGCTTGCGCAGTGCCCGCTCGGTGGATCGTTCCAAGGAAAACCCCAAAACCGAGGCAAAGCGGAGCCCCCGCAGGATCCGAAGTCCGTCCTCGGTAAACCGCCGTTCGGGATCGCCCACGCACCGAAGCACGCCGTTGTGTAGATCCTCGGCCCCGCAAAAGGGGTCTACTACGCCCGTGTCGGGAGCCCACGCCATTGCGTTGACGGTGAAATCCCGCCGCGCCAGATCCTCCTGTAAGCAACGGGTAAAGCAGACATCGTCGGGATGCCGTCCGTCGCCGTAATCTCCGTCTACCCGATAGGTGGTCACCTCAACGGGAAGCCCCTCCCAAAGAACAGTAACGGTGCCTTGCTTCAGCCCCGTCTCGATCACGGGAAGGTCGGAAAAGACGTTCAACGTCTCCGTCGGCAGGGCAGAGGTGGTAACATCGTAATCGTGGGGAGCAACATTACGCAAACAATCCCTCACACAGCCTCCTACGAGAAAAGCCTCGTGCCCTGCACCTTTTAAGCGGTTTAACACACCAATTGCTCTCGGATCAAATTCCACAAAATCACACCTTTACAAAGAGAACGAAAAGGGAGTATCTCCATTGAAATACTCCTTTCGTTCTTATTCACCTTCCCCGCGAAAGCCGAGGGAGGCGGACACCGCTTCTCGTCCGATTTTCCCGACAAAACGCGTACGTTCTTGTTCTGTTGCTTTATTTCCGCTCCAGCTTGTCTTTTCCGCCCATATAAGGTCTCAGGACCTCAGGGATGGTGACGGTGCCGTCGGCCTGCAGATGGTTCTCCAGGAAGGCGATCAGCATACGGGGAGGAGCAACGACGGTATTGTTCAGGGTGTGGGCCAAATACTTTTTGCCGTCCTCGCCGTTGACCCGAATCTTCAGCCGACGGGCCTGAGCGTCACCCAAATTGGAGCAGGAGCCGACCTCGAAATATTTCTTCTGACGGGGAGACCAAGCCTCTACGTCAATGGATTTCACCTTCAGATCCGCAAGATCTCCCGAGCAGCACTCCAGCGTACGGACGGGAATTTCCAAGGAACGGAACAGATCTACGGTATTCTGCCACAGCTTTTCAAACCACATCGGAGAATCCTCGGGCTTGCAGATGACGATCATTTCCTGCTTTTCAAACTGATGAATCCGATAAACGCCCCTCTCCTCGATACCGTGAGCGCCCTTTTCCTTGCGGAAGCAGGGAGAATAGCTGGTCAGAGTCTGGGGAAGGGTGGCTTCGGGAAGGATCTGATCGATAAATTTCCCGATCATCGAATGCTCGCTGGTTCCGATCAAATACAAGTCTTCACCCTCGATCTTGTACATCATCGCTTCCATTTCCGCAAAGGACATAACGCCCGTCACCACGTCGGAACGGATCATAAAGGGGGGAACGCAATAGGTGAAGCCCCGATCGATCATAAAGTCTCGGGCGTACGAAATGACGGCGGAATGAAGACGGGCGATATCTCCCATCAAATAATAGAAGCCGTTCCCCGCCACGCGACGGGCAGCGTCCAGGTCGATTCCCTGAAACATTTCCATAATTTCCGTGTGATAGGGAATCTCTAAATCCGGAACGACGGGATCGCCGTACCGCTGAACCTCCACGTTTTCGCTGTCGTCCTTGCCGATGGGCACGGTGGGATCAATGATTTGGGGAATGACCATCATTTTCTTGGTCAATTCCTCGTTGACGACGGTCTCCCGCTTGGACAGCTCGTCGATTTTCGCACCGTCGTTGGCGACCTCCGCCTTCACCTGCTCGGCCTCGTCCTTTTTGCCCTGTCCCATCAACATTCCGATCTGCTTGGAGATCTTGTTCCGCTTTGCCCGCAGAACCTCAACCTCCTGCTTGATCTCCCGCAATTCCTTGTCCAGCGCGATGACCTCGTCTACCAGCGCCAACTTCCCGTCCTGAAACTTTTTGCGAATGTTTTCCTTGACGATTTCGGGATTTTCCCGTACAAATTTAATATCCAACATAACGATTATTCTCCTTCTTCGGGGATGAGGCGAGCGATCAGATCGTTCAGGTCATCCGTATTATAAAATTCCAATTCTACCTTGCCCTTTGCCTTTCCCTTCGGGGCGGAAATTTTTACCTTGCGCCCAAAGGAACGGGTCATCGCGTGCTCCAGCTCGGAAAGATACACGTCCTTCTTTTTGACGGGACGAGGGGTCTTTTTTCCGAGACGGGAACGCACCAAGGCTTCGGTTTCCCGTACGGACAGATTCTTGTCCGCCACCTCTTTTGCCACCCGACAGACCTCGTCGGCAGACAGCGCATCGCAGAGGGGAAGCAGGGCGCGGGCGTGTCCCGAGGAAAGGGATCCGTTCAAAACCAACGTCAGAACCGATTCGGGCAATGCCAGGATTCGCAAGGCATTCGCCACTGCGGGGCGGGATTTTCCAACCTTTGCGGCGACCTGCTCTTGCGTCATAGAGTAGACGGTCATCAGCTCTCGATAGCCCTCTGCCTCCTCCACGACGTTCAGGTCCTCCCGTTGAAGGTTTTCGATCAATCCCAGCTCCAACGCGGCGCGGTCATCCTCCTCTCGCACCACCACGGGGATCTCCTGCAGACCCGCCATACGGCAAGCGCGCCAACGGCGTTCTCCCGAAATGATCTGATACCGACCGCCCTCCGCGGCGCGGACCACCCAGGGCTGCAGCAATCCGTTGACGGCAATGGAATCCGCAAGGACCTGCAACGCTTCCTTATCAAAATATTTGCGAGGCTGCTTTCGATTGGGCTCCACCGATTGGAGGGAAACGGTGCGAATCGGTCCCTCGGTCAGAACGTCGTCGGTGGCATTGTCAAACAGCAATGCGTCCAACCCTTTTCCTAATCCCTTTTTCATCGCCATATCCTTTCGTGTTTCACGTGAAACAATCTGATTTTTCGTTGTGTTTTCAAGGCTTACAGCCCGCGGAACACCGTGGGGGCTCGGGCCTTGCGCGTTTTATCGTCCGCGCGCAACGTTGCGCCTTCAATTTACGTTCCGCGGCGCCTGTCGTTGTCCATCAATTCCTTTGCAAGGTCACGGTAAGCAAGGGCACCCTTGGCGTGCTTGTCGTAATAGTTGATGGGCTCTCCGTGGCTGGGGGCTTCGCTGATGCGGACGTTGCGGGGGATAACGGTCTTGAAAATCTTTCCCGCGAAGTATTTCTTCACCTCTGCCAGGACCTGCGTCGTGAGGTTCAGCCGCCCGTCGTACATCGTAATCAGGATTCCCTCAATGTCCAGCGTTGGGTTGTACAACCGCCGAACCTGTCGAATGGTATTGGTCAGTTGGGACAGGCCTTCCAGAGCGTAAAACTCACACTGAATGGGGATCAGCACCGTATGCGCACAGACCAACGCGTTCAGCGTCAGCAAGCCGAGGGAGGGAGGACAGTCGATAAAGACGTAATCAAACTCCACGGAGCAAGGCTGAAAAAGCGCATTTTTCAAGGATTGCTCCCGTTTTTCCACATCCACGAGCTCCACCTCTGCGCCCGCAAGATCCATCGTTGAGGGCAAAATCCAAAGGTTTTTGAATTTGGTTTGGGTCACGGCGTTTTCCAAGGAAAGATCCCCCACCATCACCTGATACAGCGAGGCTTTGATCTGTCTTTTATTGATTCCGCAGCCCGACGTGGCGTTCCCCTGGGGATCGAGGTCCACCAAAAGAACCTTCTTTCCCGCTTCCGCCAAACAAGAGGCAAGGTTGACGACGCTGGTGGTTTTCCCCACGCCGCCCTTCTGATTTGCCACTGCAATGATTTTCATAAATTCGATCTCCTTCGAGATAAGTACCTTAATTCTAACACATCCCGAAGAAAAAATCAAGGGGCAAGAACAATGTTTCACGTGAAACATTGCAAAAAAAGCCCATAACTACAAGGAGAAACAGCGATTTCAAACTATTTGCAACTTTTCAGAAAAACCTTTTTCCCCACTCCCGCGTATCATAGAACAGAACCCCACGGGAGGAGATTTTATGAATTACGTCTTTCAGGCCCTCACAGCACTTTTTGCCATTATCGGATTGTTCGAGACGCTTTGGAGCTTAATCCTGCTTTTCACTCGACGGGCAACAAAGGGACAGCCTACACGAATTTTGATCAAAACCAACGAACACGTCGACCCTGCCTTTTTGGCGGAGGATCTGCACCTTTTGTCCGACCGTCTTTCCCACTGCAACGATCTTCGCATTTGGCTGATCTGTCCCAAGAAGGCACCCCAAGAACGAATCTGTCGATTCGTGGCGGAACGGGACGAATCGGTTCGAGTGGTCACGGAAGAGCAGCTGCAGGACGAGATCAAGGCCTTTACGAAAGATCTGTAAAAAAATAACGCCTCCGGGAAAGAGGCGTTTTTTCTTATTCAGCGCTCACCCGTTGAGCAAGGGCATCTGCCAGCTCACCCTCGGGGGACGTGCCGTCCAAAAAGACGAAGGAAAGATCCCCTCGCACCGTGGTCTGCGTATCGGCAAGAGCCTTTGCAAGCGCAGGGGACACCTCCACAGAACCGTTGATATTGCCAGCATACAGCGTAGTTACCCCCTCCAGGGAGATCTCTCCCGAAGCAATCTGTGCCTCGGTAACGAACCGCACGCGACGGGAACCGTTTTCCGACAAAAGATTCCACGCATCACCGTAAAGGGCATCAAAGGATCGGGGCGGGTGCGCAGCGGCAATTTCATTGGACAAAATTAAGATTCCTTGGGTGGGATCCCGATCTCCCAAGGGTTGCGTCGTCGCAAGGGACTGCGGATACCCCGAAAGGGTCTGCTTGTGGGATTCCAGCTGTTCCACGGTAAAATTAGCGGTAGAAAGGGAAAATACGCCGTACCTTCCACACAGTCGCACCTGAGAAGAAACATCCCGTCCCTCCTCCAGCGCCCACGCACCGTCCACCTCTACGGAAATCTTCTTCGTCGTCAGGCAGGTGATCAGGGAAAGCATCATACTCTCCTGAGCACCGTCACAGAGGGACAGTCCAACGATATCCACGTCGTGCTTCTCCAGAGCAGACCACAGATCCACGACGCCCGAATACGCGGTATTCATCCCGTTTCCGTAAGTCCCCAAGGAGAATAAAATGGGAACGGTGGGGTCCGCGCTGCGGTAAACGTTTACCATCATATCCAATACGTCAGACAGGCACTGTTGACGGTACCGACGCCAATCTCCGTAGCAGGCGTCCACCACGTCTTCCGCGGGCAAAGCATTCCACTCCTCCTCGGAAGAGGCACCCAGCCCCCGCAGATCGGACACTTTTTGACGAGATCCGTAGACCTCTCGCAAATAATCGTAAAATCCGCGAATCGAGGCTTCCGAATAATCCAGATCCTCGTTAACGGAATAATCGAACTCCCCAAAACAGGACAGGCGGACGCCCCAGCGGGTCAGATCCTTGCCGTAGGTCGAAACGGCGTGGAGCGCGAAATTCTGCAGGGTGTTTTCCACAATGGATAAGGTTGCGGCGTCAGAGAAGGAAAGATAAGATCCCCGATCCTCCATTTCATATATCTTCCCTTGCGCCGTCTTTTGCAGTACCAGCTCGTCTGCCCAAGACAGGTCCTTGGTCCACAGCAAGGGCTGAAGCGACACCTTCAAGCCCTCGTCGGTAAACGCCTTAACGGTTTCATCCAAATACTTCCAATGGAAATGCCCCTTCAGAGGCTCGAAATCCGACCAAAGAACGGCAAAATCAATGGCGGTAAAGCCACATTCCTTTGCCTTTTGGGCATAAGCACGGGCGTCCTGCGACGAAGCCACCTGCCACGACCACACGGTGAGATAAAGGTGACGGGAATTCCGCATTTCCGCCGCAGCCTCGGGATCATACTCCACCTCGGCAGGCCCCACGCATCCACACAGGACAAGCAACACACTTGCCAAAAGCAAACAAAGAACAGTTCTTATTCTCATTTTTCCTCCTTTGTTCCGACGCACCGAAAAGACCTCTCTGCGACGGAGAGATTCGAAGAAGAAATCCACACGAATCTTCTCTTGAAATCGATTTGATTCACCCAAAGAGCCTGTACGCGCCATAGCCCTGATCAGCGTAAGTGACTGCACGCGTCCGACAGACTTGATTCACAGCAAAAGTATAGCACATTTCCGCAGAATTGTCAAACCCCCCTGCGGTTGCAAAAAAAATCCGAACAAATCCCCCTTTGCCGTAAAAATTCTTGACAAACCGCTATGTATCGTGTATAATTAAGTATTATAAATATTGAAGTACCGCTTTCGCACGATACGGCGGCGGGGGAATCCCCGTACCCGTTACAGTATAACCCCAAATAGGAGACAATCAATCATGGGAATGAACATTACGCAAAAAATCATTAAAAACCATTTAGTTTCGGGGGAGATGGTCCCGGGCAAGGAAATTGCCATCCGCATTGACCAAACCCTGACCCAGGACGCCACGGGAACGATGGCATATCTGCAATTTGAAGCCATCGGGATTCCCCGCGTGCGCACCGAATGCTCCGTGGCGTACATCGATCACAACACCCTGCAGACGGGGTTTGAGAACGCGGACGACCATCGCTACATTCAATCCTGCTGTGCAAAATACGGCTTGTATTATTCCCGTCCCGGCAACGGAATCTGCCACCAGGTCCATCTGGAACGGTTTTCAGCCCCCGGCAAGACCCTTTTGGGAAGCGACTCCCACACCCCCACGGGCGGTGGCATCGGAATGATGGCCATCGGCGCGGGCGGTCTGGACGTAGCGGTTGCAATGGGCGGCGGCGCGTTCCATCTGAATATGCCCGAGGTCATTCGGGTCAACCTTCACGGCAAGCTCCGTGCAGGCGTAGCGGCAAAGGATATCATCCTCAAGCTGCTGGAGATCCTGTCGGTCAAGGGCGGCGTTGGAAAGGTGATCGAATACGGCGGCGATCTGTCGTCTCTCTCGGTTCCCGAACGGGCAACCATCACCAATATGGGCGCAGAATTGGGTGCAACCACCTCAATTTTCCCCGCCGACGAGGTTACTCGCAAATTCTTGGAAGCGCAAAAACGGGGCGACGTTTTCGTTCCCCTTGCCGCTGACGACGATGCGGAATACGCGCGCGTTATCGACCTTGATCTTTCCACCCTCGAGCCCCTTGCAGCCTGCCCCCACTCTCCCGACAACATCAAGGCGATCAAGGATTTGGCAGGGAAAAAGATCGATCAGGTCTGCATCGGCTCCTGCACCAACTCCTCCTATCTGGACCTGATGAAGGTCGCCAAGATCCTGAAGGGAAAAACGGTGGCGGAGCACGTTTCCCTCGTCATCGCCCCCGGATCCAAGCAGGTTCTGGATATGCTGGCCAAGAACGGCGCTTTGAGCGACATCATCTCTGCGGGAGCGCGGATTCTGGAATGTGCCTGCGGTCCCTGCATCGGAATGGGACAGGCCCCCAACTCCAACGGCGTTTCCCTGCGGACCTTCAACCGCAACTTTGAGGGACGCTCGGGCACGGCCGACGGACAGGTCTATTTGGTTTCTCCCGAAACCGCTGCCGTCTCCGCTCTGACGGGCGTCTTTACCGATCCGATGGCAAACGTCCCCGACCTTACGGTGGATATGCCCGAGGAATTTGATATTAACGACAATATGATCGTCAAGCCCTATCCCGAATCCGAGGAGCACGAGGTAATCTACTGCCCCAACATCAAGCCCTTCCCCCTGAATAAGGAGCTGCCCGAGGTCCTTACCGCAAAAGCCGTGCTGAAGGTGGGAGACAACATCACCACCGACCACATTATGCCTGCGGGAGCAAAGATCCTGCCCTACCGTTCCAACATCCCCTATCTGTCCCAGTTCTGCTTCGGAGTCTGCGACAAGACCTTCCCCGAACGGGCGTTGGAATGGGGCGGCGGATTCGTCATCGGCGGACAAAACTACGGACAGGGCTCTTCCCGTGAACACGCGGCGTTGGTTCCCCTTTACCTCGGCGTCAAGGCCGTGGTAGCAAAATCCTTTGCCCGCATCCACGCGGCAAACCTCATCAATTCGGGAATCCTTCCCTTGACCTTTGAAAACGAGGCGGATTATGACCGCATCGACCAAGGTGACGAATTGGAGATCCCCGCCATCCGCAAAAACGTAGAAGACGGCACGCCTATGGTGCTGATCAATAAAACGAAAAATCTGCAGATTCCTCTGACTACGGTGTTCACCGACCGTCAGAAGAAGATGATCCTGGCAGGCGGTCTTCTCAACGCCACCAAGAACGCGTAACCGTGAAAAAGGATCACGTAACCGCAAAAAGAGAGCGACAGGAGCCCGCGTCTGCAACGCGGCAAAGCATTTCAAAAAAAAGGAAGCGCACGTCTACGACGCGACGCAGTGCCACCGTGAAACGGTTCATCCAAGGGGTGGATCGCGTCCTTTCCCCCATTTTGATTCTCTCCTACGCCGCCCTTTCCCTGCTGCTTCTGGCGGCGGTTCCTCAAGGACGGGCAGGATTGCTTCTGGCGATCCTATGGGGCGCCGTAACGGCGGCCGCCCTGCGGTGGAGCGTTTGGGGGATTCTGAAATCGGCAAAAACGCGGACGACTCCCCGGGCGTGGACGGTTTTGGTTCGAACGACGGAGGCTTTATTTCTGCTTCTCACCGTCGCCGCCTTGGTCGCATCCATTCTTTTGCGGGAGATTCCCGCCGTCTGGCTCTTTTTCCCCACGCCTCTGTTCGGATTGCAGGGGGCGATGCGGCTGGACGCACAATAAATTCCATTGCTTGCATTTTATCTTGAAGGAGAATATATTATGTACGAAGAACAGATTCGGGCGGCGACGGAAAAATTCGCCACCCTGCTGGAAGAACAGCTGAAGCGGGTCGACGGACTGAAGGCCCAAGGGGACTTCATCGACTACGCCAAGCTGGACAAGATCATCATCGGCGTTTGCGGCGGAGACGGCATCGGCCCCACCATCACTGCCCAATCCCGTCGGGTGCTGGAGCATCTTCTGGTGGACGAGGTTGCCGCGGGGAAGGTGGAATTCCGCAACATCGACGGTCTGACCATCGAAAACCGCGTTGCCGTAATGAAAGCCATTCCCGACGACGTTATGGAAGAGCTGAAGGCCTGCCACGTCATTCTGAAGGGACCCACCCACACCCCCAACGCAGGGGACGGATATCCCAACATCGAATCGGCGAACGTGGCGATGCGCAAAGCGTTGGATCTGTTCGCAAACGTACGTCCCGTCAAGGTCCCCGATCAGGGCATCGACTGGACCTTCTTCCGCGAAAACACCGAGGGTGGATACGCCGTCGGCTCCAAGGGAGTGAACGTATCCGAGGATCTGGGCATCGACTTTACCGTCGCCACCACCCAAGGCTGCGACCGCATTGCGCAGATCGCCTTTGACTACGCAAAAAAGAACGGAAAGACCCGCGTAGAGGTGGTCACCAAGGCCAACATCATCAAGACCACCGACGGAAAGTTTTTGGAGCGTTGCCACAAGGTTGCAGAGCAATATCCCGACATTCAACTCAACGAGTGGTTCATTGATATTATGACCGCCAAGCTCATCGACGAAAAACGCCGCCGCGACTTCCAGGTCTTCGTTCTGCCCAACCTGTACGGCGATATCATCACTGACGAGGCCGCCGAATTCCAGGGCGGCGTCGGCACGGCAGGATCCGCCAATATCGGAAAACGCTACGCGATGTTTGAAGCCATTCACGGGGACGCTCCCCGTATGGTACGGGAGGGCAGAGCCAAATACGCCGACCCCTCCTCGATGCTTCGCGCCGCCGTTCTTCTTTTGTCCCATATCGGATATCAAGCGCAATCCGACAAACTTTCCGCCGCCTTGGACGAATGTATGTTCACCGAGCGCAAGCTGGTGGTCACGGGCCGCGACACGGGCTGTACGGGGGACGAATACGCAGACTACGTTATGAGTAAACTGTAATCGACTCAATTCTGATTTTCCCCGAATCATTTCTTGGAAAGGAGCGTCTCCGATGAAAGCCCCCTCGATCAAGGTCATTGCCAACAATAAAAAAGCATATCACGACTATTTCGTGGAGGAAACCCTGGAGGCGGGAATTTCCTTGGTGGGCACGGAGGTTAAGTCGATCCGTATGGGACGAGTCAACCTCAAGGACTCCTACTGCTCCGTAAAGAACGGAGAGATGATCCTGATGGGAGCTCACGTTTCCCCCTACGAGAAGGGAAATATTTTCAATAAAGACCCCCTGCGGGAGCGTACCCTGCTTCTGCACCGCAAGCAGATCGACCACCTCTTCGGAAAGGTCAAGCAGGACGGGTATTCCCTGATCCCCCTGCGGGTCTACCTGAAGGGCTCCTACGTCAAGGTGGAGATCGGTCTCTGCAAAGGGAAAAAGCTGTACGACAAGCGAGAATCCGCCGCAAAGGCATCGGCAAAACGGGAAATAGAACGGTCGATGAAGATCGAACGGTAAAGGAGCAGAGAATGGAACCTACGATTTTATTTGAATCTTCCCAAAACTTCTCCGTCCCCTGCGACGTGGTGGACAAGCACCTCTCCGCCCCCGACGTGGAGCTGCGTCTGCTCCTGCTTTTGCTGCGCAACGCCAACGCCGCGTTTTTGAAGGACGATCTGATGCGGACCCTGTCGGTGGACGAGCCCCGTCTGAACGACGCGTTCCACTATTGGATCAAGGCAGGCGTTTTGTACAAGGCAGCAGGGAAATACACCCTCCAGCGCCCCCAGCTGAAGGCCTCGGATTTTATGACCTACCACCCCGAAACGGTGGCACAACGGTTAGAGGGAGACGTGGCACTGCAATTCCTTTACAAGGAAGCGGAAACGGCACTGAAAAAGCCCCTCACCTCCGCCGACGCCTCCCTGATCCTGTCCCTCGTGGATTGGTGCGGACTTCCCGCAAACGTGGTAGCCCTGCTGATCCGCTACGGGTGTGACAACGGAAAATCCCTGCGGCAGATCGCCCAAACGGGAATCAAATGGGCCGACGACGGCGTTCAGACCTTTGAACAGGCCGAGGAGCTGATCCGCAAGGAGTCCGAAAAGAAAAACACCGTCAACCGCATCGCCTCCCGCTTTGGAATTTTGGGTACCCGCGCCATCTCCGAGGCGGAGCGTAACACCTTCGTCAAGTGGCACGAGGAATTGGGCTACGAGCTGGATATGATCGGCCTTGCCTACGAGGAAACCATCAAAAATACGGGGAAATACACCTATACTTATATCGACAAAATTTTGGTCAAATGGCACGAGGCAGGATACAAGACCCCCGAACAGGCGCAAGCCGCCCCGAAGCCCGAACAAAAAACCCAAAAACGCACCCAAACCCGCCGAACCACCCCCAACAATCCCAAAAAATCCACCGCGGCCAATGACGCCTTGGATCTGGCTTGGGAAATTGCAGGAGGAGATTGACGATGAACAAAAACAAGTGCCTGGAAGCGGTCAATCAGCTGATGGAGGACCGCCGCACCAATTCCAGAATCGAAGAAAACCGCCGCCGCGAGGGAATTTTTGCCTCGGTCCCCGCCATTGCCCAAAAGGAACGGGAGCTGCAGGAAAATCACGCGGCCTTCTTCCGCTTCTTTGCGGACCGAGACGGAAGCGAAGAAAAATTCCTGGCATTTCGGGACAAATCTCTGTCCCTGCAGGAAGAAATCAAGACTCTTTTGGCGCAAAACGGATATCCCGCAGACTATCTGGACCCCGTGCATCACTGCTCGGTCTGTCTGGACGAGGGCGTGGTAGACGGAGCCCTCTGCGCCTGCTATAAGCAAGCCCTTTCCGAGCAATACCTGAAGGAATCGGGAATGGAGCATCTGTTCAACGGTGCAGGTTTTGCAAAATACGACCTGTCCCTTTATCCCGCCGACGCACGGCAAAAGATGGAAAAGCTGCTGGAATTTTCCAAAAAGTACGTGCAAACCTTCGGCGAAGAATCCCAAAACCTTCTCTTCGTCGGAGAGCCCGGGTGCGGAAAAACCTTTTTGTCGGTCTGTATCGGTTGCGAGCTGATCCGCACGGGAAAATTCGTCTTGTACGCCCCCGTCCAATCCCTGCTGGGAGATTTTGAAGCCGCCACCTTCCGCAACAAGGAGGCAGGCCTCCCCACCGAGGACTATCTCGACGCCGACCTTCTCATCATCGACGATCTGGGCACGGAATTTTATTCCTCCTTCGTGGAGACCACCCTGTATTCGGTGATCAACACCCGACTGACCCGCAAAAAGCCCACCGTCATCAGCACCAACCTGTCCATCGACGACCGAGAAGCGTGCTACGCCTCCCGCCTCAACTCCCGCTTGACCTATTCCTTTTTGAATCTTCAATTCCCCGACGCCGACCTGCGGGCAGAAATCCTGCGCCGCAAGGCCGCAAAAAAGAACCCGCGCTAATCCCCGCGCGAACCCCGCACCCCGCGAGAACCCCGCACCCCGCGCAAACCCCGCACCCCGCGCAAACCCCTCGCTCCGCGCAAACTCGCGCGGAGCCGCATCCCCTTGCGCGCGAAACCTCGCGCCCCCGGGGCCCCTGCGGGCTCCCCGTGAAAGAAACCGCGGGGACCCGCCGCACACCCCTTGACTTTACGCAAAAAATATGCTATAATCTATAGTAGAATAGAATTTTGGAGGAATCAATATGAAACATATCAAGACTTTGAAGACCCGCAAGCTTTGTGCCGGCAAGGGCGGTTGCGGCGAATGCCAGACTTCCTGCCAATCCGCTTGCAAAACCAGCTGCGGCGTTGCCAATCAGAAGTGCGAAGCCAAGAAGTAATTTCTGAATCAATAAAAAAGCCGCCGTCGGGCGGTTTTTTTATGATCGAACGATAAAACATCGGAGAAAAACCATCCTATGATCCATCAATATCAATTAAACGGTTACAACATTGTCATCGACGTATGCTCGGGCTCGGTCCACGCCGTGGATGAGGTAGCCTACGACGTGATTGCCGATTTTGAACAAAAGACGAAGGACGAAATTTTGGCGTCCCTGGGCGAAAAATACGCAGCCGTCGACGGCATCACTCCCGCCGAAATCGCCGAATGCTACGATCAGGTACAACAGCTGAAGGAGGAAGGGCTTCTCTTTGCCCCCGACACCTTTGCCCCGATGGCGGGCGAGCTGAAACAGAAGACCGCAGGGGTGGTCAAGGCCCTGTGTCTGCACGTGGCCCACACCTGCAATCTCAACTGCTCCTATTGCTTTGCAAGCCAAGGGAAATATCACGGTGATCGGGCGGTGATGTCCTTTGAGGTGGGCAAGCGAGCCCTGGATTTCCTCATTGAAAACTCGGGCACGCGGCACAATCTGGAGGTGGACTTTTTCGGCGGAGAGCCGCTGATGAACTTCGACGTGGTCAAAAAGCTGGTCGCGTACGCTCGCTCCATCGAAGCAGAGCACGGAAAGAATTTCCGCTTCACCCTCACCACCAACGGCGTTTTGATCGATCAAGATGTGATTGATTTTTGCAATGCGGAAATGAGCAACGTGGTGTTGTCCCTGGACGGACGAAAGGAGGTCCACGACCGTTATCGCGTGGATTACGCGGGCAATGGAAGCTGGGAGCGCATCGTTCCGAAGTTTCAACAGCTCGTGGAGGCTCGGGGCGGGAAAAATTATTATATGCGAGGGACCTTCACCCACCAAAACCCCGACTTTTTGGCGGATATTCAGCAAATGCTGGACCTGGGATTCACCGAGCTTTCGATGGAGCCCGTGGTCTGCGCCCCCAACGATCCCGCAGAATTGACCGCCGAAGACCGTCGGATCGTGATGGAGCAATACGAAAAGCTGGCAAGTCTGATGCTGAAGCGGGAAAAAGAGGGCAAGCCCTTTACCTTTTATCACTATATGATCGATCTGACCGACGGCCCCTGCATCTACAAGCGGATCTCGGGGTGCGGCTCGGGAACGGAGTATATGGCAGTCACCCCGTGGGGAGACCTGTACCCCTGCCATCAATTCGTCGGAGACGAAAAATACCGCTTGGGCGACGTCTGGACAGGCGTAACCAACAAGGCCGCCCAACGGGAATTCGGAGAATGTAACGTTTACGCCCGTCCCGAATGTGCCGATTGCTGGGCAAAGCTATATTGCTCGGGGGGATGTGCCGCAAACGCCTACCACGCCACGGGCTCGGTCAAGGGAGTCTATCAGGCAGGGTGCGACCCATTCCGCAAGCGGATGGAATGTGCCATTATGCTGGCGGTAGCGCGGAGTGATGAAGAATGAACACCCCCATCTGCGATTTCGCAAAGCAATACGCAAACCAGCACTCCCTGCGCCTCCATATGCCTGCCCATAAGGGAGAATCTCTGATCGGCGCAGAACCCCTTGATATCACCGAGATTGCGGGCGCGGACAGCCTTTATCAAGCATCGGGAATCATTGCCGAAAGCGAAAGCAACGCGTCGACCCTCTTCGGATGTCCCACCTTTTACTCCACCGAGGGGTCGTCCCAATGCATCCGCGGGATGCTCCATTTGGCGTGCTTGCAGGCAAAAGAACAAGGAAAGAGTCCCCGCATCGCCGCAGGTCGCAACGCTCATTCCGTCTTTTTGTCCGCCGCTGCTCTGTTGGATTTCGAGGTGCAATGGCTCTACGGAGAGGACGAAGCCTACCTTTCCTGCAAAATCACCCCCGAAGGCTTGGAAGAAGTCCTGAAGGATCCTTCCGTCACCGCCGTCTATCTTACTTCCCCCGACTATTTGGGAAATCGCTGTGACATTGCCGCCCTGTCTCGGGTCTGCCGTCGTCACGGAGTCCTGCTTTTGGTGGATAACGCCCACGGGGCGTATTTGAAATTTTTATCTCCCTCTCAGCACCCGATGGACCTGGGAGCGGACCTGTGCTGTGCCTCGGCCCACAAGACCCTTCCCGTGCTGACGGGAGGGGCGTATCTGCACGTGGCAAAACACCACAAAACCTTGATAAATCAAGCAAAATCCGCATTGGAACTGTTCGGCTCCACCTCGCCCTCGTATCTGATTCTGCAGTCCTTGGATCGCGCAAACGCTCTTTGCGAAAAGGAATTTCCAAAGGCACTGCAACAAGCAAAAAACACCGTCGACGCACTCCGATCCCGCTTGCAAGCCCAAGGCTTTTGCCTGATCGGGGACGAGCCACTGAAGCTGACGCTTGCCCCCAAGGACTACGGCTACACGGGAACGCAGGTGGCAGATCTGCTGAAGAAGAGAAACGCGGTCTGCGAATTTGCCGACGAGGATTTCGTGGTTATGATGCTTTCCCCCTCCCAGACGGCCGCCGCCTGCACCGCCCTTCAGACAGCCCTTTCGGGACTGCCCAAGAAGGAACCCCTGCAAGCGTGCCCTCCCAAGGCCTCCCCCCATCTGCAGGCACGCTCCATTCGGGACGCCGCCCTCGGGCCGCGGGAGGAAATCCCCGTCGAACAAAGCGCCGGGCGAATCCTCGCCGTCCCCTCCATTGCCTGCCCCCCCGCCGTCCCCATCCTGGTCTGCGGAGAACAAATTACCCCCTCCGACCTTCCGTTGTTTCATTATTACGGGATCGATCGGGTCTGGGTCTGCCGTTAAAGAAGAAATCAATCCGAGACGATCACTACCCCCTGTCCGCCCCATCGGCGGCAGGGGTTTCGTGCACTATGCACAAAATTTGCATCTCGGTTTTGGTAACCATATCCATATACGCCGAAGTTTGAAAACTTGCGAAAAATCCCTTGACTTTTGGAAAAACCCGTGCTATAATAAGTACCATAAAAAGGAAGCATCTTCGGTTTCCGCCCTGCGAAAAAGACGCGTTCCGACTTTGATTCGGCAGATGGCGCGGCATGTTTCTGCAGGTTTGATAGTACCTCGTTCTCAGAACGGGGCACAACGGTTTACTCCGAGACGGGATTCTCCCGCCTCTATTTTCTTTGTTTTATGAAACGACGTTCCTGCGACAAGGTTGGTGGATTTTCATAAAACAAAAGACGGCGGCCCCCCTCTCCGCCGTCTCCGCAGGTGCCGTCCCCCTCAACGGCACCTGCAATTTTTTTTACCCGCAACTCCCCGTTGCGGGAACTCTTCTTTTTCTGCAAAAAAGTCCCGTTTATCGGACAAACGATGGTGTATAATGAAATCACAACCAGGAAAGAAGGAAGCACGATGAGACTTTTCAGAAAACAGTTGGAAAAACAGGAAGACGATATTTTCAGTCCCGACTACCTTCTGCGTGCCGACGAATACGTTCGGGCAATGGAACAAACCACCAACCCCGCCGTCCTTCTCGCACTGTACAAAACCACCATCGAGAAAATGACGTACGAAATCTTTCAATGCGACGATTGGGCGGTTCAAATGGAATTGAAAGAAAATCTTCTGTCTTTTATCGAAGATAAAGAACGTCTTTTCAACGATTTTCTTTATCGCTGTTACGATGAGGGAACACTCCCCTTCATTAAAAACGAAATCTTGGAATACGAAGACGAATTTCCTAAAAAAAGCCTCAAGCTCTTGAAAGAATTACTGCGTCAATCCTACGAAATCCACGACGAATACCTGTTTTGCAGCGTAGTTTTCAAGCAGGGCGGAAAATCCTATTACTATCTTTGCGATACGGACGACGATCTGCACTGCGGCGACTACGTCACCGTCCCCGTGGGCAAGGATTGGGAAGAAAAAATCGGTCGCGTGATCAAAATGCAATTATTCCGCGAAGAAGACGCGCCCCTCCCCGTAGAAGGTATGAAATACGTTTTGGGCGTTGAATCCTGACCGCCGCCCGCGGGCACTCACAGGCCGCCCCGCGGACTTCGCCTCGGCAGAGGCTTCGCCTTGCGCGAGCCTCGACGCTTGTCGTCCGAAAGATCAAAAACACGGAGAACGAGGATTCGTTCTCCGTGTTTTTTTATTCGGTTGCGCCGGACTTCAGGTGCTTGAGATAGGCGTTAATGAAGCCTTCCAGATCTCCGTCCATCACGGCGTTCACATTCCCCACCTCGAAGTTGGTGCGATGGTCCTTGACCAAGGTGTAGGGCATAAAGACGTAGGAGCGGATCTGGGAGCCCCAGCCGTTGTCCATCTGCACGCCCTTGATGTCCTCGATCTTTTCCAAATGCTCCCGTTCCTTGATCTCCAACAGCTTGGACTTCAGCATTTTCAGCGCCATTTCCCGATTTTGCTTTTGAGAGCGCTCGGTCTGACAGCCCGTCACGATTCCCGTAGGGATGTGCTTGATGCGTACGGCAGAGTCGGTCTTGTTGACGTGCTGACCGCCTGCCCCCGATGCGCGGTGACATTCGATCTCCAGATCCTCTTCCCGAATTTCGATGGACTTATCGTCCTCGATCTCGGGCATCACCTCGACTGAAGCAAAGGAGGTCTGCCGTCTTCCCGACGCGTCAAAGGGAGAGACCCGCACCAAGCGGTGCACCCCCGACTCAGATTTCATATAGCCGTAGGCGTTGGGGCCCTCCAGCATCAGGACGGCGGATTTGATTCCCGCCTCGTCTCCGTCCAGCATATCAAGGCACTTGACCTTGAATCCGTTCTGTTCTCCGTAGCGGGAATACATACGGAACAGCATCAGTGCCCAGTCCTGGGCCTCGGTGCCGCCTGCTCCCGCGTGGAAGGTGAGAATAGCGTTGGATTTGTCGTACTCCCCGTCCAACAGGGTGTCCATCGTCAAGCGTTCAATGGTTTTCTCCAGATTCTCGGTCATCGAAACGATCTCGTTTTCCGTGTCCTCGTCACATTCCTCCATTGCCAGCTCCACCAAGGTGACGGCATCCTCGTGTTGGGATGCCACGGCCTGATAGGACGCCAAAATTCCCTGCTGGCGCTTCTGCTCCACGAGAATTTTTTGGGATCTTTCCATATCGTTCCAGAAATCGGGGTCGGCGGTGACCGTTTCGTACTCTGCGAGCACCTTTTTCACCTGCTCGATACGCATCGCGCTTGCCAATTCCTGAATACGCTGTTCGATCTCCATCAGCTTTACACGATAATTGTCTAAAATAATCATAAAAATTCCTTTCCAAGGAAAATGTTTTTTTCGGATTACCGAAAAAGAAAGGATGCTTCACCCCGACAGGGGTCAGTAATGCCCCTTCTCGTTAAAGTATCTCGTCGGAGACGAGAATCGGTAATACCGCTTCTCGTTGAGGTAGCTTACCACGTCGGAGACGAGAATCAGTAATACAGCTTTTCGTTGAGGTAGCTTACCACGTCGGAGACGAGAATCGGTAATACCGCTTCTCGTTGAGATAGCTTACCTCGTCGGAGACGAGAATCAGTAATACAGCTTTTCGTTGAGGTAGCTTACCACGTCGGAGACGGGGATGCGGACCTGCTCCATCGTATCCCGTTCGCGGATGGTGACACAGCCGTCGGTTTCGGTGTCGAAGTCCACGGTGATGCAGAAGGGGGTTCCGATCTCGTCCTCGCGGCGGTACCGCTTGCCGATGGAGCCTGCCTCGTCGTAGTCCACGTTAAAGTGCTTGGCCAGCATTTCATAGACTTCCCCGGCCTGCTCGGACAGCTTTTTGGACAGAGGAAGAACGGCGGCCTTGTAGGGGGCAAGGGCGGGATGGAGACGCAGCACCACACGGGTGTCGTTCTTCTCGGCGTCCACCACCTCCTCGTCGTAGGCATCCACCAAGAAGGCCAGCGCCACGCGGTCGGCACCCAGAGACGGCTCGATGACGTAGGGGATATAATGCTCGTTGGCCTCCTGATCGTAATAGGTCATATCCTGCCCCGAGGTGGTCTGATGAGCGTTCAGGTCAAAGTTGGTGCGGGAAGCGACCCCCCACAGCTCGCCCCAACCGAAGGGGAAGACGAATTCAAAGTCTGTGGTGGCGTTGGAATAGTGGGACAGCTCTTCGGGATCGTGGTCGCGAAGACGGAGATTTTCCTCCTTCATTCCCAAGGAAAGCAGCCAATCCTTGCAGAACTGCTTCCAATAGGCAAACCATTCCAATTCCGTGCCGGGCTTGCAGAAAAATTCCAATTCCATCTGCTCGAACTCACGGGTGCGGAAGGTGAAGTTCCCCGGGGTGATCTCGTTGCGGAAGGATTTTCCCACCTGGCAAACGCCGAAGGGCAGCTTTTTGCGGGTGGTGCGGGCGACGTTGTTGAAGTTTACGAAGATTCCCTGTGCCGTTTCGGGACGCAGGTAAACCACGTTCTTGGCATCCTCGGTAACGCCCTGGAAGGTCTTGAACATCAGATTGAACTGACGGATGTCGGTCCAATTATGCTTTCCGCAGGTGGGGCAGCAGATGTTGTGCTCCTCCACGAATTGCTTCATTTCGGCTTGAGACATCGCGTCCACCGCCTTGCCCAGGTCGAAATTGTTTTCGGCACACCAATCCTCGATGACCTTATCGGCGCGGAAGCGCTCCTTACATTCCTTACAGTCCATCAGGGGGTCGGAAAATCCGCCCACGTGTCCCGATGCGACCCAGGTTTGAGGATTCATAAGAATGGCGGCGTCCAGACCCACGTTGTAGCGGTTTTCCTGAACGAATTTTTTCCACCACGCCTTTTTCACATTGTTTTTGAACTCCACCCCCAAAGGACCGTAGTCCCAGGTGTTGGCAAGTCCGCCGTAGATCTCCGAGCCCGCGAAGATGAAGCCGCGGTTTTTACAGAGATTTACGATTTTTTCCATTGTTTTTTCAGTGTTCTTCATAATAGTATTCTACCTCGCAAGGGATTATTATTCCTGAATGGGTTGTCCATCGTCTTCAGTTTCGGCGGGAATCTCTTCTTCCTCCGCCTTGGGCAGGGGGGCAATGTTCATAACCTTCGTGTCGGCGCCCACCCGCATAATCTTAACCCCCGAGGAGGTTCTGCGGTAGGTGGGAACGTCCTTGGCGCGGATACGGATCAAAACACCGTCGGAGGAAATGATGACCACGTCGTCGTTATCGGTAACCGCCTTGGCACCTGCGATCAGCCCCGTCTTTTCGGAGACGTTATGGCAATGAACGCCGCGGCCGCCGCGGTTCTGGATCTTAAATTCGGAGAAGGCCGTCCGTTTGCCCATTCCGTTTTCGGTGACGATCAGAAGATCCTGATCGGGCTCTGCCAGAATGGAGGAAATAATCTCATCTCCCTCGTCCAGCTTGATCGCCTTCACGCCGCGGGCGGTGCGTCCTACCACGGAAACCTGATTTTCGTCGTAGCAGATGCCCATTCCGTTGTGGGTGATGATCAAAAGATTCTTCGTTCCGTCGGTAAGCTTCACCGAGACCAATTCGTCGCCCTCGTCCAGATTGACGGCGATCAGTCCGCCCTTGCGGATGTTCTTATACTCGCTCAAGCGGGACCGCTTGGTGATGCCTGCCTTGGTGATCATATTCAGATAGGTATTTTCCGCATCGATCTCTCCGTACAGAGGAATCATTGCGGAGACGGTCTCTCCCTGATCCAGCTGCAGCAGATTGACGATGTTCATTCCCTTTGCCTGACGGGAGGCCTCGGGAACCTCGTATCCCTTGATGCGGAACACTCTGCCGCGGGTGGTGAAGAAGAGAATGGTGGCGTGGGTGGAGGCGATGAACAATTCCTCCACGAAGTCTTCCTCCCGCGTCGCCATTGCGTTGATGCCGCGGCCGCCACGGTTCTGGACCTTGTACACGTCCTCGGGCTGGCGCTTGATGTAGCCGCGGTGGGACATCGTAAAGACGCTAGTCTTTTCTTCGATCAGATCCTCAATATCGATCTCGTCCTCCACGTCCTGGATCTCGGTCTTGCGCTTGTCGCCGAATTTATCGCGGATCTCAAGCAATTCCTCTCGCAGGACCGCCTTCAATTTTTCGGGATCCTCCAAAAGCCCCAGATAATAGGTGATCCGCTGCTGCAGCTCGTCAAATTCTGCCTGCAGCTTTTCCCGATCCAAGCCCTGCAACGCCTTCAAGCGCATATCCAGAATGGCTTGCGCCTGAACGTCGTCCAGCGTAAAGCGTTCCATCAGACGCTGCTTGGCGTCGTCGTAGGCGGTGCGGATGATGCGGATAACCTCGTCGATGTTGTCCTGGGCGATGAGAAGCCCTTCCAACAGATGGGCGCGCTCCCGCGCCTTCTTCAGATCGTATTCGGTGCGGCGGGTAAGGACCTCACGCTGGAAGGTGAGGTATTCTTCCAAAATCTGCTTCAAGGACAGGATCTTGGGCTGCTTCTGATCGTCCACCAGCGCCAAAAGAATAATGCCGAAGGAGGATTGCAATGCCGTTTGCTTGAACAGATTATTCAACACCACTTGGGCGTTGACGTCCTTTTTCAGCTCGATGACGATCCGCATTCCGTTGCGGTCGGTCTCGTCTCTCAGGTCGGAGATTCCCTCCAGCTTTTTGTCCTTGACTTGCTCGGCGATGTTTTTGATCATCATCCGCTTGTTGACCTGATAGGGAAGCTCGGTGACGATGATACGGGTGCGGTCCTTGCCGAATTCCTCAAATTCCGTGCAGGCGCGAACCACGACCTTGCCCCGCCCCGTAGCGTAGGCGGCACGGATGCCGCGGCGCCCCATAATAATGCCTCCCGTGGGGAAGTCGGGACCTGAAATATAGTCCAAAAGATCAAAGGTTTCGATCTCGGGATCGTCCAAAACCGCAACGGCGGCGTTGATCACCTCCGTCAGGTTGTGAGGCGGAATGTTGGTCGCCATACCGACGGCAATTCCCGAGGATCCGTTGACCAACAAATTGGGGAAGCGGGAGGGCAGAACCCGAGGCTCCTTGCGGCTTTCGTCAAAGTTGGGGTCCCAATTTACCGTTTCCTTGTCGATGTCCCGCAGCATTTCGTTGGACATCTTGGAAAGACGGGCTTCGGTATAACGGTAGGCTGCCGGGGGATCTCCGTCCACCGAATCGAAGTTTCCGTGACCGTCCACCAGCATATAGCGCATCGAAAAATCCTGCGCCAAGCGCACCATCGCGTCGTAAACGGAGGTGTCGCCGTGGGGATGGTATTTACCCAAAACGTCACCCACGCAGGTGGCGGATTTCTTAAAGGGCTTGTCCGACGTCAGCCCCGATTCGTACATCGTATACAGGATGCGACGGTGAACGGGCTTCAGACCGTCCCGTACGTCGGGCAACGCTCTGCCGACGATAACCGACATCGCGTATTCGATATAGGATTTTTCCATTTCCTCCACCAATCGGCTTTCGGTAATGACCTGATCGGGGAAGAGAATATCCTCGGGCTTGTAACTTCTATTGTGAGCCATTTCTATACTCCTTAAAAATCAAGGTTGACCGCGTATTGCGCGTTGCGTTCGATCCACTCTTTGCGGGGCTCTACCTGCTCTCCCATCAGCACCGAGAACACCTCGTCGGCGCGGACTGCGTCGTACAGCGTGATGCGGCACAGAGAGCGGCGTTCGGGATCCATCGTGGTTTCCCACAGCTCGTGAGGATCCATTTCACCCAAGCCCTTAAAGCGGGAGATCTCGACCTTTGCGTTTCCTTCGCCCCGCATTTCTGCAGAGATGCGGTCCCGCTCCTCGTCGGAATAGGCCACCCGCTCCTGCTTGCCCTTCTTTAACTTATAAAGGGGAGGAACGGCGGAGTAAACGTATCCGTTTTCGATCAACGGACGCATATAGCGGAAGAAGAAGGTCAGAAGCAGGGTGCGGATGTGGGATCCGTCCACGTCGGCATCCGCCATAATGATTACCTTGTGATCGCGCAGCTTTTCGATATCGAATTTTTCTCCGATCCCCGCGCCCAGCGCCATAATCAGGGGATACAGCTTGTCGTTTCCGTAGATTTTATCGGCCCGAACCTTTTCCACGTTGAGCATTTTTCCCCACATCGCAAGGATCGCCTGGAAGCGGGAGTCTCTGCCCTGAATGGCAGACCCTGCCGCCGAGTCACCCTCGACGATGTAGATCTCGCAAAGAGATGCGTCCCGTTCGTTGCAGTCCTGCAGCTTATCGGGCATCTGACCCGATTCCAGACCCGTCTTACGGCGAATGGTCTCCTTCGCCTTACGAGCGGCCTCTCTTGCCCGCTGGGCAGTCAAGGATTTGTCGATGATCGTGCGGGCAACCGAGGGATTTTCCTCCAGAAAATCACCCATTTTCTGCATCACCATCTGATAGACCACCTGACGCATTTCGCTGTTCCCCAGCTTGGTCTTGGTCTGACCCTCGAACTGCGCCTCGGTCAGCTTCACCGAAATGACCGCCGTCAACCCCTCGCGCACGTCCTCGCCGTCCAGACCCGCATCGTTTTCCTTCAGGATCTTGTGGGCAACGGCGTAATTATTCAACACCTTGGTCAGTGCCGTCTTAAATCCAACCTCGTGCATTCCGCCCTCGGTGGTGTTGATGTTGTTTGCAAAAGAAAGGATCAAGGGAGCGTAAGAATCGGTGTACTGCAGTGCCACCTCCGCCGCGTTGTTTTCGTTGGAAACGGCAATGTGGATCACGTCGTGCAGGCCTTCGCTCTTTCTCTGCTGATTCAGATATTCCACGAAGGTCTTCACTCCGCCCTCGTACTGCAGATCGGATACCTTGGGAGTCTCGCCCCGACGGTCCGCGAAAATAATATGGATCCCCGCATTCAAAAACGCCTGCTCCCGCAACCGCTTCAGCAATACGTCGTATTCGTATTCCAGCGTCTCGAAGATCGTATCGTCGGCAAGGAAGGTAACCTCCGTGCCCGTCTCCTCGGTTTGACCGATGATCTGAACGGCTGCTTCGGGCTTCCCGCGAAGATACCGTTGATAATGAACGTTCTTCCCGTCGTGGACGCGAACCTCCATCCATTGGGACAGGGCGTTTACCACCGAGGCACCAACTCCGTGCAGACCGCCCGAAACCTTATATCCCTCACCGCCGAATTTTCCGCCGGCGTGGAGAATGGTGTAAACGACCTCCACCGTGGAGATCCCCATCTTCGGATGGATCCCCGTAGGAACGCCGCGGCCGTCGTCCCGTACCCGAATCACGTTGTCGGGCAGAATGTCCACGTAGATGTTTCGGCAGTATCCCGCCAGCGCTTCGTCGATGGCGTTGTCCACAATCTCGTACACCAAATGGTGTAAGCCCTGAATGGACGTAGAACCGATGTACATCCCGGGGCGCTTACGAACCGCCTCTAATCCTTCCAGAACCTGAATCTGAGTTTCGTCGTACTTTGCCCCTGCGGCAGGTACGTTGTTCGTCAGTTCACTCATAATAATTCCTTTCCAATTAAGTATATCAATTTGTTTTTTTCATCACAAAGCAAGTATTCGCGTTTTTTGCTTCCGCAAAAAAACTTCTTTGAAAAAAGCTTTTTTCCGTTCCTTTTTTGCTGCCTTTCGTCAAAGCTGCTCGATTCGCTTTTCCACTTTTCCGTAAAAGAAGCTTTTGATCAAAGCTGCTCGATTCGCTTTTGCAGCTTTGCCGACGCCAGCTGGGAAAGATAGACCCTGCTTTTCCCGTCTTCCTTGCAGACGAGAAAGGATTTGGGTAATTCGTATCCCGCAGAAACCACCTGTCCGCTTTTTTCCGCCATCGCCAAAAATTCCCGCGTCCGCGGTCCGTAGGTGGTCTTGTCCAAATCGAAGATTCCAACGATGGTGTCGGTGTTAATCAGGTATCCCGAACCGATATGGAGCATTCCTCTCCGCTTCATTCCACCTGACCTCCCTTGATGCGGAAGATCTTGGCTTCGGCAAAATCTCCCGTATCCTCACAGCAGGACAAAATAACCTGCCGTCCTCGGATCCGTTCGATGATATAGCTTCTGCGGTAGGGATCCAATTCCGAAAAGACGTCGTCGAACAGCATAATGGGAAATTCTCCCGTGGCGCTGCGGAGAAGATCGGCCTCCGCCATCTTCAACGCCATCACCACCGACCGCTGTTGTCCTTGGGATGCGTAAATTTTCGCGTTCTCTCCGTTGACGAACAGATCAAAATCGTCCCGATGCACGCCCGTTGAGGTGTGACCCGACAAGATATCCCGTTCCCGATGGGTTTTTAGGGCGTAGAAGAATTTATCCTCCAGATCCTCCAGGTCCCGCGGGGGCATATTGCAAACCGTTCGGTAAACGATCTCTAACCGTTCCTTTCCTCCCGAGATCTCGTCCATTACCCGTTGGGCAAAGGGAGACATCGCCGAAATAAATTCGTAGCGTTTTGCCGCAATGCGGGCGGAAAGAGAAGCGATTTTTTCATCCCATATATCCAACGCCGATTTGGCGTCAATGCGCTCTCTGTATTGCTTGAGCAGGGCGTTGCGCTGTTGATGAACCTTATTATATTCGTTTAATACGGGAAGCATCGACGGATCGGTCTGACATAGCGCCAGATCGAGAAATTTGCGCCTTAATTCGGGCGAGCCCTTCACCAACGACAAATGATCGGGGAAAAACAGAACGGCGGGAAATTGACCCACAATTTCCCGTGGACGAACGGCGACGTTGTTCAGAAAGATCTCTCTTCTCTTGTCGTCGTAAAATTTCATCACGGGGCGATAAATGCGACCGTTGCGCTCGTATTCTCCGTAAATGGCTGCCCGATGCTCTCCGATTCGTAAAAAGGGCTTATCGTCGCTTACCCGAAAGGATTTGCAGGCAGAGAACAGCCATAAGGCCTCCAGCACGTTGGTTTTCCCCTGTGCGTTATCTCCCAGCAGAATATTAACGCCCGACTCAAATTGAAATTCCTGCATTTCAAAGTTTCGGAAATTCTGCAGCTGTATTTTTTTTACGTTCACGCCCTCTCTCCTTTCTCTTTTTCTTTGATTTCAGCCTTTTTCATCAGCTCTTCAAATGCATCGGAGAAAGAAGAAAGATAAACCGCTCTCCCTCGGTGGGAGTTACCTTCATCAGCGTGTTGGGCTTATTCAGACCGATCATAATCTCGTCACACTCCGCGGCGGCGAGAATTTCCAAAATATATTTATTATTAAATCCAATCTCCAGATTGGGGCCGTCGATGACCGCCTTGATCTGATCGGTCAGGCTGTTCCCCGTAGAGGAACGGCAAGAGGTAACGATGGAATCAAATTCAAAGGAGAAGCGAACGGGAATACGGATCTTTTCATTATTCAAAAGGATCGACGCCCGTTCCATCGCCCGTTTCAGTCCGTCGATTTTGACCGTGGCAACGGTACTGAACGACGTGGGAAGAATCCGTTCGTAATCCAGAAAATCTCCCTCCAAAAGACGGGAAATGACCACGGTATTCTTCAATTCAAACAAAATCTGACGCTGTGCAAGAGAAATGCGGACCATATCGTCCCCCTCTCCCTTCAGCATCCGATTCAACTCGGTGACGGTCTTTCCCGGAACGACGAAGCGGAAGCCCTCCCCGTCGTAAACGTAGGGCTCCTTGCGAATCGCTAATTTATATTGATTGGTTGCCACTAACTGCAGTTCCCCCTTTTCCACGCGGAATTGGGTCCCCTGCAAAATGGGAGTCGCGTTGTTTTCGGAAACGGCAAACAGGGTTTGACGAAGCATCGAGGAAAGCATTTCCTCCTTTACCTCAATGGTCTTGTCCTCCTGCACCATCGGAAGCACGGGAAATCCTGCGGCGTCGATACAGCCGATCACGAAGCGGGCGGTTGCACAGGAAACGGTCAAATTCAGCCGTTCGTCCATCTTAAAGGAAACCGTATCGTTATCCATTGCCCGCAAAATGTCGCCGAACATCTTGGCGTTGACGACGAAGGTTCCTCCCTTTTCCACCTCGGCAGGAACCTGGGTTTCGATTCCCAAGGAAAGATCGTATCCGATCAGCTTCATTCTTCCCTCTTCATAACATTCCACCAAGATTCCCTCCATCACGGGAGAGGTGGCTTTGGGAAGAACGGCGCGGGAAACGGTATTTACCGCTTCCAGAAGTAAATTCTTTTCACAGGAAAAAATCATATCTTTCGTTCCTTTCGGCTGTTTTTGTAAGAGGGAAAGAAAAGTAACGCTGTACGCACTTTCTTTTCAAGACAGTAAGTAATAATAAATAGTAGTATTAGTAGGGGGTGTGGAAACTGTGGAAAAGCCCGTTTTTGGTGCAGAATTCGCCAAAACTTGTTTCTTTGCCTCGTGTGGACAAAGCAAGGATAAGGGTGAATAACTTTTTTGGACGGAAAGGGGGTGTGTACGGGGTGGAGAAAAGCTTCAACGGTGTGGAAAATTTTGTGAATAAAAGTGGGTTATCCACAGATAATTATCCAAAGGTCGTGGAAAAAAGAATCTTATTTTTCCCGAATATTTTTGATGATATCGTCAATATGAAGCTTGAGATTGGGGTTAGAGCGGATCTTGTCCTCAACCCGCTTGATGGCGTGGTGGACGGTGGCGTGGTCGCGGTTTTCAAATTGCTTTCCGATTTCAGGGAGAGACATCGGCGTGATCTCTCTCATAATGTACATTGCGATCTGACGGGCGTCGGAAATTTTCGCTACCCTCTTTTGACCCGTGATTTCGTCGATGGAAACGTCGTATTCCGCCGAAACCTCCAACAGAATCTTATCAATCACCACGGGAAGGGGCTGATTTTCATTGGTAATGTCCCGAATGGCCGATTGAGCGATGGCCATATTAGGGGTGGATTGGGAGATCAGGCGGTAAGCCATCATTTTTTTCAAAACGCCTTCGATCTGACGGATGTTGCTTTTCACGTGCTGGGCGATAAATTCCACCACGTCGTCGGAAAGGTCCATACGGTAGAATTTACACCGTTGACGGATAATGGCTGCCTTCAATTCGTATTCGGGCTGACCCACCGACACGATGACCCCCGACTCAAAGCGAGAGCGGAGACGGTCGGTCAACAGCTGAATGTCTCTCGGCGGACGGTCGGAGACCAGGACGATCTGCTTATTTTCCCCGAACAGCGCCTCAAAGGTATTGAAAAATTCCACCTGAGTCGATTCCTTGCCGCCGATGAACTGGATATCGTCC